>NZ_JFYS01000010.1:0-8130 GCF_000632045.1 Stenotrophomonas sp. RIT309
TGCGTGGATGACGCATTCCATGACCTCTCGATCTGCCTGAAAAAAAGGCCTTGACGCGTTGCGCAGAACAGGTAGAATTTCGCCTCCCAAGCGGGAATAGCTCAGTTGGTAGAGCGCAACCTTGCCAAGGTTGAGGTCGCGAGTTCGAGTCTCGTTTCCCGCTCCAGATTCAAGAAAAACGCTCCCGGAAGGGGGCGTTTTTCGTTATGAGCTGTCGCGAGATAGGGCGATGTCGACGGCGTGGTCTGGGAGTGGCTCGATGTCGGCAGACATCATGACTTGGGTGCCGACAGAACGTTGCGCAGAGTTGTGCTCTTAGATCGGCAATCCTCCGGAGACAATTGCTAGCTTTCCGGTCTTGTCGAATGTCACATGGATTCTGTAGCTGCCGGATTTCCATCGCATGCGGCTGCTTTCTGGATTTGTCCATTCCGGTTCACCAAACATTGACAAGACGTCGCTCCTGCCTTGGCCGAAAGTGAGGCCGTGGGGCAGGGCGCCTCGGTAAACGGAAAAGTCGCCGATTTCCCGTCCGTAGTAGCGGAAATTGGATAACACTAGCGCGCCAGCTGGATAGTCGCGACTAGGAAAGGCCAAGGACTCAGAATCTGACAATGTCAGTTCAACGCCGAGTGATGCGTTGGACAAGTAAGCATCTGTCCAATGCGGCTCCAGGGCTGGAGCATCGACGATCCCAAGCTCCTTCAGCAACGACTCGATTTCTCGCTCGCCGTAGTGGTAGCCAAGGTGGGCGAAGTGATCCATATCGATTCTCGAATGTCGTGGTCCGGGAGGACTGGTCGTCTTGTGGGTTCATTGAGAGCGGTTGTTGCTCGGAGCGATCAGTCCACTGCCAGCGGATCGCCGAGACTCGCGCTCTTGGACATGCTCAACTACATGTCGCCGTTCTCAGATTGGTCCCGATCGAGGGTGTCGGAGTGGTTGTCGATAGTCGCCACTACATTGGTGATGGCACTGGGCCAGGAACTATTGATCGTCGTCCGGGGTGAGTCCATACAAGTATTCCGAAATGGAGCCCGATCGGGCGAGCGAGCGCTTCATCCCCACTTCACCGCCACTCCATCGCCTCGCCATGCGCCGATCCCACGCTGTACCCCCGGATCCAGCAAGGTGACGCCGCGATGCCTCAGACTCCCCCTGCCAACGACTACGACGTGGTCATCGTCGGCGCCAGCTTTGGCGGTGCCGCCTGCGCACTTGCCGCCGCTCAGTACGGCCTGCGCGTCTGCGTGCTCGAGCGCAAGGCCGACCCTGGCGAACGCCTGCACACCACCGGTATCGTGGTGAAGGAGGCGATGGAACAGACCTGGCTGGGGCGCATGCCCGATCATCTCGTGCAACGCGTCGCACGCGTGCGCCTGTATGCGCCGAACCTGCACAACGTGCTGCTGACCGCACCGGGTTACTACTTCCTCACCACCGATACGCCGAACCTGATGCGCTGGCTGGCCAGCGAACTGCGTGCCAGTGGCGTGGACCTGCGGCTGCAGCAGTCGTTCACCGACGCCTGCCGCGACGGCGACGCGTGGCAGGTTGAAGGGGTGGGGCGCACGGCCTGTCTGGTCGGCGCTGATGGCGCACGATCACGTGTTGCCCAGCGCACAGGCCTGGGCCAGGTGCGCGACAACCTGTATGGCGTCGAGCGCGAGTTTGCCGGCGTGCAGCTGCCGGAAGGCGATGCCTTGCACTGCTTTGTCAGCCGCCGGTTCGCACCCGGCTACATCGGCTGGGCCGCGCAGAATCCCACCGGCGTGCAGGTGGGATTGGCGCTGCGGCATGATCCCGCACATGCACGCCCGCCGGATATCGAGGGATTCCTTGAACACGTGCGCGACGTTGTGGGACTTCCGCACTCGGCCCAGGTTGCCGGCACCCGCGCGGGCCTGGTGCCCTGCGGGTTGCCGGATGGCCCGATCACTGCGCCGGGCGTGATCCTGACCGGTGATGCGGCAGGTGTCGTCTCGCCGCTGTCGGCCGGCGGCATCCACTCGTCATGGCGGCATGGCTGGGCGGTCGGTGATGCGATCGGGTTGCACCGGCGCGGCAAGGGGCCGGCCGCAGAGCAGGTGGCGCGTCAGGCCGCCCCCACCTTTCACCGCAAGCGCATGCTGCGCTGGGCAATGGACCACCTGCAGCGGGACTGGCCGGTCAATGCGCTGCTGCGTACCGGCCCGATGCGCCGGCTGGCCGAGCAGATCTACTTCCATCGACGGGGCGTGCGGATGTGATCCTGAAGCTGAACGCTGCTTCATGAGAGGGCAGCAGAATCCTGTTGACGCCGTGCAGCAATCCCGACACAATAGCGCTCCTTCGACGCAGGTCGAACGGAATCTGCGGGAATAGCTCAGTTGGTAGAGCGCAACCTTGCCAAGGTTGAGGTCGCGAGTTCGAGTCTCGTTTCCCGCTCCAGATTCAGAAAAACGCTCCCGCAAGGGAGCGTTTTTCGTTTGCGCACCGGCAAGGGATTGCGATTGCGCTAGCGCGGGCTGCCTCGGCCCGCACCGCACCAGGTTCGCACGTCCGCACGATCGAAGCCGGCGCAGGCGTTCTTCCGCGTGATGTACAGATACGGGGCGTCGGCCTGGTAGGTGAAGTGGTAGTAGTAGTTCCGGTCTTGGCCGTACAACCAGTAGTTCGACGAGCCCTCGTTGATCACGTAGGGCTCGAAGGAAAAGATCGACGACTGCGCGGGAATGAAGTTGCTGCGGTCCATCAGCAGCATGGCCGCGTTCGACGCCAACGGAGTGGTCAGGCAGATCGCCGTTGTGGCCACTATGAGCACGGTCGCGAAGATGCCGAGCGTGCGGCGAAGGGCGGATTTCAAGCGTATTGCCTGCCGGTGGAAGCGTTCAGGACACTGTGCCGCAGCGCCCGCGGACAGTCCAGCGTTCAGCTTGGCGGCGCCGATGAAAGGCTGTGGAAAGGCCGAGGGTTCGCAATGCATGCACCGCACACGCGCTGTAACGCACCTCCGACCGATTCTCCATGTCCACTCCACAATCGCGGCGTAGCCTCCTCGGCTTCTCTCTCCTCGAAGGCGGGCGGGTGGCCAGTCGCATCACTTTCCCGGCAGCGTTCGCGCGCCGGTATGCCGTCGTCCCACGTATCGTCCTGGGTACCGGGGCGCTGCTGACCAGCATGATGCTGGTGGGCTGCATGTCGGTGCCGGTTCCCGATCTGCCTGATCGCGTACCAGCAGTGTGGAGTCAGACCGCGGCAGGGCAGGGCGTAGCGGTCGATGCGCGGCAGTGGTGGAAGGTGCTGGCCGATGCGCGCTTGAACGCGCTGGTGGAAGAGGCCGTCGCCGGCAATCTGGACCTGCGCCAGGCCACCCTGCGGTTGCAGGCGGTACGCCTGCTGTCGGGCACCTCCGATGCGCGCTTCCGTCCGGAAATCTCCGCCAGTGCCAAGCAGGTGCAGGACGCCGCCGCAGTCGACACGTACTTCCACGCCGGCGTTGAAGCGATCTGGGATCTTGGCCTGTTCGGCGCAGCGGAGAGCGCCCGTCTAAGCGCGCAGGCGGCCAACGGAAATGCCGAAGCACTGCGCGATTCGGCGCAGGTGGCGGTCATCGCTGATGTGGTGCGCAGCTACCTGGATCTTTCCGTCGCGCAGGCGCAGGTGGATCTGCTGGGCAGGCAGCAGGCCGTTGACGCACGTGGCGAGCAACTGGGCCTGGTTCGGCAGCGCCTGCATCTGGACGAGCCCGGTGAAATGGATCGCCTGCGCGCGCGGCGGGCGGCCACGCGCGCGGCCATTGCACAGGCGAATGAAAACGCGGGCAACGCCTCGCGCGCGTTGGCGCTGCTGCTGGGTCGCGATGGTCCGGATCCGGCCTGGAATGCCTACCGCACGCCACCGCAGTTGAGCGCCTTCACCCTGCAGCAGGTGCCGGCCGATCTGCTGCGCCATCGCCCGCAGATCCTGCTGGCCGAGGCCGATGTGCTGCAGGCTGCCGCCGAAAAGGGCAATGCGCGCGCGTCGATGTTCCCGAAACTGAGTCTGGGCGGTTCCATCCTGTACGCCTACAACCTGACCCAGAACGCTCGCTCCAATTCTGATTCCAGCCCATCGATCGGTCCCTACATCGATATCCCTCTGTGGGATTGGGGCCAACGTCGCGCGCGCTATCAATCCGACGACAAGCAGCTGGATGCAGCCTTGCTGGGGTATCGCAAGGCAGTGCTGCAGGGCGTGGCGGAAGTGGAGGGTGCACTGGGCAGCCTGGCCCGCCAGGACAGCAGCATCCAGTCGCTGCAGGTGGCCGACGAAGCAGCCCGGCAGCAGGTCGTACGACAGGCCCGGCAGGTGCAGCTTGGTCTTTCCAGTGAGTTCGACGGGTTGGAAACCCAGCGTGCCGCGCTGTCCGCGCAGGCCGACCTGATCGGCGCGCAGGGTGCTCGCGTACTTGCATTCGCATCGCTCTATCGCGCAGTGGGCGGTGCTCCCTTGCCAGCCGAGCCTGAAGGCGACGCGCAATGATCGCGCTTGCCCGCAAGACCCTGGTTTACGAGTGGCGCCGTTTCCTGCCGGTAGTGCTCGCCATGTGTTTCGCCGGCGTGCTGCTGATCGTGCAGGCGGCGCTGGTGCTGGGCATCTTCGGCACCGCCGCGATCTACGTGAACGCATCCAGCGCCGATGTCTGGGCGGGCTTTGCCGGCACGCAGAGCGTGAACTACGGTCATGCGATCAGTGCGGATGTAGAGAATCGCCTGCGGATGGACCCGGATGTCACCCGCGTCGAACCCTACGAGTGGGTCGATGGTGAGTGGCGCTCCAGCGCACAGGGTGCCGGCAACGTGTCGGTCTATCTGTCCGGCATCTCCACGGCAGGCGACGCGATGATGTTCTCGCGCATCCTGTCGCCCGATCTGCGTGCCCGGTTGCGCGAACCCGGTGCGGTGATCGTCGACAGCGCGGACCTGGATACGCTGGGCGTCGATCTGCACAGCAACCGCGCGTGGATCAATGGCAAGGCCGTGCGTATGGTTGCCGCGCAACCCGGCCTGCGTGGCCTTGGCGGTGTCAATGTGCTGGCGTCTTTGGATACCGCGCGTGCCATCGCCGGAACCGATCCGCATGAAGGCAGCACCTATTTCGTGGCGGGCACGCGCTCACCGGAGCTGGCCGCGCGCGTGCGCGATCGCCTCAGTTCATCGACGGGCCGCGCCACGCCCGTCGAGTTCTGGACAGCGCCGGAGTTCGCCAGTCGTTCGCAGCAATACTGGCTGTTCGATACCGGCGCCGGCATCGCAGTGCTGTTCATGGCGGTCATTGTCTGCTTCGTCGGCGCGGTGATCACCAACCAGTCATTTGCCGCAGTGGTGGCCGGGTCGGTACGCGAGTACGCCACCCTCAATGCGCTCGGCGCAGGCCGCTACGCGCTGGCCCGTGTGGTGTTCGAACAGGCCGTGCTGATCGGTGGTGTCGGCATGCTGCTGGCCGCAGCCTTCAGCGCGGTGGTGCTGATGGCCGCGCAGACCCAGCGCGTACCGGTACAGCTCACGCCGACGGTGGTTCTTGGCTGCGTGGCGCTGGTCGCGGTGATGGCCATGCTGTCGAGCATCATGGCGGTGCGCAGCGTCGTCCGTTCCGATCCATCGCTGCTGTTGCGTTGAGGGGCCACCGATGACGAATGCTCCCATCGCAATCCCGACCCTGCGTGCCGACGCACTCGAGAAGGGCTTCGTGTCCGGCGATGTGCATGTGCCCGTGCTGCGTGGCCTGTCGCTGGACATCTATCCCGGCGAATTGACCCTGGTATCGGGCCCCTCCGGGTGCGGAAAGAGCACGCTGCTGTCGCTGATGTCCGGGCTCTCAACGCCTGATGGCGGTCGCGTGCATGCGCTTGGCCAGGACGTCAGCCACATGACCCGCAGCGAGGTGGAGCGCTTCCGTCTGCACCACGTCGGTTTCGTGTTCCAGGGCTTCAACCTGTTCCCGGCGCTGACGGCGCTGGAGCAGGTGCAGCTGCCGTTGGGCTATCGCGGCATGCGCAACCGCGACAGCGAACCGTTGGCGCGGCAGGCGCTGGACGAAGTCGGCCTCTCGCACCGCAGCCACATGCGCCCGGCGCAGCTGTCCGGCGGCGAGAAGCAGCGCGTAGCCGTTGCCCGTGCGTTCGCCAAGTCACCCACGCTGATCTTCGCCGACGAACCCACCAGCGCACTGGACGCCGAGAACGGCCAGCGCGTGATCGACATCCTGCACCGCTATGCACGCGCGCATCAGGCCACGGTGTTGTGTGTAAGCCACGATCCACGCCTGATCCGCCATGCGGATCGGGTGATCGCCATGGAAGACGGCACGGTCCGCGATGACCGCCGCCAGAACGAAACCGTAGAGCCCAGCCCATGACCAGAATGCCGCCGTTGTTCTCCCTCAGCTTCTCCTTGGGCGCGGCATTGCTGCTGGGTGCCTGCAGCAAGGATGCACCCGTACCCGCGCAGCCGACCGCTGCCACGGCCGCCAGCGCGGACAACGTCGCCGTCGCGCGCGGCATCATCGATGTGGAAGGCGGGCTGATTGCACTGGTACCAGCGATGGATGGTTCGGTCAGCACCGCGCCGGTGAAGGAAGGGGCGGTGGTGCGCAAGGGCGATGTCCTGCTCGCCCTGGATGGCGCACTGCTTGAACAGGAGGTGGGCATGGCCAATGCCGATCTCGCGCTGGCCAACGATCGGCTGAAGGGCAGTCAGGCGCAGCTGCGCGAACTGGAGCGCAACGCCACCCGCCTGGCCACCGGCGCCAGTGAAGGCGTGTCGTCCAGCCAGCAGGCCGACGCAGCCAGGCAGCAGCTGGCCGGCGTCCGCGCCGATGTGGATGTGGCCGGAGCGCAGGTCGACATGGCCCAGCACAAGCTGGAGCACGCCAGGCTCAAGCTGCGACAGATGTCGCTGACCGCACCGGACGCCGGCATCGTGGTCGGCCAGGTGCCGGGCGTGGGTGCGTTCGTGCAGGCCGGCAAGCCGGCGATGTCACTGTTGCCGGCGCGACCGTTGCAGGTGCGTGCCGAGCTGAGTGCGGCCTACGCCGATGCCGTGCAGGTTGGCATGCGTGCGACGGTGGTGATCGATAGCGATGGCGCAGAGGGCAAGCCACTGCCGGTGGCACGCGTGGTCCGCATCAGCCCGGTGTTCGCGCAGGCACGATTGCCCGAAGACGCAGGGCGCGGCGTGGCCAAGGTGGTGGAGTGCGTGCTGGAATTCGAGAGCGCCGTCAAGGCGCGCGTCGGCCAGCATGTGCGGGTGGAGTTCCACAGGTAGGGGCGTGCTTCGCTAGGGGCGTGCGCGTCGGGTCTGTTTCCCGGTCAACGCCCGCCACGCACTGGCCAGCGACACCACGCACAGCGCCAGCAGCAATCCCACATCCAGAAGCAGCAGCCACAGCAGGTGCATGCCCTGCACCGGCGCCTGGTGCAGGGCAGCGGCCAGCCACGGGAACGACCAGGCCAGCAGCAGCACCAGGGCGATCAGCAGCCGCAACCACAGGCGCCCTGGTTTCCAGGGACGCACGATCAGCACGGTGACCAACAGTTCCGCTCCGGCCAGTACAGCGAACTGGATGACCGCGCCGGTGGGGTAGGGCAGGGTTGCGCCTTCGAAGTGGCGCAGCATCCAATAGTCCGGGGTGAAGCCCGCATTGATCAGTGCAGCAATCACCGCAAGCCAGGCCAGGGCGACAAGGCTCCAGCACAGGCGGGCGAAACGAGGTCTCGTGGGCGGGTTCATCGGTGCTGCGGACTGTTGACGGCGTGAAGGAATTTGGACACAATAGCGCTCCTTCGACGCAGGTCGGAGAATCTGCGGGAATAGCTCAGTTGGTAGAGCGCAACCTTGCCAAGGTTGAGGTCGCGAGTTCGAGTCTCGTTTCCCGCTCCAGATTGCACAGGGCCCCGGTTGGGGCCTTGTTTTTCTCCCGCCACGGCAAGGCGGGGCACGTTGAGCCACAAGGCTCTTCGCGCAGTCAGAAAAGTGAAAACTGTTGTGAAATGGCTGGTGTGTGTCCCGGGCTTCCGGTACCATACGGCTTATGCGGGAATAGCTCAGTTGGTAGAGCGCAACCTTGCCAAGGTTGAGGTCGCGAGTTCGAGTCTCGTTTCCCGCTCCA
>NZ_JFYS01000011.1:0-104241 GCF_000632045.1 Stenotrophomonas sp. RIT309
CACCAGAGGGCGTTGCTCCTGAGGCTGCCGGCCAGCGGCCGGCACTACCGTGCCCGTTTACCGGAAGGGCTGGCGCTCCTCCAGCAACACAGTTGCTACAAGGACGTACTTGCGGCGTCCCCGCAACCCGACACCGCCCCGACCACCCTCGGATAGACCGCTTTGGACGTTGATGTTGACGTTGACGTTGATGTTGCTCTGGCTTGTAGCGGGTGCAGGGCGCAGCCCTGCCTCCAACCCTCATGCAAACAGCGGTGCCTGTCGCTGCTCCAGCCGCAACAACGCCGCTTTGGTTTCCAGGCCGCCACCGAAACCGGTCAACGTACCGTTGCTGCCGATCACGCGATGGCACGGCAGCACGATCGGCAACGGATTGCGGCCATTGGCCGCGCCGACCGCACGGGTCGCCGTCGGCTGACCCAGCTGCTGCGCCAGCTGCAGGTAGCTCCAGGTCTGGCCGAAGGGAATCAACGCCAGCGCATGCCAGACGCGCAGCTGGAACGGCGTGCCATGCGGTGCCAGCGCCAGGTCGAAACCGCTGCGCTCACCGTGCAGGTACTGCAGCAACTGTTCGCGCGCCTCCGGCAATGCGCCAGGCGCGTAATGCCAGTG
The DNA here is from genome assembly GCF_000632045.1 of Stenotrophomonas sp. RIT309. NCBI lineage: Bacteria > Pseudomonadati > Pseudomonadota > Gammaproteobacteria > Lysobacterales > Lysobacteraceae > Stenotrophomonas > Stenotrophomonas sp. RIT309. Next base: position 613 of record NZ_JFYS01000011.1, read on the forward strand.
CTCGCGGCCGCGCGCAGGATGGCGGTTTTCCGGGAACAGAACGTGGGCCAGGCCATTCTCATCCCCGGCGATGGTCAGTTCACCGATCGGTGTATCGAAGCGATCGAACAAGAGGTTCATGAGGGTTCTCCAACGAAAGTGCCGGACAGGTGCCACAGATGCAGCACGGCATAGGCGCGCCATGGTCGCCATGATTGCGAACGGGCCTCGGTGGCGCGTTCGCTGAGGCGCTGGCCCTGCGCGTGGCCCAGCACCTGCTGCAGCACCAGGTCACCGGCGGGGAAGGCATCAGGCTGGCCGAGCCCGCGCAGGGCAATGTACTGCGCCGTCCACGGGCCGATGCCGGGCAGGGCCACGCAGCGGGCGACGAATTCCTCCAGTGCCTGCCCCGGCCCGAAGTCCAGCTGGCCGCTGGCGCAGGCTGCGGCGAGGGCGCGCACGGTGGCGGCGCGGCTGCGTGGCAGGCCGATCGATTCCAGCGGCGCGTCGGCCAGTACGTCCGGCGCTGGAAACTGACGGTCGAATTCGGACGGCATGCCGGGCAGGTGCGCACCGTAGGCATCGACCAGCCGGCGCGCGAACGTGGTGGCCGCGGCCACGCTGACCTGCTGGCCCAGTACCGCGCGCACGCCCACCTCGAAGCCGTCCCATCCGCCTGGCACGCGCAGGCCGGGGCGCTCGGCGATGCCGCGCGCCAACAGCGGTTCATCGCCCAGCGCTGCGTGCACCTGCTGCAGGTCGGCGTCCAGGTCGAACACACGGCGCACGCGGCGCACGATGTCCGGAATCAGGCGTGGGTCGACCGCGCCCAGTTGCAGGCGCAGCTCGGGCCGCTTCGGGTCGGCGGTGACGCGCAGCGGGGCGGGGCGCTCGGCTGTGCTCAACACGCGCTGGTAACTGTCTTCACCGATCAGTTCGATGCCGGGCAGGCTGCGCTTGCGCAGGAAGGCCAGCATGCGGGGGAAATCCAGCGGCGGTCGATAGCCCAGGCGCAGCACCAGCCCGCCATCGTCGGCGGCCAGGGGATGGTGTTGGCGGCGAAGTACGGTGGGCGCCATGCCGCAGCCCTGCAGGAATGCCGTATTGAAGCGGCGCAGGCTGTTGTAACCAGCGGCCAGTGCCACGTCGGTCACCGGCAGCGTGGTTTCGGTCAGCAGCTGCTTGGCCAGCAGCAGGCGATGGGTTGCGTGGATCTGCCCTGGCGTTGCGCCCAGCCGTTCGACGAACAGGCGTTGCAGCTGGCGTGCGCTGAGGCCGATCTTTCCTGCCAGCTCGGCCACCGGCTGGTCCTGCAGGAAGCCGGCATGGATCAGCGCCAGGGCCCGCTGCACGGCCTGTCCGGCCAGCGCCTGTTGTGCCAGCGGGGCCAGCTCGGGGCGGCAGCGCAGGCAGGGGCGATAGCCGGCGGACGCAGCGGCCGCAGCCGTGGGGAAATAGGTGATGTTGCGCGGCTTCGGTGGTGGCGCCGGGCACACCGGCCGGCAGTAGATGCCGGTGCTGCGCACGGCGGTGAAGAATACGCCGTCGAAGCGTGCATCACGGGCCAGGCGAGCGCGATCGCAGGCGGCAGTGTCGAGGGCGAGTGCGGTATCCATGGCGCCAGTCTAGGCGCCTGCGGGCGGTAGTACTCGCCATATTCGGACATGGATGCTGGAGGGGCCTGGCCGGGCTGCGCCCGGCACCCGCAAAGGCAACGGCAACGGCAACGGCAACAGCGGGCTAGCCGTGGGATGGCGGGGTGGGTCCGGTTGCAGGGGACGCTGCAAGTACGTCCCTGTAAGCTTGGCCGCGGCATCCATGCCGCGGACACCCCTGCAACCGGATCCACCCCGCCTTCGACAGATTTCCGCGAACTGTCGAGATGGCATGGCCTGCTCTTGGTGGGTGTCGACCTTGGTCGACATGTAGATCCACGCCATGCGTGGATGGGAAGGGGGAAGACACTGGAATGGGAAATGACGGTACGTGAGGGTCAGAACAGGTTCAGTGGCGGGCGCTGAATGCGCGCCATGGACGGGTAGACTGTGGTTCTTGCCTGTCTGAATCCGGTTGCCCGATGTCCGCCAAACTCCGCTGGTTGCCCCTGTTATTCCTGGCCCTGGCGGGCTGCAGCCAGTTGGAGAACCCCGGCAACGTCACCGCTGCCGACAAGGCCACGCGGGCCCCGGCCAGCGATGGCGAAAACATGGTGTCGATCAATGCCGCCGATGCGCCGCCCCCGCCGGCACAGGCGCGCAGCCGGGCTGATCGGCCCTGGCCGCAGGCGCAGCTGGAAAACGGCAAGGCCTGGGTCAGCTGCACCACCGATTACGCTGGCGACGGCGGCGATGGCATTGAACTGGAAGGCCTGCAGCGCGAACAGTTGAAGCAGGCGCTGGCGCCGTGCGCCGAGCGTGGCCTGCTGCGCGTGCGCTACAACGGCAAGATCAACCCCGGGTTTGCCGAGATGATGTGGCGGCTGGCCGTGGTCGCCGACGAGCTGCAGATCCACAAGCGCATCCTGGATCTGGATTCCAGCGGTGGCCAGGTGGAATCGGCCATCGTTGCCGGCGACAGCATCGGCGAATCCGGCTGGACCATCTGGGTGCGCGAGGGCTCGATCTGCCACAGCGCCTGCGTGTTCGTGCTGGCTGCCGGCGACAACCGCCTGTTGACCGGCAAGGTCGGCATCCACCGCATGATGCGCATCAGTTCCAAGGCCACTTCGCGCGCAGAGCTCAACCGCGAACTGCACGAGGTCTATGACAACGTGAAGGATTATCTGCAGCGCAATGGTGTGGCGGTGGGTGTGGCCGACCTGATGATGACCGTGCCCAACCGCAGCCTGCGCCTGCTGACTGCCGAAGAGCTTCGCCAGTACGGCCTGGACGGGACCAACGCCGTGCAGGACGACCTGGAGCGGATCAAGCAGATGCGTACCTGCGGCGACGACTTCGTGCAGCGCAAGGATGCGTTCCTGGTGGCGTTCGACCAGCAGTGCAAGCGCGACGGTGCCGACATGGAATCGATCAACAGCTGTGGCCAGTCGCTGAAGCAGCGCTTCGGCTTCCCCGACCCGGTGTGCCCGGAGGAAAGCCCGCTGTCGGAGATCGACGTGGCTACGCTGCCACCGGCACCGCCGGAGCAGCCGCCGGTGGCCGAGCAGCTGCCCGCGGCATCGGCGGCACCGGCGGCGCAGGCCGAGGCGGGCGCGGTGGAAGGCAGCGTCCAGGCGCGCTGACGGTCCACTCACTGCGCTGGCGTAGACTGCGGTTCTTTCCATCGAACCGGCGGTGTCCATGAAGCGCGTGCTCCTGCTGCTGTCCCTGTTGCCCCTGGCTGCACTGGCGCAAACGCCGGCGCCGGCCACGCCCGCACCGGCCCCGGCTCGCCCCGCGCCGAGCGCACCGACGGCCGCGAAGCCGGCCACTGCTGCCGCGCCGGCGTTGAGCCCGGCCCAGCAGGCGCAGGTGCAGAAACAGGACGCGGAAATGGGCAGTGCCGCATTGAAGGCCGCGCAACTGGTCGACGCCAATCGGGCCGGTGAGCTGTGGGACGGCGCCTCGGCGGTTGCCCGCCGCGCAGTGCCCAAGGCGGCCTTCGTCAGCCAGCTTGCCGCAGACCGCACGCGTCTTGGCGCGCTGGCCGGGCGTGGCCAGCCGACCATCACCCGCGTGAAATACGCTGCAGGTGCTGCCGTGCCCGAGGGCCTGTACATCAACGTCAGCTTCCCGACCCGTTTCGCCAACAGCGCGCAGCCGGTACGCGAGCTGGTGTCGTTCCGCTTCGACGAAGACCAGACCTGGCGCTTGGCCGGCTACAGCCTGCGCGCATCCAGCCCCTGACGGAGATCGACGATGGCCACCGAACTGACGATGCTGGCGTGGGCGATGCTGCTGGGTTTCGTCTACATCTTTGCCGCCTCCACCGTGGTCACCCGCGAGCGCGGGATGAAATGGAACGCTTCTGCACGAGACGACTCGTCCAAGCCGCTGAGTCCACTGGCTGGACGACTGCAGCGGGCGCAATCCAACTTCTTCGAGACCTTCCCGTTCTTCGCCGCCGCTGCGATTGCGGTGGTGCTGGCCGGGCGTGGCAGCGACACCACCGCGCTGGCGGCGCAGGTCTACTTCTGGGCACGTGTTGTCTACCTGCCGCTGTACGCAGCCGGCGTGCCCTATGTGCGCAGCCTGGTCTGGCTGGTGTCGATCGTGGCGATCCTGGCGATGGTGTTCGCGCTGCTGTGACGCGCAGCTGATCCAGATCAAGGCCGGTCAGGCACGCAGCGCTATGCTGGCCGCGACTGGATCAACGGCAGGAGGCGCGCATGCGCAGGATGGACGTGGTGGTGGTCGGCGCCGGACCGGCCGGGCTGTGCTTTGCGCGCGCGCTGGCCAGCACTGGCCTGCAGGTGGGGCTGGTCGAGGCACAGCCGCGCCAGGCCCTGGCCGAGGCGGCCTTCGACGGCCGCGAAATCGCCCTGACCCATGCCTCGCGGCAAAGCCTGGAACAGCTTGGCCTGTGGCAGCGCCTGCCCGAAGCCGAGGTTGCCGAACTGCGCGACGCGCGGGTGCTGAACGGAGGTTCGCCCTTCGCGCTGACCTTCGCCAGCAGCCAGGTCGATGGCCAGCCGCTGGGCTGGCTGGTGCCCAACCATCTGATCCGCCGCGCGGCCTGGCAGGCGGTGCAGGGCCAGGACGGGCTGGAATTGTTTGATGGCCGCAAGGTGCAGGCGGTACGCGCCGACAGCCAGGGCCACGTGGTGCGCCTGGACGATGGCAGCGAGCTGCACGCGCGGCTGCTGGTATGTGCCGACAGTCGCTTCTCCGGCACCCGCCGCATGCTCGGCATCGGTGCGCAGATGCGTGACTTCGGCAAATCGATGCTGGTCTGCAGGATGCAGGTCGAGCGCGATCATCACTACACAGCATGGGAATGGTTCGGCTATGGCCGCACGATGGCGTTGCTGCCGCTCAACGAAGGCCAGGCATCGGCGGTGATCACCCTGCCGCCGCGGCAGATCGAAGCGCTGCTGGCGATGGATGAGATCGCGTTCGGGGAGGCCATCAGCGGGTTCTTCGAACACCGCCTGGGACGCATGCAGCCGGTGGCCACGCCAAAGGCCTATCCCCTGGTCGGGGTATATGCGCACCGCTTTGTCGGCGAACGTTCGGCACTGATCGGTGATGCCGCAGTGGGCATGCACCCGGTCACCGCACATGGTTTCAACCTGGGCCTGGCCAGCGCGCAGCGGCTGGCGCAGGGCATCGCCGAGCAGCAGCGACGTGGAGCGGACATCGCCGCGGCCGGCATGCTGGGCCGCTACCAGCGCGGGCATCGGCTGGCGGCGCGGCCGCTGTATGAAGCGACCAATGCGATTGCCAGCCTGTATACCGACGACCGTCGTCCGGCGCGCCTGTTGCGGGCGGCCGGGTTGCGGGTGGCGCAGGGGGTGGCACCGTTCCGGCAGTTGATTGCCGCCCACCTGACCCAGCGCGTGGCCTGACGGCCACGCGGTGACTTACGCGGCGGCCAGGACGCGGATCTGGCTGTCGTTGAACTCGACCACCTGGCCTGCGCGGATCTTGCAGGCCTTGCGCAGCTCGACCTCGCCATCGACCAGCACCAGGCCTTCGCTGATGACCATCTTGGCTTCGCCGCCGCTGGTGACCAGGTCGGCAAGCTTCAGCAACTGCTTGAGTTCGACGTAATCGCCGTCGAGGTCGAATTCGAGGATCTGCATGGAACGGGTTTCCTGGGGCAGGCGCTGCAGGACAGGGCCCGCGGCGGTAAAATGGGCGCCTATTGTGCGCCACGGCGGGCCGTAACGGCATGCCGTTGGCTTCCTGTACACCTTGTTCAGGCACAGTGCGGTATCATTCCGCTCTGAGCGAGTAAAACCTCAGCTCCAACCGAGCAGCGCCAGGGCACGCGATAAGAAGGGCGCCCAAAGCGCGGAATCCCCCTTTTTTTTCGCCTGCCATGCTCGTGGCAGTGCCTTCGGAGTTCCCCATGTCCCAAGAAACCCAAGCGCAGCTGCAGTTCGCGCAGCTCGGCCTGTCCGATTCTGTCATGCAGGCTGTCACTGCCATCGGCTACGAAACGCCGTCGCCGATCCAGGCTGCCACCATCCCGGCGATGCTGGAAGGCCGCGACGTGCTGGGCCAGGCCCAGACCGGTACCGGCAAGACCGCGGCCTTCGCGCTGCCGGTGCTGTCCAACATCGACCTGCAGCAGATCAAGCCGCAGGCCCTGGTGCTGGCCCCGACCCGCGAGCTGGCCATCCAGGTTGCCGAGGCGTTCCAGTCCTATTCCTCCAAGATCCCCGGTTTCCGCGTGCTGCCGGTGTACGGCGGCCAGCCGTACGGCCAGCAGCTGACGGCCCTGCGCCGCGGCGTGCACATCGTGGTCGGTACCCCCGGCCGCGTCATCGACCATCTGAACCGCAGCACGCTGGACCTGTCCGAGCTGAAGACGCTGGTGCTGGACGAAGCCGATGAAATGCTGCGCATGGGTTTCATCGACGACGTCGAAGCGGTGCTGAAGAAGCTGCCGGAGAAGCGCCAGGTGGCGCTGTTCTCGGCCACCATGCCGCCGGCCATCCGTCGTATCGCGCAGACCTACCTGAAGGACCCGGTCGAAGTCACCATCGCGACCAAGACCACCACCTCGGCCAACATCCGCCAGCGCTACTGGTGGGTGAGCGGCATGCACAAGCTGGACGCGCTGACCCGCATCCTCGAAGTCGAGCCGTTCGACGCGATGATCGTCTTCGCGCGCACCAAGGCCGGCACCGAAGAGCTGGCCAGCAAGCTGCAGGCCCGTGGCCTGGCCGCTGCCGCCATCAACGGTGACATGCAGCAGGCCCAGCGTGAGCGCACCATCGCCATGCTGAAGGAAGGCAAGCTGGACATCCTGGTCGCCACCGACGTGGCTGCTCGTGGCCTGGACGTGGAACGCATCAGCCACGTGCTGAACTACGACATCCCGTACGACACCGAAAGCTACGTGCACCGCATCGGCCGTACCGGCCGTGCCGGCCGCAGCGGTGAAGCAATCCTGTTCGCCACCCCGCGCGAAAAGGGCATGCTGCGCCAGATCGAGCGTGCGACCCGCCAGCCGATCGAAGAAATGCAGCTGCCGAGCGTGGAAGCGGTCAACGACAACCGCATCAACAAGTTCACCTCGCGCATCACCGAGACGCTGGGCCAGGGCGGCCTGGACTTCTACCGCCAGCTGCTGGAGCGTTTCGAGTCCGAACAGAACGTGCCGGCCATCGAAGTGGCCGCCGCACTGGCGAAGATGATGCAGGGCGATACCCCGTTCCTGCTGCAGCCGCCGGTGCGTGCACCGCGCGAAGAGCGTGCGCCGCGCGAGCGTTTCGAGCGCACTGAGCGCCCGGAACGTGGCGACCGCAACGAGCGCGGCCCGCGCTTCGAGCGTGGCCCGCGTCGTGACGATGCCGAGGGTGGCTTCGAGCAGCGCCCGCGCCGTGACGTGCCGCCGCGCGGTGCACCGGAGCAGGGCATGGAGACCTACCGCATTTCGGTCGGCCACCAGCATGGCGTGAAGCCGGCCAACATCGTCGGCGCCATCGCCAATGAAGCCGGCCTGGAAAGCCGCTTCATCGGTCGTATCGACATCCACGACGACTTCTCGCTGCTGGATCTGCCGGCACAGATGCCGTCGGACGTGCTGACCCACCTGCAGAAGGTCTGGGTGTCCGGCCAGCAGCTGCAGATGCGCCCGTTGGCCGCCGGTGAAGAGGTCAATCCGGCGCCGCGTCCGTTCAAGCCGCGCTTCGACAAGCGTGGTCCGGGCGGTCCGGGTGGCCCGGGAGCTCCGCGTCGCAGCGGTCCGGGTGGCCCCGGCGGCGACCGCGACAGCCGTCCGCCGCGTCGTGATGGCTTCAACAAGCCACGTGGCCCGCGCAGCTTCTAAGCCGCGCTGAAGTAGACGAACAACGCCAGCCTCCGGGCTGGCGTTGTTGTTTGCATGGCGCCAGGGCGGCCCGGCCTCCGCTGCCGATCACCGGCCGGGTCCGGTTTCGCATGGCCCACACATCACCGGTTCTAGGCTGGCGCGGTTCCGTAGGAGATTGTCACCGCAGCACATTCGGGGGATCCAGGATGGGTAGAAGTGGCATGGACCAGCAGCGCCGACGGGTACCGATGACCCGCGGGCTGGGACTGCGATTTGCGCTGTTGACGGGCATGGCGATCGGACTGGTCGCGCTGTCGGCTGTGATCCAGGAGCTGCAGGCGGCATCGACCGCATGGATCGCAGGGCAGGGCTACTGGTCGCGGGGGCAGCAGGACGCCACCGCAGCGCTCAGCCGTTACCTGGCGCGTGGCCATCTGCAGGATCTGCAGGATGCCCAGACGGCACTGCAGGTTCCGTTGGGTGACCTGCAGGCCCGCAAGGCGCTGGAGCAACCCGAACCGGACGAGGCGACAGCCCGCGCCGGTTTTCTGCGTGGGGGCAATGCCCGCGCCGACATTCCGCGGCTGATCTTCTCGTTCCGCCATGCGCGCAACGTCGGAGCCTTCCGCGAAGCCACCTGGTTGTGGCGGCAGACCGACGCAAACCTGCTGGCCATGCAGTCGCTGGCGGAGGAACTGCAACGGCGCCATGGCTCGGGGCCGCTGGACGAGGCGACCGTGGATGACTACCTGCATCGGCTGCGTGGCATCGACCACCAGCTGCGCGGGCAGGCGCAGGCGTTCTCGCAGGCACTGCTGCGCATGGCCCGCGCGGTGCGCATCGCGACCCTGGCCGTGGGCGGCCTGTCGGTCCTGCTGATCAGCCTGATGGCGGTGGCCCTGGCGCGCCGGGTCGGCAAGGACCTGACCGAGCATGAGAGCCGCTTCCGGGCCGCCTTCTACCAAGCCAACGTCGGCATGCTCAAGCTGGATGCCGGCGGCCGGGTGTTGGAGGCCAACCAGGCGATGGCCGACATTCTCGACCATCGTCGGGACGTGCTGCTGCAGATGTCGCTGGCCGAGCTGCTGATGGAGGGCGAGGTGGTGATCGATGAAAGTGGCCGCATCGACTGGGAACGTCAGCTGCGACCGGGCGAGTTGCGCTTCCGGCGCCGCGATGGCAGCCTGGTGTGGGGGCGCTGGAGTGGTACCGGCGTGCGCACTGCCAGCGGCCGCCTGTCGGTGTTCGCCATCGTCGAGGATGTCAGCCAGAACCATGCCCTGGCACGTGAGATAGAGCACCACGCCAGCCATGACCCCCTGACCGGCCTGATCAATCGTCGCGAGATCGAGCGCCTGCTGGAAAAATCGCTGCTGCAGGTCCGCTCCGACGGTGGAACCCATGCCCTGGGCTACATCAACCTGGACCACTTCAAGCTGGTCAACGACAGCTTCGGCCACGCGGCCGGCGACCAGATGCTGCGCAGTTTCGCCGAGTACCTGGTCGGCGCGGTGCGCGATGGCGACTGGGTCGGCCGCCTGGGGGCGGACGAGTTCGCGGTGTTCCTTGCCCGCGCCAACCAGGATGAAGCCAAGCGTGTGCTGCAGCGGTTGATCCGCAACCTGGGCCAGGCCACGTTCCCGGTCAGCGAGGGCAGTCCCCAGTTGAGCTGCAGTGTCGGCGTGGTCGAAGTGACAGCCGAGGCGCCGGACGTGAACTGGTTGATGAGCGCGGCCGACAGCGCGTGCTATGCGGCCAAGCAGGCCGGTCGCAACCGCGTGCATTGCTTCAACGAAAACCGGCTGGCGCTGGAGGAGCGACGGCTGGAGGCCGAACGCCTGCAGGGCGTCAGTCGCGCCATGGCCGAGAACCGGATGCTGTTGTATGCGCAGCGCATCGCCAAGGTCGGCGATCCGTCCTACCTGCACTACGAGGTGCTGGTGCGCATGCGTGACAGTGAAGGCGTACTGCACCTGCCGGGCCAGTTCATGCCTGCTGTGGAGCGCTACGGCATGGCGGTGGTGCTGGACCGGCACGTGCTCGGCCTGCTGTTCCGCCACCTGCAGGTGTGCCCGGCGCACGTACGGCAGCTGGGCCTGTGCAACGTCAATGTATCGGCCCAGTCGATCGCCGAACCGGGATTCCTTGCCTTCGTCTGTGACCTGCTGGAGCGCAACCGCGCGCTGGCGTCCAAGCTCTGTTTCGAGATCACCGAAACCGCGGCCATCGGTAACCTGAGCCAGGCGCGTGCCTTCATCGACGCGGTCAAGGCGCGCGGCTGCCGGGTGGCGCTGGACGATTTCGGCTCGGGCCTGTCCTCGTTCGGTTATCTGCGGCAGCTGTCAGCGGACATGCTGAAGATCGATGGGGCGTTCGTGCGCGACATGGACACCGATCCGGTCAGCCGTGCCAGCGTGCGCGCGATCAGCGAGCTGGGCCGCGAACTGCAGATGGAGGTGGTGGCCGAGTGGGTGGAGACCACCGAAATTGCCGAGGCGCTGGCCGGGATGGGCGTGCAGGGGCTGCAGGGTTATGCCATCGAACGGCCGCAGCCGCTGGAACGGCTGACCCTGGCTGACCTGCGACCGATGCGGTTGGCCGGTACGCAGGGGCCATCGGCTGTCGGCTGAAGGTGCTGCGGCCGGGCGGCGCCCGGCACCCTCAACCTCAACAGCAACAGCAACAGCAACAGCTGCATTCCGTGGGATGGCGGGGTGGGTCCGGTTGCGGGGGACGCCGCAAGTACGTCCCTGTAGGCTCGGTCGCGCCATCCATGGCGCTCACGCCCCCGCAACCGGACCCACCCCGCCTTCGACAGATTCCGGCTGCTGTTGGTGGGTGTCGACCTTGGTCGACACGTAGATCCACGCCATGCGTGGATGACATCCAATCCATTCATTGATTTCGAAACGGTATGAACATCCATCCACGCACGGCGTGGATCTACCAGATGGCGGGACACTGTCAGGGGTGGGGCGGTATGGGCAGGCAGGACCGTTGGCGCCATGGGCCCGAGGCATGCCCTCGGGCGGGTTGGGCAGGACGCCCAACCCCGGTCTTGCCGTGTGCGCAGGACGGCGCACACGAGCAAGGCGCCATCGAGCCCCCATGGATGGGTTTACGGCGTGTCCTGCCTGCCCATACCGCCCCGCCCAGCTCGGTAGCCCGCAGTTGCTGTTGCTGTTGAGGTTGCCGGCCAGCGGCCGGCACTACAGCGGGTGCCGGGCGGCAGCCCGGCCAATACCTCCGCCACTTTGGTCTACACATCGGTGGTGCATTCCGCTGCGATAATGCCGCCAGGGGCGACGCGCAGTGGGCGCGGACGTAAGCAGGAACAGGACGTGGCGTGGGCGGCAGGCAGGTGCGTTTGGAAACAGGGGCGGTGCTTGTCCTGCTGCTGGTGTGGTTGGCGTTGCCGTGGCTGGGCCATGCGCGCAGCGTCGACGCTGGCCGCGATTACCTTCTGGTCGGCACCGCGACAGCCGAACCTACGCCCCATCGCGCGTGCACGCCGGAGATGCTGGCCGGGCCGCGCCAGCAGACACGGGTGAATGCACCGCCAGAAGGCTGGTCCGGGCAGCCGCAGGCGCTGGATGTCTTCAACATCTTTGCCGGCGAAGTGCGGCTGCAACACGGTGATCGCGAGATCTGCGGCAACATGCAGGATGCCCGCACCCGCGATTCGCGCTTTCGTGCGGGCATCGGCATGGTGGCGGTACCCGCTGCCGGCAGCCACGAACCCTTCCTGGTCTCCTGGCAGACGCCGCTGAAGGCGCGCTGGGTTCCCACATTGCAGCTGGGTGCGCCCAGCCCGGTGCAGCAGAACGACACTGCCCGGCTGCTGGTGCGCGCCGCATGCATCGCCGTGGCAATCGCGCTGGCGCTGTCGGCGCTGATGGCCTACCTGACCACCCGCGACCGCAGCTTCCTGATGTATATCGGTGCCACCCTGGTGCTGGTGCTGTGGCAGTCGATCCTGGGCGGCCTCAGCGGCTATCCCGAGCCCTGGCTGCGCGTCGGCGGGCGCGGTGACTGGTGGCTGCTGGCGCTGACTGCAGCGACCCAGGCACTGGTGTTGCCGGCGCTGTGGCGCCTGAACGGCGGTGACCGCGTGCTGCCACGTTCGCGCGCGGGCCAGCAGCTGGTGTTGTGGTCCCTGCTCACGCTGGCGGCACTGGTGCCGTGGTTGCAGCGCGATGGACTGGTCGTGGTCGCACAGGTCCTGCAGTGGAGCTTCATTGCCGGCTGCGCGCTGTCGTTGGCGATGGGCATCTGGGCCCGGTTGCGCGGCGATGTCTGGTCGCTGGCCGGACTGGCCGCACTGGCGCCGATGCTGGTGCTGATCGTGGCCGACGCCGCCAGCGCGCACTGGTTGATGGAATACCGGGTGGAGGCCCTGCAGCTGGCGGTCACCTGGCTGCTGATGATGGCGGCCTATGCGCTCAACCTGCGCCTGGGCCGGCTGCGCCAGCAGCGCGATGAAATGCGCCAGCTCGCCGAGACCGACATGCTGACCGGCCTGCCCAACCGCCGTGCCGGCCTGCAGCAGCTGGCCCAGCATCTGCAGGGCGGCGAGCGTGAGAGGGGGCCGCTGGTGATCGGCTTCCTCGATATCGATCTGTTCAAGGACATCAATGATCGCCATGGCCACGAGATCGGCGACCAGGTGCTGGTGGCCGTGGCCCGCGCGCTTCGCGCCGCTGTCCGCAGCGAGGACCAGGTGGTGCGGATGGGGGGCGAGGAGTTCCTGCTGCTGTTGCCGGGCATGCCGCGTGAGGTTGCGGCCACCCGCCTGGAACGCCTGCGCCAGCGCATCACCGAGACCTGCCGGGACCTGCAGGTGCCCGCTCTGGAGGTGACCGCGAGCATCGGCATGGCACAGTGGCGACCGGCCGAAGATGACCTGGCCGCGCTGCTGCGGCGCGCCGACCACGCCATGTACGTAGCCAAGCGCAGTGGCCGCAACCGGGTGTTCGATGGCGAAACCGAAGATCCGTTGACCACGGCATGAGGCGGGAAGGGCGGTGATGCCGGATAATGGGGCGATGACCAGCCGACTCAACAAATACATCGCCGACACCGGCTTCTGCTCCCGACGCGAGGCCGATCGCCTGATCGCCGCCCGCCGGGTCACCGTCAATGGCCATGCCGCCGGCACCGGCGCGGTGGTCGGCGAGGATGACAAGGTGCTGGTCGACGGCCAGCCCCTGCGCATGCGCACTGCCCGCAAGCCCGGCGCCCGCCGCCACGTGTACATCGTGCTGAACAAGCCGGTGGGCGTGACCTGCACCACCGAAAGCACGGTGAAGGGCAACATCGTCGACTTCGTCGGCCATGAACAGCGCATCTTCCCGATCGGCCGCCTGGACAAGGAGTCCGAAGGCCTGATCCTGATGACCAGCAACGGCGACATCGTCAACCAGATCCTGCGCGCCGAGAACGGCCACCAGAAGGAATACCTGGTGGCAGTGAACAAGCCGGTCACCGACGAGTTCCTGCGCGCGATGGCCCGTGGCGTGCGCATCCATGACCAGATGACGCTGCCGTGCAAGACCTCGCGGATCGCCAAGTTCGGTTTCCGCATCATCCTGCAGCAGGGCCTGAACCGGCAGATCCGGCTGATGGCGGCCGAGTTCGGCTACCGCGTGACCCAGCTGCGCCGCGTACGTATCGACAACATCAAGATCGGTGCACTGAAGCCGGGCCAGTGGCGCAACCTGACCGAGCAGGAGCTTCACGGCCTGTTGCCGCAGCAGCAGGACTGGTAAGCAACGACCGGTAGTGCCGGCCGCTGGCCGGCAACTGCACGGTGCTGGCAATGAACATCAGGGAGCCGACCAACGGCCGGCACTACCGGAATGCAGATTGGCCGCCCGCATCCGCTAGACTTTGCGGCGCCCTGCCGGAACGTGACGCTGCATGATCAAGCCCGACAAGCCCGCCAACGAAGCGCTGCGCCTGGAGGCGCTGTACCGCTACCGGATCCTCGATTCCGAGCGCGAACGCTCGTTCGATGACCTGGTGGCCATCGCCAAGGCGGTGTGTGGCACGACCATGGCGGCCGTGACCCTGATCGACGTCGAGCGCCAGTGGTTCAAGTCGATGCAGGGCATCGACGCGACCGAGAACCTGCGCAGCGAGTCGATGTGCGGCCACGCGATCCTGCAACCGCAGGAAATCATGGTGGTTGAGGATGCATTGCAGGACGTCCGCTTCCACGACAATCCGGTGGTGACCGGCGACCCGCATGTGCGCTTCTATGCCGGTGCGCCGTTGATCAGCAGCGACGGCCTGCCGCTGGGAACCCTGTGCGTGTTCGACGCGCGGCCGCAGCAGCTGGCGACCGACAAGGCCGAAGCGCTGGCCGCGCTGTCGCGGCAGGTGATGGTGGTGATGGAGCTGCGCCGTTTCGCCCTGGATATCCAGCGGCACATGCTTGAGCGCAACGATTACGAACGCCTGCTGTCGGAGTATCACGATGTGCTGCTGGCCCAGAATGCCGACCTGGCCGAACAGAGCCGTACCGACGCCCTGACCGGCCTGCCCAACCGGCGGGCACTGGCAGCGGCGCTGGACGAGGCGGTGATTGCCGTCGATGGCCGCGACCGGCAGGCCTGCGTGGCCCTGCTGGACATCGATCATTTCAAGCACATCAATGATTTCCAGGGCCACGCGACCGGCGACCGGGTGCTGGCCGAACTGGGGGCGCTGCTGCGCTCGCACTTCGCCGGTGGGGGTCTGGCCGCGCGCTATGGCGGCGAGGAATTCGTGGCACTGATGCCGGACGCGGACCTGCGTACCGCCGAACTGCAATGCGAGTTCCTGCGGGTAGCCGTGTCCAACCTGCCGCTGGGCTTCCCGGTGACCATCAGCATCGGTGTGGCACAGCACCAGCCCGGTGAAACGTCTGACCAGACCCTGGCCCGTGCCGATGCCGCGCTGTACCGGGCTAAGGGCGCCGGCCGCAACCGGGTGGAAGTGGCGCCCTGACCGCCCGCGCGGTTGCGGTGGATCCACGCCATGCGTGGATGGCCCGGGCCTTTGCGTGCAGTCGCAGCCATTGCGATACCCATACGGCACCCTCAACGTCTCACCGCAAGGACGTCGACCATGCTGCAGACCCTGGCCATCGCCAATTACCGATCGCTGCATGCGCTGGTGCTGCCGATGCAGCGGCTCAACGTGGTCACCGGCGACAACGGCAGTGGCAAATCCAGCCTGTACCGCGCGCTGCGCCTGCTGGCGGAAACCGCGCAGGGCGGTGTTGCAGCGGTACTGGCGCGGGAGGGTGGATTGGGCTCGGCGCTGTGGGCAGGTCCGGAAAAGATCGACCGCCGCGTGCTGGCCGGTGAGATCCCGCTGCAGGGCGGGCCGCGCCAGGAATCGGTGGGGCTCAAGCTGGGCTTCGCCACCGATGAATTCGGCTACGCCATCGACCTCGGATATCCGCCACCGAGCCGATCAGCTTTCGCGCTGGACCCGCAGATCAAGGCTGAAGCGATCTGGGCAGGGCCGTTTCTGCGCAGCGCCAATCTGCTGGTCGACCGCCGCGGTGCGCTGGTGCGGCAGCGGCACGCACGCGGCTGGGACCTGGTGGACGACCGTCTTTCGCTGTTCGACAGCCTGTTCACCCAGGTGGGCGATCCACAGCGCATGCCGGAAGCCATCACCTTGCGCGAGTACATCCGCCGTTGGCGCTTCTACGACCACTTCCGCAGCGATGCCGATGCACCGGCGCGACAACCGGCGATGGCGACCCGTACCCCGGTGCTGCACCACGACGGCCGCGACCTCGCCGCCGCCTGGGTGACGATCCTCGAAATCGGCGATCCGCAGGCGCTGGCTCGGACGATCGAGGATGCATTTCCGGGAGCGACGGTCAGCTTCGAGGAACTGGATGGCCGACTCGCGCTGCGCTTCCACCAGCCCGGTCTGCTGCGGCCATTGTCGATGGCCGAATTGTCCGACGGCACGCTGCGGTTCCTGTTGCTGGCCGCGGCCCTGCACACGCCACGGCCGCCGCCGCTGCTGGTGCTCAACGAGCCGGAGACCAGCCTGCATCCGGACCTGCTGCCGGCGCTGGCACGGTTGATCATCGCCGCCAGTGCACGCAGCCAGGTCTGGGTGGTATCTCACGCCACGCGCTTGATTGCCTCGCTGGAACAGGCACCGCAGTGCCATTCAATGCACCTGCACAAGGAACACGGGCGTACGCTGCTGAGCGGGCAGGGCCTGCTGGATGCACCGGCCTGGCATTGGCCGCAGCGCTGAGACGGGTGCCGGGAAGATCCACGCAATGCGCGGACGCGCTCAATCGGCGATGTTGCGCGCTTCGGATGTTCCGAGGATTTCCGGATGCTGCACGCGCTTGCGGCGGTTGAGCAGCGGATGCAGGAACACGGCACCGACGATGATCGCCACGCCCAGGTAGAACCACGGGGTGACTTCGTGCTGCTCGCGCAGCAGCACCACGGCCAGCAACACGGCGTAGACCGGTTCCAGGTTGGTGACCAGCTGCACGGTGTAGGCGCTGAGGTGGCGCAGCGCGACCAGGGCCAGGGCGAACGGCAGCAGCGTGCAGACACCGGCCAGCACCAGCAGCAGGATGCCGTCGTGCAGGTCGGGAACGATCCACAACGGGCTGGCCAGCGCTGGCAGCAGGTACGGCATCAGCGGTCCCAGCAGGGTGAGGGTGAGCGTGCCCGCGCCAAGTTCCAGCGCGGTCACCGTCAGCGGATCGGCATGGCTGACCATGCGCTTGTTGAGCGAGCCGAACACTGCCACCAGCAGGGCCGAGAGCGCACCGATCAACACGCCCAGGCGCATGCCGTCGGGCACGCCGCCCACCACCAGCGCCACACCGGGCAGCACGGCCAGGCCGAAGGCCAGTTCGCGCAGCTGGAAGGGACGCTTGGCCACCCAGGGCTCGATGATCGAGGTGAACACCGGTGCCAGGGCGATGCAGGTGGCGGCAACCGAGGCATTGGCCAGCTTCACCGCGCCGTAGAAGGTCAGCCAGTGCAGGGCCACCAGCGCGCCGATACCGGCATAGCCGGCGACCAGCCGCAGCGGCAACGTGCGCAGCCCGCGCCAGACCCGCGGCAGCAACGCCAGCATCGCCACCACCAGCAGCATCCGCCACCACACCAGCGGCAGCGCCGGCAGGGTGATCAACTTGCCGAGGATGGCGGTGACGCCCCACAGCAGGACACAGAAGTGGATCTGCCAAAGCGCTTTGCGGGTGTCGGGTGTGCTCATCGGGGTATTGTGAGGCAAGCCGCATCGGCGGGCGATGCCTGTGGCATGCTCGCGGCGTTGCCACGAGGGAGCCGTGCATGCCTGCTGCCCGTTTTCTTCTGCTGCGCGGCTGGGCGCTGTTGACCGCACTGGTCGCGGCAGCATCGCTGCTGCTGCAGTTTGCCCTGCTGATGCGCGGCATCGGCGCCAGCCTGGGACCCGGCGTGGCGAGCCTGCGCTTCTTCAGCTACTTCACCATCCTCAGCAATCTGGCCGTGTGCCTGGGCTGCCTCTGGCTCTGCGGCGGCCGCGCACTGCGACCTACGGTAGCCGCTACCCTGGCACTGTGCATCGGCGTCACCGGCCTGATCTATCTGCTGGCGCTGCAGGGGCTGTGGCAGCCAACTGGCCTGCAATGGTGGGCCGATGCCGGCTTGCACTACGTGGTGCCGCTGCTGTATCTGGCCGGTTGGGCGGGGCTGCTGCCACATGGTGGCCTGCGCTGGCGTGCGTTGGGTGTGGTCCTGCTGGTGCCGCTGGCCTACCTGGGCTGGGCGATGCTCACGGCCTCGTGGCTGGGCAGCGCACCGTATCCGTTCCTGGAAGTACAGCGGATCGGTTCGCGTGCATTCGGCCTCAGCGTGCTGCGCGTCGGCGGGGTGTTCGTGCTGGGCTGGACACTGCTGTGGGCAGTGGACCGCTGGCGCCGTCGATGACCCGCTGCAGCGCCATCGCCGCCGCCGGATTGCGCACCTTGCCGGCGCCGATGCACAGCAGGTAGACCTCGCGCGGCGCGGCAGGGGACGGTGCGGCCAGGCAGGGCAGGTCGTCCACCGCCTCACCCCGGGCCCAGCACCGCGCGCGCGTGGCCCAGCGCTGCTGCATCGGCTGGGGAAGACCTTCGGCCAGTCTGGCCTGGCTGCGTTTGATCCGTGCATAGACGAAGCCCGCGGTGATGTCGCCATGCAGCGGCGATTCGTCGCTGTCTTCGATCACCAGGGCCACGCCATGCCGGCGCGCCGCTTGCACCAGTTCCGGCCCATGGACGCTGGCGTTGCGCACCTCCAACGCATGCTGCAACCCCGTTCCATCCAGCTGCCTGGGCAGCTGTGCCATGAAGGCATCCAGCGCCGCGGCATCGGCCGGGTGCTGCGGGTCGAACTGCCAGAGCAACGGGCCCAGCCGGTCGCCCAGCGCGACGGCCGCCTGCAGGAACGCGCTGGCCGCCTCGATCGTGGACGACAGGTCGCGACGCTGCACCAGATGACGCGGGGCCTTCATCGAGAACCGGAAACCTTCCGGCGTCTGCGCTGCCCATTGCGCGCACTGGGCCGCTGTCGGGGTGCGGTAGAAGGTGCCGTTGATCTCGATGCAGCGCAACGCACGACTGGCATAGGCCAGCTCTTCGCGCTGGATCAGTCCTGGCGGATAGAAGGCGCCCCCACGCCATTGCGGGAACACCCAGCCGCCGATACCGCAGCGGACCGGCGCCGCAGACGCTTGCCGTGCCGTCATTGCGTGTGTTCCGCCCGCCACGGATCGTAACTGCCGAACCACCACAGGTAGCCTTCCGGGTCGGCGCAGGCATAGCCACGTCCACCGTAGGCCTGGTCGGCAATGTCGATGACGATGCGCGCACCGGCAGCCTTGGCCCGGGCATAGTGGGCGTCGACATCGGTGACGATCACGCAGGCACTTTGGGTCTGCCGGCCGCCGACTTCATCGGGCATCACCGCCAGCTTGGCCCATTCGCCGCTGTTGCTGGCAGATCCGAGCATGATCATGCCCTGGCCGAATACCAGCTGCGCGTGATGCACCCTATCGCCGTCGGCATGCACGGCCTGCGCGTGGAAACCGAACGCGCGCTGCAGCCAGTCGATGGCCGCCAGCGCATCGCGGTAACGCAGGCACGGAATGATGGTGGAGCCGTTGATGCTCTGGCCGTTCGCACCCATGACACCCCTCCTATGGCACAGGGCAGGCTGCACCCGTGGCCGTTACCATCGCGCGAAACCCCGGTGACGGCCTGCACATGGCCGCTACCCCTGTTCGGAGATGGTGCTGGATGAAAACCTGGATCGGAGGAGCCGTGCTGCTTGCGTGCACGACCATGGCCAATGCGGCGACCCCGCAGCAGCTGCAGGACCTGGATGCGACCGTGGAGCGCGTGCGCGCGCAGTTCGACGTGCCCGGTATCGCCGTGGCCGTGGTCAAGGACGGGCAGGTGGTGCTGGAACGCGGCTGGGGCGTGCGTGAGCTGGGCAAGCCGGCGCCGGTCGAGGCCGATACCCTGTTCGCCATCGCCTCCAACACCAAGGCCTTCACTGCCACCTCGCTGAATCTGCTGGCCGAGGACGGCAAGCTGAAGATGGACGACAAGGTGATCGACCACCTGCCATCGTTCCGCATGTCCGATCCGTTCGTGACCGGGCAGATGACGATCCGCGACCTGCTTTCCCACCGCAGCGGCCTGAGCCTGGGCGCGGGCGACCTGCTGTTCTGGCCAACCACCTCCTACAGTAATGCCGAAGTCGTGCAGCGCCTCGGCCAGGTGCCGCTGAAGGGCGGTTTCCGCGAGCGCTATGCCTACGACAACATCCTGTATGCAGTCGCCCAGCAGGTGATCGAGCACGTTTCGGGAATGAGCTACCAGCAGTTCCTGCAGACACGCATCTTCGACAAGGTCGGCATGGCCGGCACGCGCTACAACGCCGATCACCTCAAGGCCGGCGACAAGGCTGCGGTCGGCCACGCCAAGTACGATTTCAAGGACCTGCGCACCGTTGCACCGTTGACCTGGTCGAACAATGCCGGTGCCGGTGGCATCTATTCCAATGCCCACGACATGGCACGCTGGATGCAGGTGCAGCTGGCCGAAGGCAAGCTGGCCGATGGCACTGCGCTGTTCACCGCCAAGAGCCAGCAGCAGATGTGGCAGATGATCACGCCGCAGACGATCCCGGCGCCGAGCGTGCCGGAGCTGGCGCCGGCGCGGGCCAACTTCGCCGGCTATGGCGAGGGCTGGAGCCTGAGCGACTATCGCGGGCAGAAGCTGGTCTGGCACACCGGTGGCTGGCCGGGCATGGTTTCGCGGCTGACCCTGGTGCCGGGCGAGAAGCTGGGCGTGGTGGTGCTGACCAACCAGGAAGTGGGTGCGGCCTTCAATGCGATCACGCTGAGCGTGCTCGATGCCTACCTTGGCGGTGAAAAGCACGACTGGGTGGATGCCTATGCCAAGGGCGTGGCCAAGGGCCAGGACAAGGCCGACGAAGCGTGGGCCAAGCACCAGGCCGAGCGTGACAAGGGCAGCAGGCCGTCGTTGCCGCTGGCCGGGTATGCGGCCACCTACCGCGACCGCTGGTATGGCGACATGGTGGTGACGGCGGAAGGCAAGGGCCTGCGCCTGCGCTTTGCGAAGACCGCACAGCTGAGCGGCCGCCTGGAGCACTGGCAGCACGACACCTTCATCGTGCGCTGGGACGACCGCTCGCTCAATGCCGATGCGTTCGTCAATTTCAGCCTGGACCCGGATGGAAAAGTGCGCGAGGTGCGCATGCAGCCGATCTCGGACCTGACCGATTTCAGCTTCGATTTCCAGGACCTGCTGTTCACGCCGGTGAAATGACGCCGCCAGGCGCGGCGCTACCGTTTGGCCGAGCGGACGGGTAGCGCCGGACCACGTCAGGCGAGCGCGTAGCGCGGTTGCAGGCGATCCGCCGGGCATGGCCCGGCGCCACCCGGAACCGGTGGTGATCGTCGGCCGGCGTACACACGCGGCGTGGGATACTCCGCCGGCTATCGATGGCGAGGGAATGCGATGTTCCGTTGGTTTGAATCCCTGATTCCGGTGTTTCCGCCCATTGACGGGCGCATGCCGCCGCGCACCGTGGTGCCGTTCTACCTGCACTACCTGCGGCCGGTGTGGCCGGTGCTGCTGGCCACCCTGGTCGCTGGCCTGCTGCTGGCGCTGGTGGAAGTGGCGATGTTCGATTTCCTCGGTCGCATCGTCGACATGGTTGCCGAGCAGCCCGGCGCGGACTTCTTCCAGCGCCATGCCGATACGCTCGGCTGGATGCTGTTCATCACCGTCATCGCGCGCCCGATCCTGGTCGGCCTGCACAACCTGCTGGTCAACCAGGCCATCGTGCCGGGGCTGAGCAATCGATCGCGCTGGCTGATGCACAACTACGTGGTGCGGCAGAGCCTGAGCTTCTTCCAGAACGACTTCGCCGGCAGCATGGCCAACCGGGTGATGCAGACCGGTACCTCGCTGCGCGAGTCGGCGGTGCAGATGGTCGATTCGCTGTGGTACATCGTGGTCTATACCGGCACCGCGCTGTACCTGTTCGCGCAGGCCGACTGGCGGTTGATGGTGCCGCTGATCCTGTGGCTGCTGGCCTACGTGGTGATCATGATCTACTTCGTGCCGCGCGCGAAGGAACGGGCCTGGATCGCCTCGGAGGCGCGCTCCAAGGCGATGGGACGCATCGTCGATGGCTACACCAACATTCCCACGCTGAAGCTGTTCGCCCACGGCGGCCGCGAGCAGGCCTATGTCGCCGATTCGATCCAGGAGCTGGCGGTCAAGCACCGCGCGCAGACCCGGATCACCACCGGCATGGACCTGACCATCGCCATCGTCAATGGTTTCCTCATCGCCGGCACCTGTGGCCTGGCACTGTGGCTGTGGAACGGCGGACACATCACCGTCGGCGCGATCACCCTGGCAACCGGCCTGGTGATCCGCATCCACAACATGTCCGGCTGGATCATGTGGACCATCAACGGCATCTTCGAAGACATCGGTACCGTGCAGGATGGCATCACCACCATCGCCCAGCCGCTGACCGTGCAGGACCGCGAGGATGCGGTGCCGCTGCAGGTGACTCGTGGCGGTGTGCACTTCCAGGATGTCCATTTCCATTACGGCAAGAAGGGCGGCGTGATCGCCGGCCTGGACCTGGTGGTGAAGCCGGGCGAGAAGATCGGCCTGGTCGGCCCCTCCGGTGCCGGCAAGTCGACGCTGGTGAACGTACTGCTGCGGCTGTACGACCTGGAAAGCGGGCGCATCCTGATCGATGATCAGAACATCGCCTACGTCACCCAGGAAAGCCTGCGCCAGCAGATCGGCGTGGTCACCCAGGACACCTCGCTGCTGCACCGTTCGATCCGCGACAACCTGCTGTACGGCCGTCCCGATGCGACCGACGCGCAGCTGCACGCGGCCGTGGCCAAGGCGCGCGCGGAGGCCTTCATCGACACGCTGGTCGACGGGGAAGGGCGTCGTGGCTACGACGCGCATGTCGGCGAGCGCGGGGTGAAGCTGTCCGGTGGCCAGCGCCAGCGCATCGCCATTGCCCGTGTGCTGCTGAAGGACGCCCCGATCCTGGTGCTGGACGAGGCGACCTCGGCACTGGACTCGGAAGTGGAAGCGGCCATCCAGGACAACCTGGACGAGCTGATGGGCGGCAAGACGGTGATCGCGATCGCCCATCGTCTGTCGACCATCGCGCGCATGGACCGGCTGGTGGTGATGGACCAGGGCCGGATCGTCGAGACCGGTAGCCATGCCGAGCTGATCGAGGCCGGTGGACTGTACGCGCGCTTGTGGGCACGGCAGACCGGTGGTTTTGTAGCTGCGGAGCAATGACCAACGCCGCACGGTGGATGCGCAACAGTAGATCCACGCCATGCGTGGATGCTGTGCCACACGGATAAAGAAACGGCCCGGGTTTCCCCGGGCCGTTTTCATTCAACTCACACCCGATCCCTCACTCGATCGGCTGGTCCAGCATCAGCTGGCGTGCGAAGCGCACCGGCGGTGCGCCGTAGGACAGCATCTGGTCGTGGTAGGCCTTCAGCTTGAACTTGTCACCCAGCTTGTCCTGCATCGCCTTGCGGGTGTCGAAGTGTTCCTGCGCACCGACGAAGTAGGTCGGCAGCTGAGCCGAGGTCAGCTGCGCGCGCACCCACTTGCCCGAGGCTTCGCTTTCCTGCTGGAAGGCGTCGTGGGTCATCAGGTGCATCGCCTTTTCGCGATCCCAGTTGTCCACGTGCACACCCTGGTCGAGGATCGCGTTGGAAATCGTGCGCAGGTAGAACTTCAGCTGCACCAGGTGGAACAGCGGGTCGTTGTTGAGATACCCCTGCTCCTGCATCATGCGCTCGGTGTAGACCGCCCAGCCTTCGGCGAACAGGCCCGAGCGCAGCACCGCGCGCAGGGTGGAGGGGAACTTGGCCGAATGCCAGCCTTCCAGATAGTGGCCCGGGGTGCCCTCGTGGATGCTCAGCAGGTGGATCATGCGCGAGTTGTATTCGCGCAGGAACGAATCGACCTGCTTGTCGTTCCAGTCGTCCGGAATCGGCGAAACCGCGTAGAAGGTCTTCAGGTTCTTGTCCAGCGGGCCCGGCGAATCGCAATAGGCCACGGCCACGCCACGCTGGAATTCCGGCATCAGGATGATGTCCACCGGCGCGTCGGGCAGGGTCATCAGGTCGTGCTCGCGGACGAACGCAGTGGACTGCTCCAGTGCGGCCTTGGCGTCGTCGACCACCTTGTCGCGCGCCGGCTTGTCAGCGTAGGCCAGCTCCAGCGCGGCCTCGATCCCCTTCTGCTGCTGTTCGTCGGTCGGCTGCGCCGGCATTTCCGGTGCGCCCGGCTTGTCCTTCAGCACGGTCTGCGCGATGCCGTACATGTCCTCGCGCACGCGCTTGAGTTCGGCGCGTGCACGCTCACCGATCTCCTGCCGCGACAGCGAGGAATTCAGCGCGAACTTGAGCTTCTGGTCGTACTTTTCCGCACCGATGCGGAAGTCACCCTTGGCGTTCGGCACCAGGGTCTTGTCCAGCCAGGTCTGCTGTTCGTCCACGGCCTTCTTCAGGCCGTCGATGGCGGCCTGCAGGCGCTGCTGGTCGGCCTGCGGCAGCTCGCCGATGTGCGGGGTGATGAAGGTATCGACGATGCTGAGGATGCCCTTGTTCTGCTTGGCCACGGTCTCGGCATGGATCTTCGGCACGCGCGCCGGATCCAGGTTTTCGCGAGCCTGGGCGAAGATCGCCGGCAGTTTCTCCATGCGCGCGGTGGCGGCCTTCAGGCGCTCGGGCAGCGGCGCGAACTCGCGTGCCATCAGGCCGTAGATCGCGCTGCCGGCAACGCCGTTGTACAGCTGCGGATCCCACTTGCCGGACTGCATGACCTCGGCATTCCAGATTTCCGACTGCAGCTGGTTGCGCAGGATCGCTGCATCCACCTGGTTTTCGCGGCCCAGCTTGGCCACCTCGATCTTGTCCAGCTCGCCCAGCAGGCCCTTGTAGGCGTCCACGGTCTTCTGCTGGCCGGCCGCGCTCAGGTCGTCGATCTCGCTGTCATAGCGGTGGTCGCCGATCTGGGTGGCGCTGACCGGGGACAGCTGCATCCAGGTATCCAGGGCACGCTTGGACAGGTCGGCGAAGGCGGCGTCGACCGCCGCATCTCCGGCCTGCTGGCTGGCGGCCGGGGTGGAACCGTTGGTCGGGGCATCGGCCGGCTGGCAACCGGCGAGGGCGGCGGCGAGGGCGAGGGCAAGAAGATGCGGGCGCATCGGCATTCCTGTACGGGGTCAATCCTCGAGCATAGGCCCCCGGGGCTGCTTTGTCCCCGTGCCATAGGATTACCATGGGTGCATACAAGGACTCTCCAGCGGAGCGCGGGACATGGAATACCAGGGAAGCTGCCATTGCGGCAGGATCGCATTCACCGTGCAGGCCGACGCCCCCATCAAGGACGTCATCGACTGCAACTGCTCGATGTGCCGCCGCCGCGGCAGCCTGCTCTGGTTCGCCCCGCGCGAGGCGTTCCAGCTGGGCACCGATATCGCCGACGTGGCGACCTACCAGTTCAACACCCATAACATCGATCACCATCACTGCCGCGAGTGCGGCACCGCGCCGTACAGCGAGGCGGTGGATCCGCGCAGCGGCCTGCCGATGGTGGCGATCAACGTGCGCTGCCTGCCACAGGTCGAGCTGGGTGGGCTGTCGATCACCGCGTTCGACGGAGCCTCGCGATGACGGCGCCTCGCGTGTGGACGCGCGTGGTTATCGTGCCGGCATTGCTGCTGGCGCTGGCGGCCTGTGCCAAGAACGGTGAGCGAGCGCAGGAGGCCGGCGCAGTCGCTGCCGATGCCGATGCCGCTGTCGCTTCGCCGGAAGGCGCTTTCCTGGCCTACGAGCACGATGTGCAGGTGCAGCTGGAAGCAGCGCAGATCGCCCCGCGCATCCAGCAGGTCGCGCAGGCGTGCCAGAACGCGAAGTTCGGTGAGTGCGCGGTGCTGCAGGTGGATCAGCGCAGTGGCGAACGGCCCAGTGGCGAAGTCAAGGTACGCATCGCGCCGAAGGGCGTGGAATCGCTGATCGGCCTGGCCGGCGAGGGCGGCAAGCTGCAGGCGCGCAACACGCGTGCCGAGGACCTGGCCCAGCAGGTGGCCGACACCGCGCTGACCAAGGCTCGGCTGGAGAAGGAGCACGCGCGGCTGCTGTCCTACCAGGACCGCGGCGATCTGAAGATCGAGGATCTGATGGCGATCACTACGCGCCTGTCGGAGATCGAGGCGGGGGTGGAACAGGCCACCAAGGATGCCGCCCAGCAGCGCAGGCGCATCGATACCCAGCTGGTGACCCTGCACTTCGACACGACGTCCGGCCAGCGCAGCCGCAGCGAGATCGGCGAAGCACTGAGCGAGTCGGGCAGCATTCTCAGCACCAGCGTGGCATTCCTGATCCGTGCCGCGGCCGCTTTGCTGCCGGTGGGCGTGGTGGCGCTGGTGATGGCCTGGATCGTCCGTGCGCTGATCCGTCGCCGACGCCGCAAGCCCTGATCGAACCGCGCCGCGTATTCGCCGGGCATGGCCCGGCGCTACCGGAACAGACGGCGCATGGCCCGGCGTTACCGACGTGCCTTGAGCATCGGGTAGCGCCGGGCCATGCCCGGCGGACGCTCAGCCTTCGTCGGTCTCGTATTCGACGAACACATCCAGTTCCAGTGCCAGTTCCTGCACCGCATCGCGCACTTTCTGCGCGGTGCTCTCGTTGCCTACTTCCACTTCCAGTTCGTGGGTACCCGGGCCGATGTCGTCGGACAGCCCGGCCGAGCTGGAGTCATCGTCGTCCATGTGCGGCATCAGGTCGTCGGTCTCTTCGACGTGTTCGATGCCTTCCAGGCCGAGCAGCAGGTCGCTGATCGCGCGGGCATCATCTTCGGTTCCGGTAATTCTCAGTCGCAGCAGGGCCATGGCGGAAGCACGTTGTGGGGTTCGCCTGCAGCCTAGCCAGCGCTGGGCAAAGATCGGGTGAGGGCGCAGTCAGCCGGGTGTGCTCGGGCGGCCCAGCAGGCTGTCCGGCAACGCCGGCACCGGCGTGCGCTCATCCGCTGCCTGGCCCAGCAGCCAGTCGATGAACAGCCGTGCGGCGGGGCTGGGCGGTCGCCCTTCGGCATGCACCACGTAATAGGCATAGCGTGCCTTCAGTGCAGGGCCAGGCAGGCGTACCAGCTCATAGCGCTGCAGGTACGGCTGGGCGACGTGGGTGCGCGCCAGCACCGCGCCCATGCCGTACACCGCCGCGCGCATCGCATCGGTACTGTCGGCAAAGGTGTGCATTGCCGGCAGCGGTGACGGCGGACGCACGCCGGCATGGCGGAACCAATCGCGCCAGCCTTGTGGTGACAGATCGCTCAGCAGCGGCAGCTCGGCGATACGTGCCGGGTCCTGCAGTGCTTCGACTCCCGGCAGCGCCGGGGACGCGACGGGAAACAGGTTGTCGTCCATCAGGTGCTGCGCATGCAGTCCGGGCCATTGGCCCAGTCCGTAGCGGATGCCGACCTCCGGGCCGTTCTCGTCGTAACGGTCCAGGCCACTGCCGGTGTGCAGCTCGATGCGGATGTGTGGATGGGCCTGGGTGAAACGCGGTAGCCGTGGCAGCAGCCAGCAGTACGACAGCGAGCGCAGCGTCGCGATCCGCAGCGGCACGCTGTCCGCGTCCGGCTGCAGATGGTGGGCGACGGCAGCGACATCGGTGAACGCCGCGCTGGCGGCGTCGGCCAACTGCCGGCCTTCGGCGGTCAGGCGTACCCCGCGTGCATGGCGCAGGAACAGGCGCGTGGCCAGCACCTCTTCCAGGCGCCGCACATGGTGGCTGACCGCGCTGGCGGTCAGATGCAGTTCCTGCGCGGCCTGGGCGAAGTTCTGATGGCGCGCAGCGACCGCGAAAACGGCCAGGGCGGGAAGCAGGGAAGGGCGTAGCAGCATGTCCAGCCTCAAACCATATTTGTGGCTGGCAGCGATACTACGCGCTTGTGCAGCGGGCGTCTGCGGCTGATCCTGTGTGGCCGGAACAGCGCCTCGATGACGAACGGACAGAGCACATGAATGCGATACCCCAAGCGACCGAGCGTGATTGGCGCACACCGCTGGAATTGACCCTGCTCGGCGCGATCTGGGGCTGCTCGTTCCTGTTCATGCGGGTGGCGGTGCCTTCATTCGGGCCGTTCGCCCTGGTCGAGGTGCGGCTGGTGCTGGGCGCACTGGTGTTGCTGCCGTTCCTGTGGCGCGCACGCGCGCAGTTCCCACCGCGCCGCTGGTTGTGGTTGGCGCCGATCGGCCTGGTCAATTCGGCGTTGCCGTTCGTGCTGTTCGCGTACGCCGCAGAGCGTGCGCCGGCGGCCATCGGTGCGATCTGCAATGCGATGACGGTGCTGTTTGCCGCACTGATCGCCTTCCTGTTCTTCGGCGAGAAGATAGGTGTACGCCGCGCCGGCGCGCTGCTGGTGGGGTTTGCCGGCGTGGTGGTGCTGGCCACGGCCAAGATCTCGGGGCTGAGCATCGGCACGGCCGTACTTGCCGGTGCCGCCGCCTCGCTGCTGTACGGCTTGGGCGTGAACCTGGTGAAGCGGCACATGACCGGTCTGCCTTCGGCTGCTGCCGCCGCTGCCACGTTGTCGTGCGCCTCATTGTGGTTGTTGCCGATGGCGCTCACTCATCTGCCGCAGGGTCCGATCCCAGGCAAGGCCTGGGGCGCGGCGATCGCGCTGGGCGTGGTCTGCACCGGATTCGCCTTCCTGATGTTCTATCGCCTGATCGGCCGCATCGGCCCGTCGCGTGCGTCAACGGTGACCTACCTTGTTCCGTTGTTCGGTGCTGCGTTCGCCTGGTTGTTCCTGGGCGAGCCGGTGACGCTGCAGATGCTGATTGCGGGTGCGCTGATTCTCGGTAGCGTGGCGGTGAGTCAGAAGGGCTGAGGGCGCCGACGCAGCGTCGTCCGACACACTGGTAGTGCCGGGCGCTGCCCGGCAGCCTTTTCCCGCGCCTGCGGGGAGGCGTCACTTTCTTTGCTCGTGCAAAGAAAGTAACCAAAGAAACACGCCGCCAGGTCGCGAGCCGGTGCTGCGCACCGGTGCCCTGCGCTCCTCGGCCCGTCGAGGGGCGGCGCGCAGAAGTCAGCCGACTAACAGTCGGCTCTACAGGACATCGGCGCCTCTTCGCCCTCGCCGGACCTGCGGTGCTCGGCTCGCTCAAGGCGGACTGGAAGGTCAAGACCAACAGCAAGAGCATCCACGCATGGCGTGGATCTACTGGGTGCAGCTGCGGCCTTTGATCTGGGTCCGCCTTGAGCGAGCCGAGCATCGCAGGGGACCGACGTGCGCAGCACGGCGGCTCGCGACCGGCGGCGCGTTTCTTTTGGTTACTTTTCTTTTCGCGCGAAAAGAAAAGTGACGCCCATGAACGGTGAAGCACCTTCAGCACACGTCACGCGAGGAAAGCATCACCGTACCGGCACCGGAATATTGCACAGGTCGATATGCCCGGCCGGGCGCTTGTAGAAATCATCCACGCGGTTGCGCCGCGCTTCGACCGTATCGGCGAAGGTCTTTGAATCCGTGCGCAGCACCTGGATCGGCGTGCGCTCGGCCGCGGGTACGTCGCTGACGCGGCGGATCGACACGATCGGTGTGCGCAGCTTCGGGTCGGTGTAGAAACCCATCGGTGCCGGTCCACGCTGGATCGCACTGAGCAGTTCCATGCCCTTCAGCACGCGGCCGACCAGGGTGATGTTGCGGTCCAGCTGGCGCGGCGACTGGCCGGTCACCACATACAGTTCGGCACCGATGCTGCTGTCTTCCTCGTTGCTGCGGCCCGCACCCAGCATGCCGTAGCAGTGCGCCAGCCAGGCCTGGCCGGCCTGCGGGTCCTGGCCGACCGGGAAGCCGTCGACGAAGCCGGTCTGCGCTGCCCAGCCATCACGGTCGGGCAGCACGCTCACCTTCAAACCGCTGTTGGCACGCTCGAATTCGGCCGGCAGCTTGCGCTGGGCGCTGCCGAACGGCTTGGCCTTGGCGGCATCGTCGGCGTCGGCATCGCCGAACTGCACCACGAAGTTGTCCTGTGAGCGGTAGATGCTGGTGCCGTCCCAGAAGTGCTCGTGGGCGAAGGTCTGGATGTTGGCGACATGGCGCGGGGCAAACTGCGGCGCCAGCTCGATGATCACCCGCCCGGCTGGCAGGTCCATGTACAGCAGGTTGGCCGGGTCCGGCGTGCGCCAGTCGCTGGCCGCGGAGGCATCGAGGATCTGCTGCGGGCTGCGGTAGGGCGTGGCTGCGCTGGCCATTGCGGGCAGCAGGCAGGCCAGGGCAAGGGCGGTCAGGGCAAGGCGTCGACGGTGCGGCATGGGATCCCCGGAACATGAACGAGGTCTCGATTCTGCGCGAGAGTGCGTGCCTGCGCCACGGTCGCGTGCTGGCCGTGTCCATGTACGTGCGGCACGATGGTCATTCTCCTTAATGGAAGCAGATGATGTTGATACCGCATCCGGAGGCCCCCGAAGCCGCACTGAGCGCCAGAATCGACCAGATCCTGAAGGCGTTCGTCGATGAAGGGGGGAATCGTGTGCATTGGTTGCAGACGTTGTCGCCACGTGGGCTGTTCGATCTTGATGAGCGTCGGCGCAGTTGGTGGGCTGCCAACGATGATGGCCTGCTCGCCTGCCTGAAAGCCTGTGCAGCGGCGCCGGTTACTGTGCAGACGGCGGCACTGTTCCTTGCGGGCTCGGATGGCAATGGCCGCACGCGTGAGGCCGCGTTGCAGATGATGCGCTCGGTGCCCAGCCATTTGACGTTGTCCTGTGCCTTGCTCCGCTGCAATGACTGGGTGGCTGAAGTGCGTGCGGCGGCGCAGGATTGCGTGATGTCCCTGCTCGGGCAGTGCGCGGTGCAGCACGTACTGGCGGCTTGGCCGGTCGCCGTGCGCCTGCGCCATTCCCAGCGCGTTGATCGGGCGTGGCTCGAGGGCACCCTGTTCGCCTGGTTGTCATCGCCCTCCAGCCGCATAGTGCTTGAAGGACTGCTGGGCCATCCCGACGCACGCACCCGGCTGATGGCCTACGCCGTCGCCCTGCACAGTCATCCGGATCGGGCAGCATTGCGCGTGCGCGCGATTCTGGACAGTGATCCGCACATCTCGCACCTGGCACTTGCCGATCTTCTGCACCACGGTGAGCCTGCGGATGTCGAGGCGAAGTGCGCGCTGGCATTGTCCGCGCCTGCGAGCGGGGTACGTAGTGCCGCGTTGCGTGCGCTGGTCGAGCGCGAGGTGGCCGGCTTGGATGCGCACATCGAAACCGCGGCATTCGACCGTTCGAGAGGCGTGCGCCGGTTGGCGATGTGGCTGCTCCAGCAGCGGCAGGCCACGCCGGCCATCGCGTTGTGGCGAGACGAGCTCAAGCACCGTCGACGCGCGCGATGGCGCGAAGCATTGGAAGCGCTGGCCGATCACGCCGAGGCAGAGGATATGCCTGCATTGCGCGCCTTGTTGCCCCAGGTATCGGCGCGCCATCAGCGCAACTGCCTGCGCGGCTGGGTGCGGGCCGAGGGCGGTGCCCGTCTGGCATTGCTGCGCGAGGCACTGGAAAAGCCGGGGCGGACCGTGAATGCGTTGCTGGCCAGCGCCACCGTGCTATGGGCGGCAGAGCTGGACCCGCGGCGCCTGCTCGCCTTCTGCCACGACGGTCCTTCGCCGGTGGCACAGGCTGGCCTGCTCGGGCAGCTGACCCGGCTGCCCTTGTGGCAACACCTCGACCTGCTGCTGGATGCGGTACCGCAGCGCGAGGATGAACGTGCCTGGCACCTGCGGCTCGTGCATGGCTGGCTTCGGGTGAGCGGGCAGTACTCGCCGCTCGGGGCCGCCCGCCGGCAGGCCCTGCTCAGCCGGCTTGAAGAGGGCAGGCACGCTTTGCCGCAGAACGTTGCGGCCCAAGTGCGGGCGGCCGTCCATCATGCCTGAAGGCCCCTTTCCGCAAGGCAGGATGACTAACGACACATTCGCTATACCGAACTTCGCACTACTGTGGACTTCAACGTAGTGGAGGGCCGGTCATGTCCGAGGACGATGTCCACCTGAAGAAGTTCCAGAAGGAGCTCAGCGCCGGCACCGTGTCGCTGGCCCTGCTCGCAGTGCTGGCCCGCGCCGGTGAGCCGCTGTACGGCTACCTGATCGCCAAGGAGCTGGAACGGGTGGGCGAGGGCGTGCTCAGTGGCAAGCAGAGCGCGCTGTACCCGGTGCTGCGCAACCTGGAGGGCGCCGGCCTGCTGGAGAGCCATGTGGAGCCGTCCAGCAGCGGGCCGCCGCGCCGCTACTACCGCATCAACGCGCGTGGCCGGGAGGTGCTGCAGCAATGGCGCCAGGCCTGGCGCGACACCCGTGATTCCGTCGATTCCGTGTTGGAGGGGGTACCGCAATGAACGACCTGGACCTGGCAGGCAACCGTCTGCCCAGCACCATCCCGCAGTACCTGGCGCAGCTGCGTGCCGCGCTGGACGGTGCCGATCCGGCGATGGTGCAGGACGCCCTGTACGACGCCGAGGAATACCTGCGCTCTGAACTGGCGGCGCAACCCGGCCGCAGCGAAGCCGAGGTCATCGCCGATGTCGCCGGCAGCTACGGTGCACCGGACGAGGTGGCGGAGATCTATCGCGAAACCGAGCTCACGGTGAACCGCGCGCTGCGCACGCCGCGGGCTGACACGGCCCCGGTGCTGCGTGCGGCGGCCGAGGCCAGCGGTGCTGCACCGGCGGCACCGCCCGCAGCGCCCGTGCACCGCTCGCTGCTGGCGCGTTTCTTCGGCGTAGTGACGGACCCGCACACCTACGGCGCGCTGTTCTACATGCTGTTGTCGCTGGCCACCGGCATCTTCTTCTTCACCTGGGTGGTCACCGGCCTGTCGCTGTCGCTGGGCCTGCTGATCCTGATCATCGGCGTCCCGCTGACGGTGCTGTTCTTCGGCTCGGTGCGTGGACTGGCGTTGCTGGAAGGGCGGCTGGTGGAAGCGCTGCTGGGCGAGCGCATGCCGCGCCGGCCGCAGTACACCGACCGCAGCCGCAGCTGGCTGCAGCGTATCGGCGACATGTTCACCGATGGCCGCACCTGGCTGACCCTGCTGTACTTCGTGCTGATGCTGCCGCTGGGCATCATCTACTTCACCATCGCGGTGACCTTGCTGTCGCTGTCGCTGGGCTTGATCTGGGCACCGGTGGCGGCGATCTTCAGCGGCGACATCCCCGGCATCTACATCAACGACGTGAACGTGCTGCCGATGGCAGCCTCGCCGCTGGTGGCGATCGTGGTAGCAGCGGTGGGTGTGTTGCTGCTGCTGCTGACGATGCACCTGGCACGCGGCATCGGCAAGCTGCACGGCATGCTGGCCAAGAACCTGCTGGTGCGCTTGTAAGGCAGCGATCTGTTCTCTGGTGGGTGCCGACCTCGGTCGGCACTTCGCCATGGTAGGTGCCAACCTTGGTTGGCACGAACCATCAGGTGTCAGTACGCTTGAAAGAGCGCCAACCAAGGTTGGCATCTACCGAAAGCGCCAACCAAGGTTGGCATCTACCAGAAGCGCCAACCAAGGTTGGCATCCACCAGGGGCGTGCTACCCCGCCTTGCGGCGCAGCGGGGTGACGTTGCTCTTCTTCTTCGTGGCCTTCGCTGCCGGGGCTTCGGCATGCGCGGCGAAGAAGTCACGCACCTTCGGGTACACCACTTCGCGCCAGCGGCGGCCGCTGAAGATGCCGTAATGGCCTGCACCATCCACGATGAAGTGTTCACGGCGTTCGGCCGGTATACCGCTGCACAGCGCCTGCGCCGCTTCGGTCTGGCCGAGGCCGGCGATATCGTCCAGCTCGCCTTCGATGCTCAGCAGCGCGGTATCGCGGATTGCCGACGGGTCGACCTTTTCGCCGTTGACCACCCACTCGCCACGCGGCAGCAGGAAGTCCTGGAACACCACGGAGATGGTGTCCAGGTAGTACTTGGCCGGCATGTCCAGCACCGCGTTGTACTCGTCGTAGAAGCGACGGTGCGCGTCGGCATCCTCCAGGTCGCCCTTCACCAGGTCGGTGTAGAAATCCCAGTGCGAGCTGAAGTGGCGGCTGGGATTCATCGACAGGAAGCCGGCGTGCTGCAGGAAACCGGGATACACGCGGCGGCCGACACCGGGATAGCTGGCCGGTACGGTGTGGATGACGTTGTTCTCGAACCACGACAACGGGTTCTGCGTGGCCAGGTTGTTGACCGCGGTCGGGCTGCAGCGCGCGTCGATCGGGCCACCCATCATCACCAGCGTGCGCGGCGTCGGTTCGCCGCGGCTGGCCATCAATGAAACCGCGGCCAGCACCGGTACGGTCGGCTGGCAGACACTCACCACGTGCAGGCGCTCCACGCCAAGATGGCGGATGAACTCCTGGATGTAGGCGATGTAGTCGTCCAGCCCGAATTCGCCTTCGCTGCCGGGCACCATGCGCGCGTCGACCCAGTCGGTCACGTACACGCGGTGGTCGCGCAGCAGCGTGCGCACGGTGTCGCGCAGCAGCGTGGCGTGATGGCCCGACAACGGCGCCACCACCAGCACGAACGGCTGGTTGAGCATGGTGTGCAGCTGGTCGGCTTCATTGCTGTGGCGCTTGAAGCGCAGCAGATTGCAGAACGGCTTGCTGAGTTCCTCGTGCACCACGATCGGCACGCGCTCGCCCTCGACCTCGATTTCGTTGATGCCCCATTCGGGCTTCTCGTAATCCTTGCCGATGCGATGGAACAGCTCATTGACCGCCGCCAAGCGATCAGCGCCGGGCATCTGCGACCACCAGTGTCCCTGGTTGGCGAAGAACTTGGCGTTGGCCTGGGCCTGGTGCACCCAGGGGGCGAGCAGGTTGCGGGTCAGTTCGTGCAGTTGATAGAGCATGCCGACCGAATATGTATGGTCTTATGTTGCCGCGCAGCATAGCGCATCCGACCGTCCCGGACGTTAAACAGACGCACTGCCCGTATTCAGCGGGCCGCCTGTTCCAGCGCAGTGGCTTCGGTGGCCAGTGCTGGCCCCAGCCAGAGGTGGGACCCGACTGCCTGCAGGCCTTGGCGCGTCAGCTCGCGCCGGTACCAGCGGGCCGGGCGCGACTGGAAGCCGTCATGGTCGCCCTCGAATTCATCTTCGGCGGCGAAGGTCTCCAAGAACGCCACGCCTGCGGTCAGCTCGGCGACACCGGCCAAGCCTGCGCGAAGTTCGCGGTTGGGCACGTAGTGCATCACGTCCGAACAGACCAGCAGGTCGACCGGGGCGCAGGGCCGCAGCCAGGCGAAATCGCCAAAGCTGGCCAGGTGCAGGTTGCGGGTGCGACCGTAGCGGCGCACAGCGTACTCGCTGCTGTCGAAACCGAGGTATTCGACCTTCGGACGCAGTTTCAGCAGCGGTGCGCGCCACGCACCTTCGCCGCAGCCGATATCCAGCACGCTGCGGATCGGTCGTTCCAGGTAGTACTCGGCCGTCGCCACGGCGAGGGCGACCTTGCGCGCCAGGCGCGCGCTGCCGCCGATGTCGGCGTGCCGGTACCAGCGCTGGAAGTAGGCGGCGTCGTAGGTCTTGTCCATGGCGTTCGGGTGCAGTCGTGAAATCGGCGCCTATCGTACGGCGTTGCAGCACACCATGCGTCGATGTGTCGCGGCGGTTGCACGTGAGGTGGCCTCGTCAGCACATGCGAGAATGGCGGACATCCACGCCAGCCGCCGGAGCGAGCGCATGCAGAGCTACTACTGGGTCAAGACCTTCCACATCGTGTTCGTGGTGGCATGGATGGCCACGGTGTTCTACCTGCCGCGCATCCTGGTGAACCTGTCCGAGACGGCGGGGCAGCCGGCGGTGGTTGAGCGCCTGCAGCTGATGGGCATGCGCTTGTACCGCTTCGGCCATTCGATGTTCGGCCTGGCGTTCGTGCTCGGCCTGGTGCTGTGGCTGGGCTACAAGGTGATTCCGGATTTCCCGACCATGGTCGCCCCGGGTGGCGCGGGATGGCTGCACGCCAAGCTGGGCCTGGTGGTGGTGCTGCTAGCGTACTTCATCTGGATCGGGCGGCTGCTGAAGGGCGTGGCCAAGGGCAGGGCGCTGCCGTCGTCGCGCGCGCTGCGCTGGATCAACGAGATTCCGCTGCTGGCCTTCATCCCGATCGTCTGGCTGGTGCTGGCCAAGCCGTTCTGAGATCTGGAGCTCTCGAACATGTCACTTTCTTGCTCGTGCAAGAAAGTAACCAAAGAACACGCCGCCAGGTCGCGAGCCGGTGCTACGCACCGGTGCCCTGTGCTTCTCGGTGAATCAGGGGACGGCGCCGAACTCGCTGCGCTCAGACATCGGCGCCTCTACGCCCCTGATTCCCCTGCGATGCTCGGCTCGCTAAAAGGCGGACCCAACGTCAAACGCCACACCTGCACCCAGTAGATCCACGCCATGCGTGGATGCTTTTCGCTCTGCTTTCCCAATCCGCCTTCAAGCGAGCCGAGCACCGGAGGTCCGGCAAGGGCGTAGAGGCGCGGATGTTTGAGCGTAGCGAGTTCCGCGCCGTCCCTTGTCGGACTGAGGAGCGCAGGGAACCGGTGTGCAGAGCACACCGGCTCGCGGCTGGCGGAGCGTTTCTTTTGGTTACTTTTCTTTTCGCGAAAAGAAAAGTAACGCCTCGAGCACAGGCTCAGGCCGCTTCGTAAGTACCGTAGCTGCGCAGGCGCTTGTAGCGCTGGTCCAGCAGCTCTTCGGTGGACAGCGCATCCAGCGCGTCCAGCTCGTTCAGCAGCACGGCCTTCAGTCGCTTGGCCATCTGCGTCGGGTTGCGATGGGCGCCGCCGGTCGGCTCGCGCACGACCTTGTCGACCAGGCCCAGGCCCTTCAGGCGCGGCGCGGTCAGGCCCAGCTGCTCGGCAGCATCCTTGGCCTTGCCGGCATCCTTCCACAGGATCGAAGCACAGCCTTCCGGGGTGATGGTCGAGTACACCGCGTATTCCAGCATCACGGTACGGTCGCCCACGCCCAGCGCCAGTGCGCCGCCCGAGCCGCCTTCACCGATCACGGTGCAGATGATCGGCACCTTCAGTTCGGCCATTTCGATCAGGTTGCGCGCGATCGCTTCGGACTGGCCGCGCGACTCGGCATCGATGCCCGGCCAGGCGCCGGCGGTGTCGATCAGGGTCAGCACCGGCAGGCCGAAACGCTCGGCCATCTTCATCAGGCGCAGCGCCTTGCGGTAGCCCTCGGGCTTGGGCATGCCGAAGTTGCGCTTGATCTTTTCCTTGGTGTCGCGGCCCTTCTGGTGGCCGATGACCATCACCGAGCGGCCATTGATGCGGGCCAGGCCGCCCATGATCGCCTTGTCGTCGGCGAAGGCACGGTCGCCGGCCAGTTCCTGGAACTCATCGCAGATGATGCGGATGTAGTCGGCGGTGTACGGGCGCGACGGATGGCGGGCCAGCTGCAGCACCTGCCACGAGGTCAGGTTGCGGAAGATCTGTGCGGTGCGCACGCGCAGCTTGTCCTGCAGCGCATGCACTTCGGCCTCGACATTGACCGCCGGCCCGGCACTGGCGTTGCGCAGTTCCTGGATCTTGGCTTCCAGGTCGGCGATGGGTTGCTCGAAGTCGAGGTAGTTCGGATTCATCGGAAGCCGTCGTGTAAAGAAGAGGGGAATTCTAGCCGAATGCGCAGGAACGGCCCGTACGCCTTCGTCTGGAAGCCGACGGTAGCGCAGTGGGGGCCGGCGGCGCCAGTCGGTCCGCCGGCCGCCGGTTCAGGGCAGGACCAGCGCGCTGCGGGCCATTTCGGTACTTCGGATCGTCACGAAGTCGTTGTAGGCCTGGTTGGCTGCCGCCGGCAGCTTCGCGCCCAGCGTCATGGTGGCCTGGGTGAAGGCCATCTGCGCCTGGAAGTCTTCCTTGCGCAGGGCCTTCTGCTCGCTGGCCGTGGTGGCCTTCAGCCAGCGGGCATAGATGTCGCGCACCGGACCGGCATGGGCCTCGAAGGCCGGGTCCAGCGCGGGCAGCGCCGGCGCCGGTTCCAGCGTGTAGGCCGGGGCCACGTAGCCGGCGGGCTGCTCGCGCTTGTAGGCACCGGGTTCGCCCATGCTGGCCTCGATGTAGGTGATGAACTCGGGCGCGGTGAAGATCTTGGTGCTGATCCGGCCGCCGGTCGAGTCCACGTGCGCAACCACCTGCTCCTCGGGGAACGGCTCGCGCACGCCGAAGTTCCAGGTCTTGTCGATGAACAGGCCGTGGTGCTTTTCGAACGGTCCCTTGAACTCGACACCGCCCAGCTCGATGCCCAGGCCGCTGACGCCGAAGTTCTTCAGCTTGTCCTCGCCGGTCACATAGATCTCGCGCGCCGTCACGTACTCGCTGAGGCTGGGATTGATCAGGCCGCCGCGGCCGTCGGCGTAGACGATGAAGCGCACATCGCCCAGGCGGTCGGTATGCAGGTGATGCTCACCGGCAGCCAGGCTGATCGGTCGCGACGCGTGCGCGGCCACCGGCAGGTCCTTGCCATCGATGCTGATCGCCAGCGGCGCATCGGTCGGGTTGTCGATCTCGAAATCGACCTTGGAGGAACAGCCGGCCAGCGCGAGCGCGGCCATCATCGGCAACAGCAGGTTCTTCATTACGGGCAATCGTCCTTGACGTATGCAGTGGGAAAACAGCAACAGATCCGGGGCCAGCCTCAGCTGGCCCATGGCGGGCTGTAGCGCACCTTCAGCGTGCGCACGGCCGGTTCGGCGCGCAGCGCCTCCATCAGCTTGGAATCGACGCGCACCGCGCTCTGCCCGGAAACATCGAGCATGCCGGCGATGCCGCCATCGGGGCCCTTCAGCAGCAGGTCCAGGCGCAGGGGCGTGCGGCCGGGGCGATGGCGGTCGAGCAGGGCGTCGATGCGCTCCCATACCGGTCGCTGATGGCGCAGGTCCAACCGCAGCGACAGGCGCGTGGCGTAGTTCGCACAGACCTCGTCGAAGTCCCAGCACTGGCGGATGCGCAGTGCGAAGCCGCCATTGAATTCGTCTTCGCGCAGGCCGCCCTTGACCACCAGGATACGGTCCTTGGTCATCAGGTGGCCGAACTCGGCCATGGCATCGGAGAACGCGCTGCATTCGACGCGGCCACGGCCATCTTCCAGCTGGATGAAGATCTGGCTCTCGCCCTTGCGGCGCACGCCAACCACCTGGCCGGCAAGCACGGTCTGCACTTCCGGACGCCAGCGCTTCTCGCCGCCACCACTGTTGCTGTTGGCGCTCCAGATCTTTTCCACCGAGCCGAGGTCGGTACCGACCAGATCGCGCACGTCATCGCGCCACGGGTCGAACGGGTGGCCACTGAGGTAGAAGCCCAGCGTGTCGCGCTCGCCGTTGAGGCGCTGCAGCAACGGCCATTCGTCGGTTTCCTGCAGCTCCAGGTGGATGGCCTGCACGCCCGGCTCGGGGCCGCCGAACAGCGAGTTCTGGCCGGACGCACGCTCGCGCGCCATCTGTTCAGTGGCCT
The DNA here is from genome assembly GCF_000632045.1 of Stenotrophomonas sp. RIT309. Classification (NCBI taxonomy): domain Bacteria; kingdom Pseudomonadati; phylum Pseudomonadota; class Gammaproteobacteria; order Lysobacterales; family Lysobacteraceae; genus Stenotrophomonas; species Stenotrophomonas sp. RIT309. The sequence continues at coordinate 39,609 of NZ_JFYS01000011.1, forward strand.
TGATCACTTCCGGCAGCTGCAGCATCAGCGAGGCACGGTTGTGGCCCAACTCATCCAGCGCACCGCAGTTGATCATTGCTTCCAGCGTGCGCCGGTTGAGCTTGGCCGAACCGATGCGGGTGCAGAAATCGAGCAGATCGGTGTAGTCGCCGCCGCGAAGGCGTTCGTCCACCACCGCTTCGCAGGCACCCTGGCCGACGCCCTTGATCGCCCCCAGGCCGTATTGGATCGTGTCCGGCGTGGACGCTTCAAACATGAAGGCGGACTGGTTCACCTTCGGCGGCAGCACGGTCAGGCCGAGGTTGCGTACTTCGTCCAGGAAGCCGACCACCTTTTCGGTGTTGTCCATGTCCGAAGACAGCGTCGCGGCCATGAACTCGGCCGGGTAATGGCGCTTGAGCCAGGCCGTCTGGTAACTCACCAGCGCGTAGGCGGCGGCGTGCGACTTGTTGAAGCCGTAGCCGGCGAACTTCTCCATCAGGTCGAAGATCGCATCGGCCTTGGCTTCGCCGACGCCGTCCTTGGCCGCACCTTCGCGGAAGATCTCGCGGTGCTTGGCCATTTCCGCCGGCACCTTCTTGCCCATCGCACGGCGCAGCAGGTCGGCGCCGCCCAGCGAGTAGCCGCCGACGATCTGCGCCATCTGCATCACCTGCTCCTGGTACACCATGATGCCGTAGGTGTCGCGCAGGATGCGCTCGGTGCGCGGATCGGGATACTCCACGTCTTCGCGCCCGTGCTTGCGGTCGACGAAGGAGGGAATCAGGTCCATCGGGCCGGGTCGGTACAGCGACACCAGCGCGATCAGGTCTTCGAAACGGTCGGGCTTGGCGTCCTTCAGCAGGCGGCGCATGCCCGAGGATTCGAACTGGAACACCGCGCCGGTATTGCCCGAGGCGAAGATGTCCTTGTAGGTGGGCGCATCGTCCAGCGGCAGCTGGGTGATGTCCACCGGCGGAATGCCGGCGCGCTCGTGGCGCTTGTTGATCGCCTTCACCGCCCAGTCGATGATCGTCAGCGTGCGCAGGCCGAGGAAGTCGAACTTCACCAGGCCGACTTCTTCAACGTCGTTCTTGTCGAACTGGGTGACCGGATTCTTGCCGCGGCCGTCTTCATCGTGTTCGGCGAACAGCGGGCAGAACTCGCTCAACGGCTCGGGCGCGATCACCACGCCACCGGCGTGCTTGCCGGCGTTGCGGGTCAGGTCCTCCAGCTGCCGCGCCAGGTCGATCAGGTCGCGGACGTCGTCTTCGCTCTGGTAGCGCTGGATCAGCTCGGGCGAAGCCATCTCGCTGTCCTTGCCCTCACCCATCGCATCCTTCAGCGAGATGCCGAGGATGTTCGGGATCAGCTTGGCGACGCCGTCGACCAGGCCGTAGGGGAAGCCGAGCACGCGGCCGGAGTCGCGCACCACCGCCTTGGCCGCCATGGTGCCGTAGGTGATGATCTGGCTGACCCGCTCGCGGCCATATTTGCGCGCAACGTAGTCGATGACCTCGTCGCGGCGGTCCATGCAGAAGTCGATGTCGAAGTCGGGCATCGACACGCGTTCGGGGTTGAGGAAGCGCTCGAACAGCAGGTTGTACGGCAGCGGGTCCAGATCGGTGATCTGCAGTGCCCACGCCACCAGCGAACCCGCACCCGAACCACGGCCCGGGCCGATCGGAATGCCCTGCGCCTTGCCCCACTGGATGAAGTCGGCCACGATCAGGAAGTAGCCGGGGAAGCCCATCTTGATGATGGTGTCCAGCTCGAACTCGAGGCGGTCGCTGTAATCCTGCGCGGTCATGCCGGGCGCGATGGGATTCTTTTCCAGGCGTGCGGCCAGGCCCTTGCGCGACTCGCTGCGGATCCAGCTGTCCAGCGTCTCCTCGTCGGGCACCGGATAGTCGGGCAGGAAGTAGGTGCCCAGGCGCATCTCGATGTTGCAGCGCTCGGCCAGCGCCAGCGTGTTGTCGATCGCATCGGGGATGTCGGCGAACAGCGCGCACATCTCTTCGGCCGACTTCAGGTACTGCTGGTCGCTGTACTCGCGCGGGCGCTTGGGGTCATCCAGTACGCGGCCGGTGGAGATGCACACGCGGGCTTCGTGCGCGCTGAAATCGGACGGCGACAGGAAGCGTACGTCGTTGCTGGCGATCACCGGCAGGCCACGTTGGCCGGCGGCCATCAGCGCGAACTGGTTGAAGCTCTCTTCGCCATCGCGGCCGGTGCGGGTCAGCTCCAGGTGCAGGCCGTCGCCGAACACGCGCTGCCAGTCGGCCAGCTGCTGCTCGGCCAGATCGTGCTTGCCATCCAGGGCCAGGCGCCCGGCCAGACTCTCACGGCCGGCCAGGGCGAACAGGTTGGCGTTGCCGGCCTTCAGCCAGTCCGGGTGCACCGCCACGCCGCCCTCGGGGCGATGGCCTTCCATCCATGCCCGGGTCAGCAGACGCGACAGGCTCAGGTAGCCCTCGCGGTCGCGGCACAGCAGGGTCATCCGCCACGGGTCCTGGCCTTCTTCGGCGATCATCACGTCGGCGCCGGCGATGGGCTTGATGCCCACGCCTTCGGCGGCCTTGTAGAACTTGACCAGGGCGAACAGGTTGTTGAGGTCGGTCACCGCCAGCGCAGGCAGGCCGAGTTCGACCGAGCGCGATAGCAGGTTGGCCTGCTTGGCCTTCTTCGGGTCAGCCTGGTCCGGCTTGGCCGGCACGCGGATGGTGGAGTCCGCCAGCGAGAACTCGGTGTGGACGTGGAGATGTACGAAGCGGGAGTTGGACATGCCGGACCAGGTTGGAGCGCGCAGGCCCCGGGTGCAGACGCGGGAATCGTCGCCGGGGTCGGGAAGCGCTGGAGTGCCCGGTCAGGGTAGCGAGGGCAGGGGGTTGCGACAAGGACTTGACGGTGCGCGATATCGCCAATGCCGCCGGGCATGGCACGGTGCTACCGGGGGCGTTCATGTTGCCGTGGTAGCGCCGGGCCATGCCCGGCGAACGTTCAGGCGATCGCGATGGCGGCCGCCCCAGCCGGCGGCGCCTCCAGGCACTCGCGCACCGGGGCGAAGCTGCGCCGGTGCTCCGCGCACGGGCCGTGTTCACGCAGGGCGGCCAGATGCGCCGGGGTGCCGTAGCCCTTGTGCTGGTCGAAGCCGTACTGCGGGTGGCGTGCGTGCAGGTCCAGCATGTAGCGGTCGCGCGAGACCTTGGCCAGGATCGAGGCCGCCATGATCGCGCGGTCGATGCCATCGCCGCCGACCAGCGCCTGCGCCGGCAGCACCAGCCCCTTGGGTACCACGTTGCCGTCGATGCGGGCGAAGCCGGCCACGTGGGCTACCGCCGCGACCACATCGCGCATGCCCTGCAGGGTGGCTTGATAGATGTTCAGGCGATCGATGGCTTCCACGTCCACCAGCACCACGTGCCAGGCCAGGGCGCGGTCGAGGATGCGGTCATGCAGCTGCTCGCGGCGGGCTGCGGTCAGCTGCTTGGAATCATCCAGGCCGTTCAGTCGTGGCCGCTGTGGATCGAACACCACTGCTGCCACCGCGACGGGGCCGGCCAGCGGTCCGCGTCCGGCTTCGTCGACACCGGCGATGCGGTGGCCGGGGTCGATCACCGCGGCACCATCGAACAAGGCCAGGCTGGCGGCTGCGGCGTGGCGGCGGCTCATGCCTTTTCCTGGCCGCGCACCAGCAGCTCGCCAACGGCATCGGCTGCGCGCGCCGATGCATTGCGGCGCAGTCGTTCATGCAGGCGCGCGTAGGTGCCCTGCAGGTCGGCGATCCGCTGCGGATGGTCGAACCACTGCTGGATGGCGGCGGCCAGTTTTTCCGGCGTGCAGTCGTGCTGCATCAGCTCTGGCGCCAGGTCCTGGCCGGCCAGGATGTTGGGCAGGGCGAAGCGGTCGACCTTGATCAACCCCAGCGCCTTCACCAGGCGGTACGTCAGTTCGTTGACCCGGTAGCCGACCACCATCGGACGCTTCACCAGCATCGCCTCCAGGGTGGCGGTACCGGAGGCCAGCACCACCACGTCGGCGGCGATCATCGCGTTGCGTGCCTGGCCGTCCAGTACATGCGAATAGGCCACCGGCAGCGCCGAGCGTGACAGCTGCTCTTCGATCAGGCGCCGGCAGGCCGCGTTGGCCGCCGGCACCACCACGTGCAGGCCGGGAATGCGCTCGGATACCTGCCAGGCGGCCTCGAAGAAGGCTTCGCCGAGCTTGGATATCTCGCCCAGGCGGCTGCCGGGAAGCACGGCCAGCACCTTGGCCGAGGCGGGCAGGCCGAGCTCGATCCGGGCCGCTTCCCGGTCGACGTGCAGCGGGATGTCATCGGCCATCGGATGGCCGACGAAGCGCGCGTCGATGCCGTGCTTGGCGTAGATCGGCGGTTCCATCGGGAACAGGCACAGCACCAGGTCGGCGCTGCTGCCGATCTTCTCGGCACGCTTCTCGCGCCATGCCCACACCGAGGGGCTGACGTAGTGCACGGTGCGCACGCCACGCTGTTTCAGCCAGCGTTCGATGCCCAGATTGAAGTCCGGAGCGTCGATGCCGATGAACACATCCGGTTGCCACTCCAGCGCACGCTGGCGGAAGGCCGAACGCAGCTTGAGCAGCCGCGGCAGATGGCGCAGGACTTCGGTCAGGCCCATTACCGCCAGTTCGCTGGCATCGTGCCAGGTCTGGCAGCCGGCGCTGCGCATGGCATCGCCGCCGATGCCTGCGAATTCGGCATGCGGGAAGCGGGCCTTCAGTTCGCGCACCAGGCCTGCGCCGAGCAGGTCGCCGGAGGCTTCACCGGCGACCAGGGCGATCCGCAACGGGCGCTCGCTGAGCACCCGGTGTGCAGGCACGCTACCGGCCATCGAGGCCAGCGAAATCACCTCGGCGCCGGCCGGCGCCTGGCCGGTCGCGCTGCTCATCGCAGCAGGTGCCTCTCGGTGTGCTCGATGAAGTCCAGCATCGACTTGACGTCGTCACTGTCGCGCGCCTGCTCGGCCAGCTGTGCCTTGGCTTCGGCCAGCGGCAGGCCCGCCACGTACAGCGTGCGGTAGGCACGCTTGATGGCGGTGATGCGCTCGGGATCGAAGCCGCGACGCTTCAGGCCCTCGCTGTTGATGCCGCGCGGGCGGCCCAGCGAGTCGGTGCCGACCATGGTGAACGGGGGCACGTCGCCATTGGTCAGCGCGCCCATGCCGAGGAAGGCATGTGCACCGATGCGGCAGAACTGGTGCGCACCGGCGAAGCCGCTGATGATCACGTAGTCACCCACGGTCACGTGCCCGGCCAGCGTGGTGTTGTTGGAGAACACGCAGAAGTTGCCGACGTGGCAATCGTGGGCCACGTGCGTGTAGGCCAGCATCCAGTTGTCATCGCCGATGGTGGTGATGCCACCGCCGCCGCCAGTGCCACGGTTGAGGGTGACGAACTCGCGGAACACGTTGCGGTCGCCGATCACCAGTTCGGTGCGTTCACCGCCGTACTTCTTGTCCTGCGGTTCGCCGCCGACCGCGACATGGCCGATGAAACGGTTGTCGCGGCCGATCCGGGTCGGGCCATGGATGCTGCAGTGCGGACCGACCTCGGTGCCGGCACCGATCTCGACATCCGGCCCGATGATCGTGAACGCGCCCACGCGGACATCGTCGGCCAGGCGCGCCGACGGATCGATCACGGCAGTGGGGTGGATCAGGGGGGCGTTGTCGCTCATCTCGGACCTCCAGCCAGGGTCATTCGCGGGTGCCGGCGCACAGCACCTCGGCGCAGGCGACGACTTCGCCGTCGACCTTGGCCACGCAGTCGTACACGGCCATGTTGCGGATCACGCGCTTGATCTCCACGTGCATCTCCAGCACGTCACCGGGCACCACCTGCTTGGTGAAGCGGGCCTTGTCGACCTTGACCATGTAGAACAGCTTGGACTGCGCATCGCGGCCCAGCGTCAACTGGGTCAGCACGCCGCCGGCCTGGGCCATGGCTTCGATGATCAGCACGCCGGGCATGATCGGCTGGCCCGGGAAGTGGCCCTGGAAGAACGGCTCGTTGATGCTGACGTTCTTGGTCGCGACGATCGTGCGCTTCTCGTAGTCGATCGACACCACCTTGTCCACCAGCAGGAACGGGTAGCGGTGCGGAAGCAGCGTCTGGATCTGCGCCATGTCCGGCAGGGTCTGGGTGTGGCTCATTCTTTCTCCTTGCTCACAGACAGGATGCGACGGGCCAGGGCATCGAGCTGCTTGAAGCGCGCGGCATTCTTGCGCCACGTGCGGTTGTCGGTCAGGGGCGTGCCGGAGGAATACTCGCCCGGCTCGGTGATGGAGTTGCGGACCACCGATTTGCCGGTGATCACGACCTTGTCGCAGATTTCAAGATGACCGACGACGCCAACGGCGCCGCCGAGCAGGCAGTAACGGCCGATCTTGGCGCTGCCGGCAATGCCGGTGCAGCCGGCGATGGCCGAGTGCGCGCCGATCTGCACGTTGTGTGCGATCTGTACCAGGTTGTCCAGGCGGACGTCCTCGGCCAGCACGGTGTCTTCCAGCGCGCCACGGTCGACACAGGTGTTGGCGCCGATCTCGCAGTCGTCGCCGATGCGCACGCCGCCAAGCTGCGGCACCTTGATCCATTTACCAGCGTCCATGGCCAGGCCGAAGCCATCGGCGCCCAGCACGGCGCCGGGATGGATGCGCACGCGCTTGCCCAGCTTGACGCGGGTGACCAGGGTGACGCGGGCGATCAGTTCACAGCCGCTGTCGAGGGTGCAGTCTTCGCCGATGATGCTGCCGGCGCCGATGATGCAGTTCTCGCCGATGACGCTGCGTGCGCCGATGGTGACGAACGGACCGACGTGGGCGCTGGCGGCGACCTGCGCCTGCGGATCGATCACTGCGCTGGGATGGATGCCGGGCGGGCGGGTCGGGGCGATGTCGAACAGCGCGCCGATCTTGGCAAAGGTGGTGTAGGGGTCCTTGGCAACCAGCGCGGTGCCGGGAGCCGCGTCGGCATCCTCGGCGCGCAGCACCACGATGCCGGCCTGGCTGTCGGCCAGCTGGGCGCGGTAGCGCGGATTGGCAAGGAAGGTCAGCTGGCCGGCACCGGCATGGGCGAGGGTGGCCACGCCATCGATGGCGGTGCCTGGGTCGCCATGGACCTGCAGGCCGAACTGATCGGCGAGTTGCTGGGCGGTGTAGGTAGGAGTATTCACGGCGGGAGTTTAACGTGTGACGCCATTGCGGTCATGCGGGAGCAAAAGCCGGCGCCTGGCTGATCCGTGGGGCGATGGCGCAGGGGGCTGCCCAGGACACGCCGTAAACCCATCCCTGGGGGCTCGATGGCGCCATCCATGGCGCCAACGGTCCTGGTCAGCCCCCTGCGCCATCGCCGGATAGTCTTCCGCGTGCGAGCGGATCCAACGTCCACAGTCGCCTGCAGAACCGGGCCATACTCGGCTCACCGCGCGTCAGCGTGCGCTTCAATAACGAAAACGCCGGGCAATGCCCGGCGATTCAAGACCCGTCTGGTGGAAAGCCCCCCTTTGTTAAGGGGGGCGCGCCAACGGCGCGGGGGATAGGGAGCAGGATAGGCCCCGCGGTTTGCATCGCAAACCGTGGGAACGTTTGGTGGCCAGTTAGAACTGGCCACCAAACGTAAATTGCAGACGTTCGATCTCGTCGCCGTCCTTCTTCTTCAGCGGGAACGCATAGCTGATCGAGATCGGGCCGACCGGGGCGCGCCACAGCAGGGCTACACCGGTGGAGACGCGCAGCTCGTTGGCCTTGAAGTTGTCGGTGCCGTTGTAGACGTTGCCGAAGTCGACGAAGGCCGACACACGGGCCGACGGGCTGTCGAACAGGCGCGGGAAGTAGGCTTCGACCGAACCGACGGTCTTCAGCGAACCACCCAGCGGCTGGCCGTTCGGGTAGCCGTTGGTGACTTCGCGCGGGCCGAGGGTGTTGTCCTCGAAGCCACGAACCGAGTTGGTACCACCGGCGTAGAAGTTCTCGTAGAACGGCAGGCCCGACGCGGTGACGGTGCGGGTGGTGCCGTCGCCGTTGTCGATCACGCGGGTCTTGTCGTTGCCGTAGGCATCGCCGTAGCCGATTTCGGCGCGGGTGTTGATCACCAGCGAGGGGATGATCGGCCAGTACTTGCTGATCTGGTAGTTCAGCTTGTAGTACTCGATGGTCGAACCCGGCAGCGTGGTTTCCAGGCCCACGCGCTGGTAGGTACCGCGGGTCGGCATGAAGTAGTCGTTGCGCGAGTCGCGGGCCCAGCCCAGCTCGGTGCGCCACGCATGGAAGGTGCGGCTGCCGACGGCATCGATGTAATCGATGATCGACTTCGGGGTCGAGCCCGCGTACGTGGTGATCTGGTTGCTGTCGATGCCGAACATCAGCGAGACGGTGTCGGTCTCGGTGATCGGCACGCCGAATACCACCTGCGCCGAACCGTTGGTGCTGTTGTACTGCGCGGTGTTGAAGTCGGAGTAGTCCAGTTCGCGCCAGGACAGGTTGTAGCCCAGCGAAACGCCGTCATCGGTGAAGTACGGGTTGGTGTAGCTGAAGCCGTAGCGCTGCAGGTAGCTGCTGCGCGAAGCTTCGACCGACACGCGGTTGCCGCCGCCCAGGAAGTTGTTCTGCGACAGCTGCACCGAGGTGGTCATGCCGTAGGACTGCGAATAGCCCAGGCCGAACACGAAGCTGCCCGAGGTGGTTTCCTTGACGTTGTAGACGACGTCGACCTGGTCGTTGCTGCCGCTGACGGGCGGGGTTTCCACTTCCACCGCCTCGAAGTAACCCAGGCGCTGCAGGCGGATCTTGGAACGGTCGATCGCGGCCTGCGAGTACCAGCTGTTCTCGAACTGGCGCATTTCACGGCGCATCACCTCGTCGGAGGTGCGGGTGTTGCCCTTGAAGATGATGCGGCGGACGGTCACGCGCGGGCCGGGCACGACCTGCATGTTGACCGCCACGGTCTGCTCGGCGCGGTTGGTGGTCGGAATCGGGTTCACCTTGGCGAAGGCATAACCGATGTTGGACAGCGAGTTGGTGATCGAGTCGGAGCTGAATTCCAGCAGGGCACGCGAGAACGTGTCGCCGGACTTCTGCACGACCATGCGCTCGACGTCTTCCTGCGGCAGGATCGTATCGCCGCTGACCTTGATCTCGGAGATCTTGTACTGGTCGCCTTCGGTCACGCCGGCGGTGATGAACATGTCGCGCTTGTCGGGGCTGATCGACACCTGCGTCGAGTCGATGCTGAAGTCGACATAGCCGCGGTCCAGGTACCAGGAGTTGAGCTTTTCCAGGTCGCCGGACAGCTTTTCCTTGGAGTACTGGTCGTCACGGCGGTACCACGACGCCCAGTTGTGCTCCTTGGACTCCCAGTACTCCAGGATGTCCTTGCTGTCGTACTTCTCGGTGCCGACGATGTTGACGTGGCGGATCTTGGCCGCCTTGCCTTCCTTGATCGCGATGGCGATGTCGACGCGATTACGGTCCAGCGGGCTCACGGTCGGGGTGATGTCGACGGTGTATTTGCCACGATCGTTGTACTGGCGGCGAAGTTCCTGGGTCACGCGATCCAGGCTCAGGCGATCGAAGGTGCCGCCTTCGGTCAGGCCGATGTCGGACAGGCCCTTGAGCAGCTGGTCGGACTTGATGTCCTTGTTGCCGGTGACGGTCAGCTTGTTGATCGCCGGGCGCTCCTTGACGGTCACCACCAGGATGCTGCCCTGGCGATCCAGCTGTACGTCTTCGAAGAAGCCGGTCTTGTACAGGGCGCGGATGGTTTCGCCGACCTTGCTGTCGGTGACCGTCTCGCCACGCTCGACCGGCAGGTAGGTGAACACCGTACCGGAGCTGATGCGCTGCAGGCCGTCGACGCGGATGTCGCTGACAGTGAAGGGCTCGGCTGCCTGGGCCAGGGCGGGAGCGCCGGTGACGGCGGCGAGGGCGAGGGCCAGCAGGCGGCGATTGGGGAGTCGCGTCATGTCACGTCCGGTAGGAAGGTCGATTTCATTGGTAAGGGATGCCGACGCAGTAGACGGCAAAAACATGGAAAAGTTCATCGCGGGACCAGGCCGAGGATGTCGTTGTAGAACGCCAATCCCATCAGCCCGGCCAGCAACGCCAGGCCGATGTATTGGCCGGCGGCGACGGCACGCTCGCTCAGCGGGCTGCCCTTGACCAACTCGATAAGGTAATACAGCAGGTGGCCGCCGTCCAAGATGGGGATCGGCAGCAGGTTGATGATGCACAGGCTCAGCGACAACAGGGCGAGGAACTGGATGAACCAGTCCACGCCGCGTTTGGCCGAAATATTGGCAACCCGGGCAATGGTGACCGGGCCGGAAACGTTCTGCAGCGAGGCTTTGCCGGTCACGATCCGGCCCATCATGGCCAATGAATCGGCGGCCATCCTGCCGGTTTCGCGCACCGCGACCGTGACCGACTGCAGCGGGCCGAACTTGAGCAGGGTGTCGTAGGCGGGGCTGTAGCTCTGGGCAAAGCCGGCGCCGATCTGCCAGATGGGCTGGCCCTTGCCGTCCTTGCCCTGGCGTGGGGTGATCTCCAGCGCCAGGCGCTCGCCACCACGCAGCACCTCGATCATCGCCGGGCCACCGCGGCGGCCGAGGCTGCCCACTTCGCTGATGGCCTGCTCGACGCTGTCGATGCGCTGGCCGTCGATCGCCACGATCAGATCGCCGGCCTGCAGGTGACCCTCTGCAGCCGAACCTTTCACGATGTTATCCACCAGCGGCGGCTGCAGCCACGCACGCCAGTACACGCCGGCCAGGATCGGAACCCGGCGTTCATCGAAACCGGCCGGCAGCTGCGACAGCGGCAGGGTGCGCGAGCGCAGCTGGTCTGCGGGGTCGAGCACCTCCAGGGTCACATCGCGACGGTCCAGCGCCGCGGCGGTCAGGGCCATGCTGGCCTCACCCAGGGTGATCACATCGCGGCCGTCCACGCGCAGCAGGCGGTCACCACTGCCGAGCCCGGCCGTGGCGGCCATGCCGGTAGCGCGGCCGACGGTTGCCGAATAGTCCTGCTTGCCGATCACGAACATCGCCCACAGCAGCAGGATGCACAGCAGCAGGTTGGCGATCGGGCCGGCCGCAACAATGGCGATGCGCTGCCACACGGTCTTGTGGTTGAAGGCCTGGCCACGCTCGTGCGGATGGACCTCGACTTCGCGTTCGTCGAGGAATTTCACATAGCCGCCCAGCGGGATGGCGGCAATGGCGAACTCGGTGCCATGGCGGTCGCGGCGCGACCACAGCGGACGGCCGAAGCCCACCGAGAAGCGCAGCACCTTGACCCCGCACAGGCGCCCGACCCAGTAGTGCCCGAATTCGTGGAAGGTGACCAGCAGCCCAAGGCTGACGATCATCCACCAGACCGATCCGATGAAGTCAGTCATGCAGGTTCACATTGGCGGACACGGGCGGCGGCGTCATACGGGATGGGTGCGCTGTTCAGGTGGCGGCGATGGCGTTCAGGGTCAGCTGGCGGGCCCGCTGGTCGGCGGACAACAGAACCTCAAGTGTATCGGCTGGTTCGGTCGGCAGTGTTGAAAGAGCGTTAGCAACCAGCGTCGGAATGGTCAGGAAGCCTATGCGGCCCTGAAGAAACGCTGAAACAGCCTCTTCGTTGGCGGCGTTCAGCACCGCCGGGGCGGTGCCACCGGCGCGCATCGCTTGCCACGCCAAGGCCAGGCAGGGGAAGGCCTCGGTGTCGGGGGCCTCGAAATCCAGCCGGCCCTGGGCGAGCAGGTCCAGCCCGGACACGCCCGATTCGATCCGTTGCGGCCAGCCCAGGCCTACGGCCAGGGTGGTGCGCATGTCCGGCAGGCCCATCTGCGCCAGCGTGGAGCCGTCAACGAACTCCACCAGCGAATGCACCAGGCTCTGCGGGTGTACCAGCACCTCGATGCGTTCGCCGGGGATGCCGAACAGGTGGTGGGCCTCGATGACCTCCAGGCCTTTGTTCATCAACGTCGCCGAATCGACCGAGATCTTCGGCCCCATCGACCACTTCGGATGCGCCACGGCCTGGGCCGGGGTGACCTGCTGCAGTTCGGCGCGGCTGCGCCCGCGGAATGGGCCACCCGAGGCGGTCAGCAGGATGCGGCGCACGCCGGCACCGTCGAGGCTGGCATCACGTGAGCGCAGGCACTGGAAGATCGCACTGTGCTCGCTGTCGATCGGGATGATCTCGGCGCCGGCACGTTCGGCGGTACGGGTCAGCAGTTCGCCGGCCAGTACCAGCGATTCCTTGTTGGCCAGCAGGATGCGCTTGCCGGCCGCAGCGGCGGCCAGGGTCGAGGACAGGCCGGCGGCGCCGACGATCGCGGCAACCACGGTGTCGCAGGCGTCGCTGGCCGCCAGCTGGTCCAGCGCGGCATGGCCAGCGTGGGCCTGGGTAGCCAGGCCGGCTTCGCGCAGGCCGTCGCGCAGTTCGGCATACAGGGTTTCATCGGCGATCACCGCATGCGCGGGCCGGTGCTGCCGGCACAGGGCCAGCAGCGCCTGTACCTGGCGGCCGGCGGCAAGCACGGTGGCCTGGTACCGCAGCGGATGGCGGGCGATCACGTCAAGCGTGGAGGCACCAATCGAGCCGGTGGCGCCGAATACGGCGACCCGGCGCAGGTCTGCAGCAGCTTCCATGGTCAGAACCCGAAGATTTCCTTGCCCAGTGCGAACACCGGGATGGCCGCCAGCACGCCGTCGACGCGGTCGAGCACGCCGCCGTGGCCGGGGATCAGGTGGCCTGAATCCTTGGCGCCGGCATGGCGCTTGATCAGGCTTTCGAACAGGTCGCCCAGTACCGAGGCGAATACGGCCACCACCGAGGTAACCAGCAGGCCGGGCAGGTGCGCGGCATCGATGCCGGCCAGCCAGCCCAGGCCGACGGCCACCGCAACGCCGGCGATCAGCCCGCCGACGAGGCCTTCCCAGGTCTTGTTCGGGCTGATCCGCGGTGCCAGCTTGTGCTTGCCGAAGTGACGGCCAGCGAAGTAGGCGCCCGAATCAGCGGCCCAGACCAGTGCCAGCGCGGCCAGCAGCCACAGGTGGCCCTGATGGCCGGGCGGGTCGCCGCCGGCATGGATCAGCACCAGCGCAGCCCACGCCGGCACGATGGCCAGGGTGCCGGCCAGCAGCTTGAGGATGCGCGCCGGACTGCCAGGCTGCGCGCCGAAGTTGAAGAAGCGCAGCCACACCAGCGCGCCCAGCCACCACGCCACGCCCACCAGGGTCGCGATCTGGAACAGCACCAGGGTGCCGGCATCGGCCCACACCAGCAGCACCATCAGCACCAGGTTGAGGACCAGCAGCACGGTGCGGGCGAGGGTGTCTTCGACGTCGGCCAGCTTCAGCCATTCCCACAGGCCGATCAGCAGCACGGCAGCGGCGGCGGCGGCCAGCCATTGCGTGGGCAGCAACAGGATCGCAGCAATGGCGACCGGCGCCATGATCAGCGCGGCGAGGACTCGGGTCTTGGTCATGGGCTGGACGTCTCGGTGGCCAGGGCGGCGATCTGGGCGCTGGTCAGGCCGAAGCGGCGCTCACGGCTGGCGTAGGCATCCAGCGCCAGCTGCAGCTGCGCGGCATCGAAATCCGGCCACAGCGCTTCGGTGAACCACAGCTCGGTATACGCCAGCTGCCACAGCAGGAAATTGCTGATGCGGGTATCGCCGCCGGTGCGGATGAACAGGTCCGGTGGCGGCAGGTCGGCCAGGGCCACCTGTCGCCCCAGCAGGGATTCGTCGATCTGCTCGGGAAGCAGGCGGCCGGCTGCAACTTCAACAGCCAGTGCGCGTGCGGCACGGGCGATGTCCTGACGGCCACCATAGCTGGCGGCGATCGACAGGGTCAGTGTGCTGTTGTCGGCGGTGCGCTGTTCGGCGAGCTGCATGCGGCTGACCAGGGCAGCACCGAAGCGCTCGCGTTCGCCGATGAAGCGCACGCGCACGCCGCGCCGATGCAGCTCGTCCACTTCGCGGTCGAGCGCGCCGAGGAACAGCTTCATCAACGCATCGACTTCTTCCTGCGGCCGGCCCCAGTTCTCGCTGGAGAACGCGAACAGGGTCAGCGCCGGAATGCCCAGTTCCAGGCAGCGCTCGATGGTGCGGTTTACCGCGCGCGCGCCGGCTCGATGGCCGATCACGCGGGGGCGACGGCGCTGCTGTGCCCAACGCCCGTTGCCATCCATGATGATGGCGACGTGGCGCGGGAGGGCGGCCGGCAGGGGAGGCGGGACTGAAGGCATCGACTTCAGACCGACATCAGTTCCTTTTCCTTGTCGGCGACGACCTTGTCGATATCCTTGATGTTGGCATCGGTCAACTTCTGGATATCGTCTTCGCCGCGCTTCTTGTCGTCTTCGCTGATCGCCTTGTCCTTCAGCAGCTTGGCGATTTCCTTGTTCGCATCCTGGCGGATGTTGCGCACGGCGATCTTGGCGCCTTCGCCTTCCTTCTGTACCTGCTTGGCCAGTTCCTTGCGGCGCTCTTCGGTCGGCGGCGGCAGGTTGACGCGGATCGAGGTGCCGATGGTGTTCGGGGTCAGCTCGATGTTGTACAGGCCCTTCTCGATCTCCTTGATCATGCTCTTGTCGAAGGGCGTGACCAGCAGGGAGTGGGCGTCGGCGTTGGAGACGGACGCTACCTGGTTCAGCGGCGTGCTGGCGTTGCCGTAAGCATTGACCGTGACACGGTCCAGCAGGGCCGGCGTTGCGCGGCCGGTGCGGATCGAAGTGAGGGTGTGCTTAAGAGCGTCGATGCTCTTGGCCATGCGCGTCTGCGCGTTGTTCTTGATGTCGTTGAGCATCGCCAGGGTCCTGGATGTAACTGGAATCGGGCGATTATAGGCGAATACGGGACGCCGCCGGGCCTGAATCGGCCCGGAGGTCGCCTTGCGCTCAGCCTCAGGCCGGATCGCGGCCCTGGACGAGGGTACCGATGTTCTCGCCGTGCAGGATCTTCAGCAGCTCGCCCGGCTGGCCCATGTCGAACACGCGCATCGGCAGGTCGCTGTCACGGGCCAGGGCGAAGGCGGCGGTATCCATCACTTCCAGGCCACGGCGGATCACTTCGTCGTAGCTCAGGCTGTCGAAGCGGACAGCGTCGCTGTACTTGTTCGGATCCTTGTCGTACACGCCATCGACCTTGGTTGCCTTCAGCAGCAGGTCGGCGCCGATCTCGATCGCGCGCAGGGCGGCGCCCGAGTCGGTGGTGAAGAACGGGCTGCCGACGCCTGCGGCGAAGATCACCAGGCGGCCCTTTTCCAGGTGGCGGATGGCGCGGCGGCGGATGTAGTCCTCGCACACGTCGTTGATCTTGATCGCGCTCATCACGCGGGCCTTTGCGCCCACTTTTTCCAGCGCATCCTGCATGGCCAGCGCGTTGATGACCGTGGCCAGCATGCCCATCTGGTCGCCGGTGACGCGGTCCATGCCGCCAGCGGCCAGGCCAGCACCGCGGAAGATGTTGCCACCACCGATGACCAGGGCGACTTCGGCGCCGGCCTGCTGGGCCTCGACGACTTCACGGGCCAGGCGGTTGATGATCTTGGGGTCGATGCCGTAGTCCTCATCTCCCATCAGCGCCTCCCCGGAAAGTTTCAACAGGATGCGGCGATAGGCGAGCTTGGACATAGGGACCTCGGGTGCGTGGAAATCGCGGGCGATTCTACGCGCAAGCGGCGCGCGGCCAAAGCGTTTTGTGCACTGCGGCGCAAAATACCGGTGTGCCCCGTGCATCCGGGGCGCACCATTCAGCCCAGCTCGGCGCCAGCGGTGGCAGACAGTTCATCATGCCCCAGTTCGCCGGGAGAGCGTGCGATGACCCGGTTGCGACCCAGGTTCTTGGAGCGGTAGAGCACGTCATCGGCGGCGCGCAGCAGGTCCTGCACGCCGGCAAAGCGCTCGTAGCCGCCCTGGGTGGCCACACCGGCCGAGAAGGTGATGAACAGCGGGCCACCTTCCAGTTCCGCCATCGGGGTGGCGACGATGTTCGCCAGTACCCGGCGGATCACGTCCAGGGCCACAGATTCACTGGTATTGGGCAGCAGCGCGACGAACTCCTCGCCGCCGAAGCGGGCCACGGTGTCGCTGTTGCGCAGCTGCCCCTGCAGCTTGCCGGCAAAGGCGCGCAGCACCTCGTCGCCGGTCAGGTGGCCGTGCGCATCGTTGATCTTCTTGAAATCGTCCAGGTCGATGAAGGCCACCGACAACGGCCAGCCATGGCGGCCGGCGCGCAGGAATTCCTGTTCCAGCACGGCTTCGAGCTGGCGGCGGTTGAGGACGCCGGTCAACGCGTCGCGATGGGCCTGGTCGGCCAGGCGCTTGGCGCGGGCCTCGAATTCATCGGCGCGGCGGCGGGCCTGGTCGGCATCCTGCAGCTCGCGCAGGTTGCGCAGGGTGGCCAGTTCCTGGGCGTGGTCAATCAGTTCACGCACGCGTGCCGGCGAGTTCAGGCCGTTCTCGAACAGGCTGGCGATGTCCGGCAGCGCTTCGCTGATCCGCGCCAGCACCTGGTCGAAGCGGGCGCTGTCCATCTGCAGGCGGTCGTGGACCTGCTGCAGGGCGCGTTCGCGTGCGCCATCGGCGTCTTCATCCAGCCAGATGTCGGCGACGGCACCAGACAGCTGTACGCAGGCCTGGAACGGATTTTCGGCGGTGACTTCGTCTTCGCTGTGGCGGATGCTGTCCACCAGGTAGCGCGGCAGGCCCCACTCCTCGGCCACCCATGCACCGACGTCGGCGTGGCTGCAGCCGAGTTCCTGGCGCTCGCGCGCGATCAGGTCGGGGTTGTCGCGCGCTTCGCGCAGCAGCGGTAGGTAGCGTTCGGATTCGGCCTGGGCCAGGCACAGCACGCCCATGTCCTGCAGCAGCCCGGCCAGCATCAGCTCCTCCAGTCGGCGCAGGCCGCGGGCCTGGCCGAGCTGGCTGGCAGCCAGCGCGCTGAGGATGCTGCGCTTCCAGGCGCGTTGGCGCAGATCGTGGTCGGCGCCGCCTTTGCCGGTCAGGCCCTGGGTGACAGTGAAGCCCAGGGCGAGGCTGATCGTAGCGTTCAGCCCGAGCATGGTCAGCGCCTGGCCGAGGTTCTCGATCCGGCGCCGGCTGGCATACAGCGGTGAATTGGCGATACGCAGCATGCGCGCACTCAGCGCCATGTCGATGGCGATGATGTCCGCAGCGGTTGCGATGTCCGCCTCCGGGTCCTGGGCCAGTTCGATGATGCGCAGGGCAATACCGGGCGGCGAGGGGAGGTTGCGGCAAAGCGCCAGTGCAGCTGTCAGCTCGGGAGGCATGTCGGGTCGTTCAATTCCATTAGGACAAGAATACCTAGGAATGCATCACAGTCTGCGAATTTCGTTCCTGTTATGTGACTGCAGGTTCCCTTTGCCGAGTATCGGCTTGATTCGCGTGCAACGCAAAGGTGTCGGTGTGCGCACCAGCGGTGCGCACCCACAGATTCGGCCACCCACAGGTGAAGGGCACCCACAGGCCCACCGGCATAAAAAAAGAGCCGCGGTTTCCCGCGGCTCCTTCTGGTTTCATTACAGCCGTGAGGCTGGAATCAGACCTGCATCGCCTTGGCAACTTCGGCGGCGTAGTCTTCCACCACCTTCTCGATGCCTTCGCCAACGACCAGCAGCTGGAAGCCAGCCACGTCGGCGCCGGCGGCCTTGACCACCTGCTCGACGGTCTTGTCGCCGTCCAGGACGTAGCTCTGGCCGTACAGGGTCACTTCGCTGACGATCTTGTTGATCTTGCCGCTGATGATCTTTTCCAGGATGTCGGCCGGCTTGGACTTGTCCTTCTCGGACATCTTGGCCAGTTCGATTTCCTTTTCCTTTTCCACGAACTCGGCCGGCACATCGGCAGCCTTGTTGTGCGGCGGCTTCAGCGCGGCCACGTGCATGGCCAGGCCGCGAGCCAGTTCGGCGTCGCCGCCGATCAGGTCGACCAGCACGCCGACCTTGCCGTTGGTGTGGACGTAGGAACCGACGTTGCCAGTGGTGTCCAGCTTGACCAGGCGACGGATCTGGATGTTCTCACCCAGGGTCTGCACGGCGGTCGCGCGGGTTTCTTCGACGGTCTGGCCGGTCGGCAGGGTGGCCGACTTCAGGGCTTCCACGTCGGCGGCGCCCGATGCCAGTGCAGCGGCGGCGACGGAATCGACGAAGTTCTTGAAGTTGATGTCGTTGGCGACGAAGTCGGTTTCCGAGTTGATCTCGACCAGCACGGCCTTGCCACCGTCCTGGGCCAGGCCCAGACGACCTTCGGCGGCCACGCGGTCAGCCTTCTTGTCGGCCTTGGCAGCGCCGGACTTGCGCAGCGCTTCAGCAGCGGCGTCGATGTTGCCGCCGGCCTCGGTGAGCGCCTTCTTGCATTCCATCATGCCGGCGCCAGTGCGCTCGCGCAGTTCCTTGACCAGGGAAGCAGTGATTTCCACGGGATTACCTCACGAAAGAAAGGGGTTGGGCCGGCATGGTGGCCGGCCCGTGTGACAGTTTCCTGTCGTCGCGCCATCGGCAGCGGACAGGAAAGGTGGGCGCGTGGCGCCCACCGGGGCCTGGATCAGGCCTGGGCTTCGCCCTTGTCGGCAGCAGCCTTCTTGGCCGGAGCGCGGCGAGCCGGCTTGCCTTCTTCGGCCGGAGCGTCGGCGAACTCTTCTTCACGGACGGTGGCAGCGTGCGGTGCAGCAGCCTTGCCTTCCAGCACGGCGTCAGCAGCGGCGCGTGCGTACAGCTGCACGGCACGGATGGCGTCGTCGTTGCCCGGGATCGCGTAATCCACCAGCTCCGGGTTGTAGTTGGTATCGACGACGGCGATCACCGGGATGCCGAGCTTCTTGGCTTCCTTGATGGCGATGTCTTCGTGGCCGATATCGATGACGAAGATCGCGTCCGGCAGACGGTTCATGTCCTTGATGCCGCCCAGCGAGGCTTCCAGCTTGTCGCGCTCGCGACGCAGGCCCAGCACTTCGTGCTTGACCAGCTTCTCGAAGGTGCCGTCGGATTCACCGGCTTCCAGTTCCTTCAGGCGGGCAACCGACTGCTTGACGGTACGGAAGTTGGTCAGGGTGCCGCCCAGCCAACGCTGGTTCATGAACGGCATGCCGCAACGCTCGGCTTCTTCGCGGATCGACTCACGTGCGCTGCGCTTGGTGCCCAGGAACAGGATGGTGCCGCGCTTCTGGGCAACCGACGAGATGAAGTTCATCGCGTCGTTGAACAGCGGGACGGTCTTTTCCAGGTTGATGATGTGGATCTTGCCGCGGGCGCCGAAGATGTACGGAGCCATTTTCGGGTTCCAGTAGCGGGTCTGGTGGCCGAAGTGGACGCCGGCTTCCAGCATCTGACGCATGGTGACCTGAGGCATTGCAGAACTCCTGATGGGGAACCGGCGATTCCGCCCGCGGGATAGGTATGCGGGACGCGTGGAAGCGCTGAAGGTTCCGGGGTTGGGCTTCCCTGTTGCCTCCGTGGCCGAACTCCTTGCGGAGCACCCCGGCACGGATGGGGGCAGCAGGTGTGGATTCACCGGTTACGTCCGGTGTGGACGGTGTCCCGCGCACGGGGCGGCAGGACATCCGGGCAATTATAGCCCGCTTGGCTGGCTCGCTGCAATTGCGGGTGCCCGCGCCGCCAGGATGACCTCCGTTCCGTCCTGCAGGCGGGCATGGAACCTGCCGCCTGCATAGCCATCGGCGCGCGGCGGCAGCTGCCACTGGCGCTGGCGCGCCGCCAGTACGTAGCCGGCAAGACCGGGCAGCAGCAGGCTGCGCTGGCCGCCAGCCGTCTCATAGGCTAGGTCGCTCAAGCGCGCGTGCCGGGTGCCACTGTTCAGCAGTCTCAGCATGAATTGCGACCCGTTGACCACCAGCTCTGCCTGCAGGCAGGGGGACGCTGGGCCGACCGGTTCGCTGCGGAACAGGGGCAGTGAATAGCGCGGCATGGCCGGTTCTGCTGGTGCCAGGATGATACGGAATGCCTGTTCAGCGGCGACAGGCGCGGACGACGCCGGCAGCAACCACACGCGCTGGCGGGCGCCGGCCGGCAGGTCCAGCAGGGTCGGACTGGCCAGCACCTGCGCACTGCGTTGCAGGTGTTCGGCGCCCGGTTGCTGGTCCCACGCCCAGATCTGCACTTGGCCGCGCCAATGCCCGGGGCCAGGATTGTGCATCCACAGCTCGGACCGCCCCTGTGCAGCAGGCAGGTGCAGGGTGGTCGGCATCAGGTCCAGCGCCTGCAAGGGCATGGGCAGCAGTGCCATCAACAGGGGCAGCAGCCGGCGCATCAGTAGTAAGTGGTGGGCGGTTCGGGCAGCGAATGCCCCTGTTCGTCCTGCGCTGGCGAGGCCAGTTCACGCACCTGGCGCGGCAGGTGACCGCCGTCGCTGTGCTGCTGTGGCACCGGGCAACGTGGGCCGCCCTCCGTGCCGACGCAGCCTTCAACCACGGTCAGGCGGATCTGCATTGGGACGGGCGCCGGGTCGGCCCACGCTGTCGTGCTGGCGATGCACATCGCTCCGATCAGTACTGCCCGAACCACCTGCGATCCACCGTGTTGTCGACCTGATGCGCGGTATCGGCCGAGATGGGGGATTCTGTAGAGCGGGCTCCCCTCAGTAGGTGATCGTCACCTGCACCAGGTCGTTGTAGGTGCCCGCCGGAGGCTGTCCGGCAACGGGAGGCACACGCCCGAATATGTTCAGTGTCTGCGCGCTGCCAGTGCCGACGCCGCTTAAGGTGTCCACGGTGAGCGTATTGCCCCAGCGCAGGCTGCGCGCAGCGTCCCGGTACAGCTCGTAGGTCAGGTAATAGCTGTTGCCGCCGATGGTGGTGCGCATGCGCCGGGTGGTAGTAAGGGCCGGGTTGTTCTGACCGTTGTTCAGGCCGACCTGGTAGGCGGTGCGCTTGAGGCAGGTCAGCGTCAGGGTGGCGGTCTGGTCGATGTTGGCGGGAATGCCGCCGGTGACGTTGCCGAAATTCATGGTGGTGGTGAGGTAGCTGCCGCATTGCGGCAGCACGGTGGCAGTGGCATTGAAGGTGAAGGCATTGCTGGCGGTGTTGGTGCCGGTAGCGCCGCCATTGCAGGTGGCCGGCACGGTGGCGGTGCCCAGCAGCACCTCGTTCCAGGCCCAGGTGAGCACCACGTTGGCCCCGGTGAAGGTGCTGCTGTAGTTGCCGGAGGCCAGCACCTGGTTGGCCGGGATCTGTGCGAACAACTGCGTGGTACGGCTGCCGGAGCCGCCGATCAGCGGCACGTTGTAGGTCATCGTCAGTTCCTGTGCAGGCGGTGTACCGCGCGGTGCCAGGCCGGTGACTTCGCTGTAGTTGGCGACGTTGTAGATCTGGAAATTGAGCGGATCACTACTGCCGTTGACCATTGTCCGCCACGGCGAAGTACTGGTGCCGCCGGTGCCATTGCCCAGGCCGATGCAGACGCGGATGCCGGTGGTGGCGACCAGGCTGAGTGCGGCGGTGGAGCAGTTCACGGTGATGTTCAAGGTGCCGGGGGTGGCACCTGCCGCGCCGCTGCTGACGTTGCCGAAGGGCAGCAGCGCGTCGGCGGTGGCGGTGCAGGTCGCGGCCGCGCGTGTCGGTGCACTGGCGATCAGGCCGGCCAGAAGCAGCAGGCCGAGCAGCAGCATCCTCATGGCGCCACCTCCGGCACGCATTGCAGCGGGACCGGGCGCGCGCTGGCCCCGACGGCGACCACCTGCGGTCCCGGCACGCGGACCCGGCACTGGCCACCGCTGCTGGTGATGTACAGCACGCTGCCAGGTGCAACGTCCTCCAGGTACAGCAGGCCGTCGTAGCCGACGGTGGCCTGGCGGCCTTCGGGCAGCTGCACTTCGCTGCCCACCTCCAGCGGTTGCCCCCTCATGTCCTGCAGGATCAGCCGCAATGACGCGCGCGAACGCAGGTTGAAGGTCAGGCCGGTGCCGGCGCGCTGGCGGGGTGTCACCCAGTCCTCGATGCGATCAGCGCGCATGTCCGCCGGCAGGTCCAGGGTGTCGATGGAGACGCGGTTGCGCTGCCAGGACAGCAGCGGGCTGATCAGCAGCAGGCCACGCTCGTCGGTGGCACCGATCAGGCGGTTCTCAAGCCGCACCGGCACACCGCCAACGCCATTCGTGCTGACCACGGCGAAGGCATCGGCGACTTCGCGGGCGGCGAAGGTGTGCCCGGCCATCCACACCAGGCTGCCGCTGGCGCTGCCATAGGCGTAGTTGAGGCCCGCCTGGCGGGAGGCACCGAAGGCGTAGCGGCCGACATCGTTGAGGATGCCGACTTCGGCCAGGCCGCCGCTGCCGCCGTCGCCGTGGCGGACCTGCGCGCGCCAACCGATACCGCCTGCGCTGCCGTCGCCCGGGACCGGCTGGGTGACATCGGCGACCCAGTTCTGGCGGTCGCCATTGCGCTGGCTGGACAGGCTGGCCTGGCGGTTGTTGCCCAGGCTTGCAGTCAGCGACAGGTAGACGCTGCGGTCATCACTGTCGTCCAGGTTCTGGTTGACCGACAGGTAGGCCGACCAGCGCGGGCTCCAGCTGCGTGACCAGAACAGGCTGGCATAACGGTTGTCATCGCCATCGGGGTAGCGAAGGCGAAGGTAACTGGCGCTGAGGGTGCCCAGGCGCAACAGGTCCAGGCCGACCGTGGCCTGCTCGCTGATGCTGGGCGGCAGGTTGGCCTGCAGCGTGCCCAGGTCGCGGTAGTCGCCGTGGCTGCGCACGCTGCGCAGGTTGAAATTGAAGCGCCGGTTGTTCCAGCTGTACCCCAGCGCCCACTGTCCGCCCTGCAGGCCCTGGTAGCGGCTGTGGGCATAGGCGGCATTGAGCACGCCGGCGCCGCCCAGCAGCCACCAGCCACCCACGCCGGCCTGGGCGAGGCCGCCGCCGCCCTCGGCATGTGCTTCACCGGTGAATGTGTCGCTGACGCCGCCGCGCCAGCTGGCGCTTGCCACGGTACGGTCGTCGTAGGCGAAGGAGCGTTCGCCGAACTGCTCGCGCAGCTGGCCGACGCCGAGCGACCAGTCCGACAGACCCTTGGCCAGCAGCTGCTGGGTGCCGTAGAAGCTGAAATCCAGGGTCTGCATGCGGCCGAAGGCATCGGTAACCACCACCTGCGCGCTGCCGGTACCGCTGATGCCCGGCTGCGCCGCCAGCTGGAACGGCCCGACCGGTACCTGGCCGCTGTATTGGCGCAGGCCATCCACATACAGCTCGACCGTGGATGGCACCACCGCCTGGCCAAGGAAGGCCGGGGTGGGGGTGAGGACGCGATACGGCTGCAGCCCGTAATTGCGGCCGATCTGGATGCCGCCCAGGCGTACCGGCCGGCTCCAGTCGACAAACCCGCTGTAGAAATCGCCCACCTCCAAAGTCAGCGCCTTGTCCGGGAAGTCCAGCGTCCAGCGCGTATCGAGGCGTACGCTTTCGCTGCGCCAGTGGCGGTCTCCGGTCTGGTAGCGACGGCTGACGGCGGTGTTCTCGAAGGTGCCGGTACCGATGCCGAACACTCGCAGTTCAGAGCTCAGGGTAAGGTTGCCGAGGCTGTCGACACGGCTGCCGTACAGGTCGTAATTGAGCAGGACGCCGGGCGAGGCGCTGCCGCGGGAAGCGCGGACCTGCGGGCGGCTGAGCACGGTCGTGGGCAGGGTCAACTGGTCCAGTGGTACGTCCAGCGCGAGGGTCTGCAGGTGCGCGTCATAGCGCACCACCGCACCGCTGATCTGGTCGAGGTATACCGGGGCAGCGCCGCTGGCGTTGAAGCCAAGCTGGCGCAGGATCTCGGGGCTGGCCTGCAGGCGGCCACGGTTGTCGGTGAAGGGCAGCAGGCCGCGTGGCGTGCTGTTGAGGGTCACGTCCAGGTACAGCGTCTGGTTGGCCGTGAGTGGGGTTGGTGGCGGCAGCAGGGCATCGGCGGAGACCCCGGAGACATCGGCTGCATGAGCCGCCGGGGACAGGGCCGCACCGAGCGCTGCGCTCATCAGCGCCTCAGCGAGCCGGTGGTGGCGGCAGCGACGTCTGTTCCGACTCGCCATTGAGCTTGGCCGTGATCTGGTCGTTGTCGCGGTCGATCGCCGTGCGCTCCAGCGGCCAGCGCATGACCTGGCCGGGCAGCACATAGCCCAGCAGGCCGGGATGGACGATGCGCGGCCGCTCCGGGCTACCCAGGGCGAGGTCGGCGATCTGCGCATAGCTGTTGCCGGTATTGCCTACTTCCACGCCGTTGCGACCGTCGTCCAGCCGCACCAGGCGGGCGTGCAGCTGCGGTGCCAGCCGGCTGCCAGCGCCGGGTTGCACGAATACCGGGATGGAATAGCGCAGCACGAACTGCATGCCTTCGGTGCGCGTGGCCAGATCGGGCACCTCGTCGACGATCAGCCGGTAGTACTGCTGCGCAGCCGGTGCGTCGGCCACGGCGCGCATGACCCGTACCAGCTGCTGCTGGCCGGCGGCCAACTCCTGCATCGGCGGCGTGGCCAGCAGATCTTCGGTGGGCAGCAGCTGTTCGTTGCCGTCCTGCTGCACCCAACGGAATACCCGGACCTGCAGCTTCACCGGCGAGGTGCCGCTGTTGGTCAACCACAGTTCGCCGGCGCGCTGGCGTGCCTCCAGCTGCAGGCTGGTGGGCGCGACCTGCAGGCTGGTCGCCGACGCCGCGGAGACCCAAAGCAGCAGGCTGAGAACGAGCAGCGCCACGCCGGTGGCGCGCCACGGGCGGGATCCGGCCATGCAGGCGTGCTCCATCAATAGGTGATCGTGGCGGTAACGGTATCCAGGTAGTTGCCGGTCGCAGCGTTGGCCGTGCTCAGGTTGAGGATCTGGCCGTAGACGATGTAGGGCACCGCCAGGCCGGTGCCGATACCGGCCTGGGTGTTGGTGCCCGTGGTGGCGCCCCACACCAGGGTATGCGCGGCATCCTGGTAGAGCTGGTAGCCCACGTAGTTGTTGGCCGTCACTGCTGCGTTGGTGTTCTTCATCCGCCGCGTGGTGACGTCATTGGCCGTACCGGCATTGGCACCGGCGTTGAGCGAGATGGTGTACGGGGTCAGCGCCGAACACTGTGCGGTTACGGTGCCCTGGCCCAGGGTCGGGGTGGCGGTGGTGGAGGCGGCGGTACCGAAGTCGACGTTGGTCGCGGCGGCCGCAGTGATGGTGCAGGCCTTGGTGACCACCAGGGTGACGTTGAACGTAGTGGTGTCGGCGGCGGCGGCCGGGCCAGCCACCAGCAGGGCCAGGGCCCAAGCCCAGGGGGAACGAACGGTGGATCGCATGGACAACCTCCCTGACCCGAAGGTCCGTTGAACAGCGCGAAGTCGGCACGTTCTGCGCCGATTTGACGACAGTGGGGCCAGCGTAGGCACCGCAAGTGTCTGTATTCCGTGAGAAACAGGCGATCGAAAGGGTGTGGCCCATCACGCTTTCACGTTCCTTGCCGGATCCGTGCATGCCCCGGATCGCCAGTTGGGTGGCGTTCGTTCAGATTGCGGCCGGATCGGCGATAATGGGAGCCATGAGCGTGAATATCAAAACCCCGCAGGAAATCGAGATGATGCGCATCGCCGGCCGCCTGGCCAGCGAAGTGCTCGACATCGTCACCCCCCACGTCAAGCCCGGTGTCACGACCGAGGAACTGGACCGCATCTGCCACGACCACATCGTGAACGTGCAGGGCGCCATTCCGGCCAACGTCGGCTACCGCGGCTTCCCCAAGACCGTGTGCACCTCGGTCAACAATGTCATCTGCCACGGCATTCCCAGCGAAGGGAAGGTCCTCAAGGATGGCGACATCATCAATATCGACGTCACCGTCATCAAGGACGGCTGGCATGGCGACACCAGCCGCATGTACTTCGTCGGCACCCCGTCGGTGATGGCCAAGCGCCTGGTCGACGCCACCTATGAAGCGATGTGGCGCGGCATCCGCGCGGTGCGTCCGGGCGCAACCCTGGGCGACGTCGGCCATGCGATCCAGAGCTACGCCGAAGGCGAGCGTTTCAGCGTGGTGCGCGAGTACTGCGGCCACGGCATCGGCAAGGTCTACCACGATGAACCGCAGGTGGTGCATTACGGCCGTCCGGGCCAGGGCCTGGTGCTGCAGCCGGGCATGACCTTCACCATCGAGCCGATGATCAACGAGGGCACCCGCTACAACAAGGTGCTGCCCGATGGCTGGACCGTGGTGACCAAGGACCGCAAGCTGTCGGCGCAGTGGGAGCACATGATCGCCGTCACCGAGACCGGCGTGGACGTGCTGACCCTGTCGCCGGGCGAGTCGCAGGTCTCCTGACGATGCTGCCGGCGAGTTCGCTGCTGGACACGCCGGCCGCGTCGCTCAACGACCCGGACTGGGCTGCTGCCGCGCGCGACGCGCTGCAGCAGGCCGATACGCGCCTGTACCGCCGCTTCGACCAGGGCGACAACATCGAGCGCCTGCTGGCATTGCGCGCGCGCGCGGCCGATCACCTGATCCGCCATGCGTGGCAGCGCTGCCTGCCGGCCGACAGTGGCCTGTCGCTGTTTGCGGTCGGTGGCTATGGGCGCGGTGAACTGTTCCCGCGCTCGGACATCGACCTGCTGGTGTTCGGCGATCCGCAGGCGCAGCTGGCCCATGAGGAAGCGCTCGCGCGCCTGTTCGCGCTGCTGTGGGATTGCGGCCTGGCGGTCAGCCACGCGGTGCGTTCGGGCGGGCAGTGCAGCGAGGCTGCGGCCGACCAGACCGTGCTGACGGCGTTGATCGAAGCGCGCCCGCTGATGGCCGATGAGGCGGCGCGGCGTGCGCTGCGTGCGGCAGTGGATGACCGCGAACTGTGGCCGCCGCGTGCGTTCTTCCTGGCCAAGCTGGAGGAACTGCGCAACCGCCACCAGCGTTTCGGCGACACCGCCGACAACTTGGAGCCGGACCTGAAGGATGGCCCCGGCGGCCTGCGCGATCTCAACACGCTGGGCTGGATGGCGCTGCGTGCGTTTGGCGTGCGCGATCTGGAAGCGCTGGTCGGCCTGGGCCACCTGGGCGCTGACGAGGCCGCGGCGCTGAAGCGCGAACGTGCGGTGCTGGCGCGACTGCGCTTCGGCCTGCACCTGGTGGCGCGACGCCCGGAAGAGCGCCTGCGCTTCGATTACCAGAAGACCCTGGCCGCGCGCCTGGGCTTTGAAGACGACGCCGAGAGCCTGGGCGTCGAGAAGATGATGCAGGGCTTCTACCGCGCCGCTTCGGTGGTGCGGCGGATCAGTGATCGTCTGCTGCAGCGTTTCGAGGAACAGTTCGATGGCGAGGCACAGCCTGAGCCGCTGACCGTGGGGTTCGCGCTGCGCCGTGGCTACCTGGCGGCCAACGATGCCGACTGGCCGAATGCTGACATCGGCCAGGTCTTCGCGCTGTTCGCCAGCTGGGCGAACAATCCGCAGATCCGTGGCCTGCATTCGTTGACTGCGCGCGCGCTGGCCGAATCGCTGCCGTTGCTGCCTGCCTATGACCAGGCAGACCCTGATGCGCGCGAACAGTTCATGGCCCTGCTGCGTGGCCAGCGCCCGGTCGACACGCTTTCGCGCATGGCGCGGCTGGGCGTGCTCGGGCAGTGGATTCCTGCATTTGCCCAGGTCAGCGGGCGCATGCAGTTTGACCTGTTCCATGTCTACACCGTCGACCAGCACACGCTGATGGTCCTGCGCAACATGGGGCTGTTTGCCAGCAGTCGCGCCGATGAACGTTTCTCCATAGCCCACGAAGTCTGGCCGCGCCTGCGCAAGCCCGAACTGCTGCTGCTGGCCGGCCTGTTCCACGACATCGCCAAGGGGCGCGGCGGCGATCATTCCGAACTGGGCGCGGTCGATGCACGGGCGTTCTGCCACGCGCAGGGGCTGAGTGGTTCGGATACCGAACTGGTGGCCTGGCTGGTCGAACAGCACCTGCGGATGTCGGTGACCGCGCAGAAGCAGGACATCGCCGATGCCGACGTGATCCATCGCTTCGCGACCCTGGTCGGCAGCCGCGACCGCCTGGATTACCTCTATCTGCTGACCTGCGCCGACATCGCCGGCACCAGCCCGAAGTTGTGGAACGCGTGGAAGGACCGGCTGCTGGCCGATCTGTATTTCGCTACCCGCCGCGCGCTGCGCGAGGGCCTGGAGCATCCGGTGCCGGCGGCCGAGCGCGTGGCCGAAGCGCGCGACAGCGTGCGTGCGCTGGTGCGCGAGCAGGGCTACGACGATGCCACCATCGACCGCCAGTTCGCGGTGATGCCTGACGAAGGTTTCATCCGCCTGCGCCCGGAACAGTTGGCCTGGCAGGCTGCCGCACTGGTGCCGATCAAGCAGGGCCAGACGCTGGTGAAGGTACGCCGGATCAGCGTTGACGACCCGGCGCTGGAAGTGTTCGTGCACTCGCCGGACCGTGATGGCCTGTTTGCCGCGATCGTGATGACCCTGGACCGCAAGGGTTACGGCATCCACCGCGCACGCGTGCTGGATGGTCCGTCCGAGACGATTTTCGATAATTTTGAAGTCAGCCCGGCCGATACGTTTGCCGATGGCAGCAGCGCCAACCTGGAAGCTGCACTGCGCGAGGCGCTCAGTGGCGACCTTGCGCGGCTGCGTCCCTCGCGCCGGGTGGTGCCACGGCAGCTGCGCCACTTCCGTTTCGCCCCACGCATCGAGTTCCGCGATGAACCCGGCGCGACCCGCTTTGCCCTGGTCGCGCCCGACCGCCCCGGCCTGCTGGCCGACGTGGCGTTCGTGCTGCGCAACCAGGGACTGCGCGTGCAGGACGCGCGCATTGCCACATTCGGCGAACGCGCCGAAGACACCTTCGTGATCAGTGACGAACACGACCTCCCCCTGACTGAATCCGCCCGGCAGCAGCTGCATGACGCAATGCTGGCCTGCCTGGACCCTGATCGAAACGCCGGAGACCCCGCCTGATGGCCACCAAGCCTGCAAAGAAGACTGCCGCGACTGCCAAGAGCGCTGCGGCCAGAAAGACTACTGCCGCTGCCCCGGCTGCGAAGAAAGCTGCACAACAGCCGAAGGCGGGCCAGACCGCAGCGGTGAAGAAGGCCGCCGTGCCGAAACAGGCTGCAGCGAAGAAGGCGCCGGCAAAGAAGGTCCCGGCCAAGACCGCCGAAGCTGCGCGCGCCGAGAACATCGCACGCAAGTCGCTGCGCAAGCCGGCCGGGCCGGGCGTGGAAGAACTGAAGTTCGGCATCGAAAGCGCCTTCGAGCGCCGCGCCACGCTGACCCTGCACGAACTGGAAGGCTCGACCCGGCCGCTGGTCAACCGCGTGATCGACGGCCTGGAAAGCGGCGAGTTCCGCGTCGCCGAACCCGATGGCCATGGTGGCTGGAAGGTCAACGAATGGCTGAAGAAGGCGGTGCTGCTGTATTTCCGCGTCAACGACATGGCCGTGGTCGATGCACGCCCGGCACCGTTCTGGGACAAGGTCGAATCGCGCTTTGCCGGCTATGACGAGGCGAAGTTCCGCCGTGGCGGCGTGCGCGTGGTGCCGGGTGCGATCGCCCGTCGCGGCACGTATTTCGGCAAGGACGTGGTGCTGATGCCGAGCTTCACCAACATCGGTGCCTACGTCGGCGAAGGCACCATGGTCGACACCTGGGCCACCGTCGGTTCCTGCGCGCAGATCGGCCAGCACTGCCACCTGTCCGGTGGTGCCGGCATCGGTGGCGTGCTCGAGCCGCTGCAGGCCAGCCCGACCATCATCGAAGACCATTGCTTCATCGGCGCGCGTTCGGAAGTGGTGGAAGGCGTGGTCGTCGGCCATCACAGCGTGATCGGCATGGGCGTGTTCCTCAGCCAGAGCACCCGCATCTACAACCGCGCCACCGGCGAAATCAGCTACGGCTACATTCCGCCGTACAGCGTGGTGGTGTCCGGCTCGCTGCCGAGCAAGGACGGTACCCACTCGCTGTACTGCGCGGTGATCGTCAAGCAGGTCGATGCCCGCACCCGCAGCAAGACCAGCGTCAACGACCTGCTGCGCGGCCTGGCCGACTGACGGGGCCGCACGCATGAGCACCATCGTCTACGGTCTGAAGAACTGCGATACCTGCAAGAAGGCGACCAAGTGGCTGGACCGCTTCGGCGTGCCGTACACCTTCGTCGACTACCGCGACAACAAACCCAGCCCGGAAACGCTGCTGGAATGGGCCGCCCAGCTGGGTGGCCTGGCGGCGATGGTCAACCGGTCCTCCACCACCTGGCGGCAGCTGCCGGACAACCGCAAGGCCGCCGATTCGGAGGCGGAATGGAAGCTGCTGCTGCGCGAGTACCCGCAGTTGATCAAGCGGCCGCTGGTGGTGACTGCCGACGGCAAGGTCAGCCAGGGTTTCAGCGACAACGGTTTCAAGGCGCGCTTCGGCGTGGGCGGCGCGTGAGCACCGTCCTCGACCTGGCCTGCGATCTGATTGCACGGCCGTCGGTGACCCCGGACGATGCCGGTTGCCAGGCGCTGATTGGTGAACGTCTGCAGGCGGCCGGTTTCACCTGTGAGCACCTGCGGCTGGGCGAGGTCGACAACCTGTGGGCCACGCACGGCAGCGGCGCGCCGGTGCTGGTCCTGCTGGGCCATACCGACGTGGTGCCGCCGGGCCCGCGCGAGGCGTGGCAGAGCGATCCGTTCGCGCCACAGATCCGCGATGGCGTGCTGTACGGGCGCGGCACCGCCGACATGAAGGGCAGCGTGGCCGCGTTCGTGATCGCTGCCGAACAGTTCGTTGCGGCCCATCCGCAGCACGCCGGCACGCTGGCGGTGCTGCTGACCAGCGATGAGGAAGGCGATGCGATCGATGGCGTGCGCCATGTCGCGCGGCTGTTCGCCGAGCGTGGCCAGCGCATCGACTGGTGCATCACCGGCGAGCCGTCCTCCACCGCCACGCTGGGTGACCTGCTGCGCGTGGGACGTCGCGGCAGCCTGTCGGCCAAGCTGCGCGTGCAGGGCGTGCAGGGCCACGTGGCCTACCCGGACAAGGCGCGCAATCCGATTCATCTTGCCGCGCCCATGCTGGCCGAACTGAGCGCACGGCGCTGGGACGAGGGCTATGAGAGCTTCCCGTCGACCAGCCTGCAGATCTCCAACATCCATGCCGGCACCGGTGCCAACAACGTGATTCCCGGTGAGCTGGAGGTGGATTTCAACATCCGCTACAACCCGCACTGGGATGCAGCGAAGCTGGAAGCGGACATCACTGCGCTGCTGGACCGCCATGGCCTGCAGTACACGCTGAAGTGGCACCGCAGTGGCGAGCCGTTCTACACCCCGGAAGGTACGTTGCGCGCAGCGGCGCGCGCGGTGCTGGCCGAGCACACCGGTCGCGCACCGGAAGAGAGCACCGGTGGTGGCACCTCCGATGCGCGCTTCATCGCACCCCTGGGCGCGCAGTGCATCGAAGTCGGCCCGGTCAACGCCAGCATCCACCAGGTGGATGAGAACGTGCGCGTGGACGAGCTGGAAGCATTGCCGGGGCTGTACCAGCGACTGGTCGAACGCCTGCTGGTGTGATCCGCGTCGCCGGGCATGGCCCGGCGCCACCGGGGTGAGCGTGCGGATGATCGTGGGTAGCGCCGGGCCATGCCCGGCGAGCGCAGCGGCGCGCGTTACTCCGAAAAACTGAAGAACGGCGGTTCGACCGCTTTCTTCCAGTAGCTCGGCGCCGCCATGTAGAACTGCTGTGCTTCCGCCTTGGCAAACCAGGCCGCAGCAGCGTCAGGGTTCTTTTCGACGCCCGGCGCACTGCGGCCCAGCAGCAGCCCGGCGAAGTACTGGCCGAACACATTGCCCTTCTCGCCGGCGCGCTGGTACAGCTGCAGCGCACGCGCCGGATCGCGTGGCAGTCCCACGCCCTTCTCCAGCAGCGCGCCCAGGTCCACCTGAGCTTCGGCATCGCCGCGCTCGGCGCGACGCTGGATCTGCGCAACCAGCGGATGCACGCTGTCGCCCTGCGCGGCCACCGCATCCGGCAGTCGCGACGATGAACTCGGGTAGCGCTGGTAGATCATTCCGCGCAGGTCCCAGCGCAGCGCCTGTTGCGCGTCGCCACGCTGGCGATAGGCCTTGGCGAGTTCGTAGAACGCATAGGGATTGCCGTGGTAGGCCGCCGCCAGATAGGCGCGTTCCCCACGCCGCCAGGACGCGCGCAGCACCGGCGCAGGGTTGATGTGGGGGCTGTCGGCATACTGCAGCGTGCCGGAGATCCAGATCCGGCCCAGGGCTTTTTCCGCCTTGGTGTTGTGGAAGGTCCAGGGGGTGACCGCTGCGGCACGCTCGTAATAGGCGATGGCACGCGGATCGTTGAAGCGCTCGAAGGTTTCCGCGGTATCAAAGGCCCCCTCGAAGCTGCCGTCGGTTCCGCGTTGTTCCAGGCTCTGCTGCTGAGCCGGCGGAAGGGGCGAGGGTGGGGGCAGGGTCTGGCAGGCGGCCAGGCCCAGGCAGATCAGGGCGGCCAGAGCCGCGTTGCGTCCGTTGCGGTGTTGCATTTCCATTGCACGTTTCATGGCGGGCCATTATGCGCTCTGCGGAGTGGTTGCCAACGCAACGGTTGCGCCGTGCCGGAAAGCGGGGTAGGGTCGATGCCATGTCGATCCGCCTGGCCACCGCCGTCAACAACACCAACCGCAATAATCTGCGTGCGAATAATCGTGCGCGGCCGATGCGGGACTGCGCCCTGGGTAGATAGACAGCAACATACGCCCGGACACCAGAAAACCCGCATCGGTCGATGCGGGTTTTTTTGTGCCCGGGCGCAGCCCCACCCGGGCCTGGATGGCCGGTCGAACACCTTCCCCCCGTGTACTTCCCCACAACAGGAGTTCCACCCATGTGTTCGATCTTCGGTATTTTCGGCCTGCAGGCCGGTGACGATCTTCCTTCCCTGCGCCGCCATGCGCTGGAGCTGTCGCAGCGCCAGCGTCATCGTGGCCCGGACTGGAGCGGTGTGTACCTGGACGAGGGCGCGCTGCTGGTGCACGAGCGCCTGGCCATCGTCGATCCGGCAGGCGGCTCGCAGCCGCTGCTGTCCGAAGACGGGCAGCTGGCGCTGGCGGTCAACGGCGAGATCTACAACCACCAGCAGCTCAAGGCCGGACTTGCCCAGGCCTATGCCTTCCAGACCGGCTCGGACTGCGAGGTGATCAACGCGCTGTACTGCCAGGGCGGGTCGCCGGCGCAGTGGCTGGAGCAGCTCAACGGCATCTTCGCTTTTGCTTTATGGGATCGCAGTGCGGGCCGTGTACTGATCGCGCGCGACCCGGTCGGCGTGGTGCCGCTGTACTGGGGCCATGATGCGCAGGGGCGGTTGCGCGTCGCCTCTGAAATGAAGGCGTTGGTCGATACCTGTGCCGACGTCGCCCAGTTCCCGCCTGGCCATTACTACGACAGCGCCAGCGGTGAGCTGGTGCGCTACTACCAACAGCCGTGGCGCGAGTACGACGACGTGCAGGGCCGCCCGGCCGATCTCGCCGAGCTGCGCCAGGCCTTCGAACATGCGGTCGAACGCCAGTTGATGAGTGACGTGCCGTACGGCGTGCTGCTGTCGGGCGGGCTGGATTCGTCGCTGGTTGCCGCCGTGGCAGCACGTTATGCGCGTCGTCGCATCGAAGATGGCGGGCAGAGCGAAGCGTGGTGGCCGCGCCTGCATTCGTTCGCCATCGGCCTGAAGGGCTCGCCGGATCTGGCCGCTGCTGCGGTGGCCGCCGAAGCACTGGGCACGGTCCACCACGGCTTCGAATACACCTTCGAAGAAGGCCTGGACGTGCTGCCGGAGGTGATCCGCCATATTGAAACCTACGACGTCACCACCATCCGCGCCTCCACGCCGATGTTCCTGCTGGCGCGCCGGATCAAGGCGATGGGGGTGAAGATGGTGCTGTCCGGCGAAGGCAGCGACGAGATCTTCGGCGGCTATCTGTACTTCCACAAGGCACCGGACGCGCGCGAATTCCACCAGGAACTGGTGCGCAAGCTCGACGCCCTGCACAACTACGATTGCCTGCGCGCCAACAAGTCGATGATGGCCTGGGGCGTGGAGCCGCGCGTGCCGTTCCTGGACCGCGAGTTCCTCGACGTGGCGATGCGATTCGATGCCGCGCACAAGATGGTCGGCGCCGGTTTTGGTGGTCGCCGCATCGAGAAGGCGGTACTGCGCGAAGCCTTCCAGGGCTACCTGCCGGACAGCATCCTGTGGCGGCAGAAAGAGCAGTTCAGCGATGGCGTCGGCTATGGCTGGATCGATGGCCTGAAGGCGCACGCCGAAGCACAGGTCAGCGACCGCGTGTTGGCTGCGGCCGACAAGCGCTTCCCGCACAACCCGCCGCAGACCAAGGAGGCGTACTACTACCGTCACCTGTTCGAGCAGTTCTTCCCCAGCCATGCGGCGGCTGAAACCGTGCCGGGCGGCAAGTCGATCGCCTGTTCCTCGCCGGCAGCGATCGCCTGGGATGCCAGCTTCGCCGCCGCCGCCGACCCATCGGGCCGCGCCATCGCCGGCGTGCACGAGCAGGCCCTGGCCTGATCGGCCGCGCCGAGCGGCAGCCACACGGGTAGCGCCGGGCCATGCCCGGCGAGCCCTGCAGCGCATGGGCGGCGAGGGACGTATCATCAGCCCCCTGCACATTGGGGAATGTTCATGGACGTACAGACCGGAGGTCCCGTGAGGCCGACGAAGTGGGCTTGGCGCTACCTGGTGTGGGCCGGCGTGCCGCTGCTGGTCGGCCTGCTGCTGGCGCGCTATGCGGGCCCCGGGCTGCCGACGGTGGCCAGCAAGGCCGAAGCCGTGGTCGGCAGTGACTGGGCACATCACCTGGCCTCGCCGCTCGGCCTGTTCCTGCTGCAGCTGCTGGTGCTGCTGCTGGTCGCCAAGGGCGCCGGTGCGCTGTTGAAGCGTTTCGGCCAGCCGGCCGTGATCGGCGAGATGGCCGCCGGCCTGATGATGGGGCCGCTGTTGCTGGGCAGCCTGCTGCCGCAGGTGCACGGTGCACTGTTCCCGGCCGCTTCGCTCGGGCCGCTGGGTATGCTCAGCCAGCTGGGTGTGCTGATGTTCCTGCTGGTGGCTGGTGCCGAACTGGATCTGGGCGCGCTGCGTGGGCGCCGTCGATTCGCCTTCACCGTCAGCCACGCAGGCATCGCGGTGCCGTTCGTGCTTGGTGTGGTCCTGGCCATCTGGCTGTACCCGCAGCATGGCCCGCAGGGCGTGGGTTTCACCGCGTTCGCGCTGTTCGTCGGTATTTCGATGAGCATCACCGCTTTCCCGGTGCTGCTGCGCATCCTCGCTGATCGCGGCATCACCCACACACCGCTGGGGCAGACCGCCATCGCCTGCGCGGCGCTGGGCGATGCTACCGCGTGGTGCCTGCTGGCGCTGATCGTGGCGGCAGCGCAGGCCACCGGCTGGTTGCCGGCCAGCCTCAACCTGCTGTGCGTGGTGGCGTTCATCGCGCTGATGCTGGGACTGGTGAAGCCGTGGTTCGCCCGCCAGACCATCGCGCCGGGTCGCGAAGGGCGCTGGCTGCTGGGCATCCTGCTGCTGTCGCTGGCCAGTGCGCTGGTCACCGAAGTGCTCGGCATCCATGCGCTGTTCGGCGCCTTCGCTGCAGGCGTGGCGGTGTCGTCCAACGCGCAGCTGCGGCACCTGCTGGTGGCCAGGGTCGAACCGTTCGCGGTGACGCTGCTGCTGCCGCTGTTCTTCGCCATGACCGGCCTGCGCATGCGCGCCGATGCGTTGCAGACCAGTGACATCGCGTTGTGCGTCGTGGTGATCGCCATGGCCACAGTGGGCAAGCTGCTGGGCACCTGGAGCGCGGCGCGCAGTACCGGCATGACCTCGCGCGAAGCGTGGCGACTGGGTGCACTGATGAATACCCGCGGGTTGATGGAGCTGATCGTGCTCAACCTGGGCTACGAGCTGGGCCTGCTTGGCGACCGCCTGTTTGCGGTGCTGGTGATCATGGCACTGGTGACCACTGCGATGACCGGGCCGCTGTTGAACCTGATCGAGCGCCGCAAGGCCTGACCCGGTCGCGCCCGGTGGCGGTGCAGGGCATCCCCCGCGGCCTGATGGCAGGGTAGTGCCGGCCGCTGGCCGGCAGCCACGCACACGCGGCGTGCATCATGCCGTGGCCGGCCAGCGCTATCGCGCCGGTAGCAGCGTCAACGTGTGCTGCGCCTTGCCGGGCAGGAACGGGGTGGGGCGGCCATGCACCCAGTCCTCATGTCCGGCGCCCCAGTACGGCGACAGCGGATGGCCGCTCTGCCCACCCGGCATGTGCACGATGCCATCGGCCTCGTGGCCGGGCGAGACCACCATGCGCTGCGAGGCGCCGAACGCCGGCGTCTGTACACGCGGCATGTCACGGTCGCCGGGCAGGGGATCGGCCGGCATGCACAACCAGCGGCTGGCGAAGGCGGGCAGGGCGCGCGCGACCGGATGGCAGATCGCTGCGGTATTGCGCTCGCCCCAGATGCGGTGCGCCAGCGGCCCCTGCGCGGACAGCTCCGCTTCGGTACGGCGCGCCGCATCGGCCAGCAGCGCATCCCAGTTCGTGTACGCGGGCGGCAGCAGGTTGGCCGGGCGCTGCTGCAGCATCGGCCAGGCCACGCCTTCCAGCTGCGCCAGTCGCGGTGCCAGGAAATCCTCGCCCAGCGGTGCCCGGGCCGGTGCCAGCAGCGCATCGGTCAACGTGTCGAGTACCTGTGTGCGGAACTCGCGCACCACCCGGTAGCTGACCGAATCGATCGCGGCGCGACCCTCCCAATGGCTGCTGACCGTGCCCAACCGCTTCAGTGCCGGATCGTCGCTGTGTTCGACCACCTGGTGCAGCAGCACCCACCAGCGCTGCAGGAACACCGCGCGGTCGTCGAGCTGGATCGCCAGCAGGTCGTGCTCGTCGAAATGCTCCTGCGTGGCCAGCAGGTCGCGGATCTGCCGTCCGCGTGCGCCGAGGTCGTAGCCACCATTGCCGACCGTGGCCAGCGTCGCCTCGTCCACCACGCGGCTGTTGGCCGTCCACAGCCGATGCGAGGCGGGGTCGACCAGGCTCGGCGCGGCGTCGCTGCGGATCGGCCACGGCGCGCAGCCCGGGTTGCGGTGATTGTCATTGAAGCCCAGCGGTGTACAGCCCGGGCCACGGTCAGGCCGCGCGCCGATCAGGCGCCACGCGATACGCCCGCTGCGGTCGCCGATCACCAGATTCTGCGCGGGAATGCCGGCATGGTCGGCAATCTGCAGGGCCTGGTCCAGATCGGCGGCCCGTGCCATGTCGGCGAAGTCCATGCGCACCGCGCCCGGCAACTGCGCGACCCAGCGCAGGGCGTCGCCTCTGCCATCGGCGTGGGTGTGCAGGATCGGTCCCCACGCGGTTTCGCGTACCGGGAAACGCACGTCGGCACCGCCGGCCACGACGATCCGTTCCTCGTGCACGGTCACTGCAGCGTCCGCTGGCTCGGTGCGGAAGTCGGCAGTGTCGATGTAGCTGTTGGTGAAGCCCCAGGCCACGTGGCCGTTGCTGCCGACGATCACCGCCGGCACGCCCGGCAGCGAGAATCCGCTGACGTCGACCTGGCCACCCGCAGCCTGTGGATCGGGGTAGCGCAGGCGCACACGGAACCACAGGCTGGGGGCGCGCAGGCCCAGGTGCATGTCGTCGGCGACGATCGCACGGCCATCGGCGGTCAGCGCGCCGGCCACGGCGAAATTGTTGCTGCCGACCGCGTCGGCATCCTCGGCAGCCGCGCCGGTCGCGGCCTTCAGCGTGCGCAGGTCCAGCTGGCTGGCATCAGGCAGGGGGGCGTTGCCACGGGCAGCGCCGACCAGCGGCGCATCCCACTCGCTGCCGTCGTGCGCCAGCAGCGCATGCAGTGCCGGTGGCACCACCGCGCGGATGCGCTCCAGGGCGAGTTCGGACTGGTTGCTGGGGTCCTGCAGGTCGGCGTACATGGCCAGGCCTGCCAGCACGCTGTCGCTGGCCTGCCACGGTTGGGGCGCCTGCCGCAGCAGCAGGTAGGCCCATGGCCGTACCGCCAGGCTGCCCAGGCCCTGGTTGACCCCGTCCACATAGGCGCGCACGGCCGCAGGGTCGCTGCCCAGTGCGTCCTGCAGATGGGCCTCGGTGCGCGCGCGCAGGCGGTGTACGCGCATGCGCTTGTCGGCTTCGATCGCCTTCGCTCCGAACAGGGCGGACAGTTCACCCGCGGCACTGCGCCGCATCAGGTCCATTTCGAAATAACGTTCCTGCGCGTGAACACGGCCGAGCGCCCGCAGGGCATCAGCCTTGTTGCCGGCGGTGATGGTGACCACCCCCAGCGCATCGCGCTCCACGGTCACCTTGGTGGCCAGCCCGGGCAACGGGCGCTCGCCGTCCAGTTCGGCCAGGCTGCCGCGCAGCAGCAACCACAGGACCAGCACCGCGAGCAGCACGATTGCCACCAGCACACCCAGAATCCACCGCCACGTACGACGCATTACAGGTCCTTTCCGAGCAGGTCGGCCGATTGTAGCCGCAGGCGCAACTGCGACTGATTCCGATTAGATCACCGTATTTCCAGATGGGGCACCATGGGCGCCATCGATTCACAGGAGCTCCCCCCATGAAAGGCAACCCGGACGTCATCGCCTGCCTGAAGGAACTGCTGCGCGGCGAACTCGCCGCCCGCGACCAGTACTTCATCCACTCCCGCCGCTACGAGGACCAGGGCCTGTTCGCGCTGTACGAACGCCTGAACCACGAGATGGAGGAAGAGACCCAGCATGCCGACGCGCTGTTGCGCCGGATCCTGTTCCTGGGCGGCGACCCGGACATGCGCCCGCATGCCACCGAGCCCGGCAAGACCGTGGAGGAGATGCTGCGCAAGGACCTGGACACCGAATACGCGGTGCGCAACAACCTCGCCGCCGGCATGAAGCTGTGCGAGGAGAAGGGCGACTACGTGAGCCGCGACATGCTGCTGGCGCAGTTGAAGGACACCGAGGAAGACCACGCCTGGTGGCTGGAGCAGCAGCTGGGCCTGATCAAGCGCATCGGCCTGGAGCTGTACCAGCTGAGCAAGATCGACGGCAGCGGCGCCCCGGCGCACTGACCCCGATTGTCGTAGCGCCGGGTCATGCCCGGCTCTACCAGGAGCGCAAAGCAACGTCGCCCGCCAGCACCGGAGCACCGCCAGCCAGCCATCGCCCGCCAGCTGCTCCACCGCCCGCCAGCCGACAAACAAAGAAGCCGGGGAATGCCCCGGCTTTTTTGTGTCTGATGCTCCGTTCCCGGTAGCGCCGGGCCATGCCCGGCGGGTTCCCGGTTGCCGGGCAAGGCGTGTCAACCAAGGTTGACACCTACCGTCATTCGACCGACAACCCTTCCACCTTCTGCCAGCCACGCGGCAGCAGATGGCCACGGGTGGCGCGGGCGCCCAGATAGGCGTCGAGCTCGTTGAACTTCAGCCCCATGGTGCGCTGGCCGCTGCGGACCTGCAGGGTCTGGCCGGGGCTGATTGCCACGATGGCGACCACGCGTTCGGTGGCGAGCTTGGCCTTGGGGATCTCGATGATCTTGTTGCCCTTGCCCTTGTCCAGTTCCGGCAGGTCGTTGGCGGCGATCGCCAGCAGGTTGCCCGAACTGGTCACCGCGACGATGCGGTCGGTAGCGACGTTCGCCACCACCGATGGGGTCAGTACCGATGAGCCCGCCGACAGGTTCAGCATCGCCTTGCCGGCCTTGTTGCGACCGATCAGGTTCTCGAAGCGGGTGACGAAACCATAGCCGTGGGTCGAGGCCAGCACGAAGCGCGTATCTGGTTCGGCGCTGGCCAGGGTCACGAAGCTGGTGCCCGCAGCTGGCGAGAAGCGGCCGGTCAGCGGCTCACCGTTGCCGCGTGCCGAGGGCAGGGTATGCACCGGCGTGGAGTAGGCGCGGCCTTCGCTGTCCAGGAACGCGACCTGCTGGGTGCTGCGCGCACGCACTGCACCCTGCAGCGCATCGCCATCGCGGTAGGACAGGGTCGAGGCATCGATGTCGTGGCCCTTGGCGGCGCGGATCCAGCCCTTCTCGGACATCACCACCGTCATCGGCTCGCTCGGTACCAGCTCGGTCTCGTCGATGGCCTGCGCGGCCTGGCGCTGCACCAGCGGCGAGCGGCGCTCGTCGCCGAACTTCTTCGCATCGGCCTGCAGCTCGTCGCGGATCAGCTTCTTCAGCTTGGCCTTGCTGTCGAGGATGCTGAGGATCTTGTCGCGCTCCTTGGCCAGTTCGTCCTGCTCGCCGCGGATCTTCATCTCTTCCAGGCGGGCCAGCTGCTTCAGCTTGGTTTCCAGGATGTACTCGGCCTGGTCTTCGGACAGGCCGAAGCGTGCGATCAGCGCCGCCTTCGGTTCGTCCTCGGTACGGATGATGTGGATCACCTCGTCCAGGTTGAGGAACGCCACCAGCAGGCCTTCCAACAGGTGCAGGCGACGCTCGACCTTCTGCAGGCGGTGCTGCAGGCGGCGGGTGACGGTGCTGCTGCGGAATGCCAGCCATTCGCTGAGCAGCGTCTTCAGGTTCTTCACCTGCGGACGGCCGTCCAGCCCGATCACGTTGAGGTTGACGCGGTAGCTGCGCTCCATGTCGGTGGTGGCGAACAGGTGCCCCATCAACTGCTCGGCGTCGACGCGGTTCGAGCGCGGCACCAGCACCACGCGCACCGGGTTGGCGTGGTCGGACTCATCGCGGATGTCTTCCAGCCACGGCAGCTTCTTGGCGCGCATCTGCGCGGCGATCTGCTCGATCACCTTCGACGGCGACACCTGGAACGGCAACGCGGTGACCACCACGTTGTGCGCTTCCTTGATGTAGGTGGCACGCGCACGCACGCTGCCGTTGCCGGTCTCGTACATGTTCCGCAGATCGTTGGCCGGGGTGATGATCTCGGCGTTGGACGGATAATCCGGACCCTTCACGTGCTCGCACAGGTCGCGCACGCTGGCATCCGGATCGTCCAGCAGGTGCAGCAGCGCGCTGACGATCTCGTTGAGGTTGTGCGGCGGCACATCGGTGGCCATGCCCACGGCGATGCCGGTGGTGCCGTTCAGCAGCAGATGCGGCAGGCGTGCCGGCATCCAGGTCGGTTCCTGCAGGGTGCCGTCGAAGTTCGGTGCCCAGTCGGTGGTGCCCTGGCCCAGTTCGCCCAGCAGTACTTCGGCGATCGGGGTCAGCTTGGATTCGGTGTAACGCATCGCCGCGAACGACTTCGGGTCGTCGC
Organism: Stenotrophomonas sp. RIT309; assembly: GCF_000632045.1. Lineage (NCBI taxonomy): Bacteria > Pseudomonadati > Pseudomonadota > Gammaproteobacteria > Lysobacterales > Lysobacteraceae > Stenotrophomonas > Stenotrophomonas sp. RIT309. The sequence continues at coordinate 80,851 of NZ_JFYS01000011.1, forward strand.
TGGAACCGAAGTTGCCCTGGCCTTCGATCAGCGGATAACGGTACGAGAACGGCTGTGCCATCAGCACCAGCGCTTCGTAGCACGCGCTGTCGCCATGCGGGTGGTATTTACCGATGACGTCACCGACGGTGCGTGCGGACTTCTTCGGCTTGGACGCGGCATTCAGGCCCAGCTCGCTCATCGAATAGATGATGCGGCGCTGCACGGGCTTCAGGCCGTCGCCAATGAACGGCAGGGCGCGATCCAGGACCACGTACATCGAGTAGTCGAGGTAGGCGCGTTCGGCGTACTCGCGCAGCGGCAGTTGTTCGAAACCGTGGAACACGGGGCGGGCAAGATCGGTCATGCGGCGTTGTTACCTATGTCGGGAGGCGGTGACGGCGGTCGCCGCTCTCAATCCAGTGATTATCCGGATGCGGCGGGGGATGCCAAGCCGCGTGCAGGGTCAAGGCCCGGTTCCAGGCCGTGGCCGGCCCGTGCCAGGTAGCGTCCGGGCGGTAGCCCGAAGTGTCGCCGGAACACGGTGACGAAGGCGCTGGCGCTGCTGAAGCCCAGTGCGTGGGCGATGTCGGCCACGCTGCGGCCCTCGCTGAGCTGCCGCAGCGCCTCGGCCAGCCGCGCCTGCTGGCGCCATTGCGCAAAGCTCAGGGTGGTCTCGTCGCGGAAATGGCGGGTCAGGCTGCGCGGCGACAGGCCGGCCCAATGCGCCCACTGCGCCAGGCCGCGCTCGTCGGCCGGGTCGGCCAGCAGCTGCGAGGCGATCTTCAGCAGGCGCCGGTCGCGCGGCATCGGCAGGTGCATGCGCTGGCGCGGCGCGGCGCGTATCTCGTCCAGCAGAACGTTGATGATGTGCTGCCGTTCGCTGGTGCTTTCGTAGTCCTGCGGCCAGTCACAGATGCGTTCGGCCACTGCCTGCGCCAACCGCGAGATGCCCAGCACGCATGGGTCGGCGGGCAGTTCGGCGCACAGCGGTGCGGCCAGCACCATGCCCCAGCCGCGCAGGGGGCCATCGATGTGGACCGTATGCGGCTCGGCCGGCGGCATCCAGCCCGCCGAGCCTGGCGCCAGCGACCAGGTGCCATGCGAGGTGCGGGTGGTCAGCAGGCCGCGTTCGACGCAGATCAGCTGCGCGCGGACGTGGTGATGCCAGTCCACTTCGCGGGCCAGCCCCTGCGGGCTGTCGAAGCGGAAGGCGATGACCGGCGGGCCGTCATTGCGCTCGAACCAATCCAGTGCTTCTTCGCGCAGCAGGGTGGCAGGGCCGGGTTCGCCCGCCTTCACGTGGGCCGGGGGTGGCTTGAATGTGACATTCATTGGCTGGATTGTACTACCGGGCCAGTTGGGGGCGCCATTAAGGTGGCGCCTTCACCTGATCCAGCCCACTGCTGCAACACAGCATTTGATGCCAGATCGAATATTTCCATTGAGAAATATTTTTTTTGGAAGAGAATGCTCCCCCATGATCTGTCCTGCAACCACTCCCCCCAGCTTCGGCCTGCTGCTGCGCCAGGTGCGCGACGGCCTGGTCCGTCAGCTCGACGCGTCCATGGCCGAAGAAGACCTCGGCATCGGCTTCACCCACTACATCGGGCTGAAGGTGCTCTCGAACATGGCGCCGTGCACGGCCAACGAGCTGGCCCAGGCCATCGACCAGGTGCCCAGCGCGGTCACCCGCCTGCTGGACAAGCTGGAAGCGCTCGGTTGCGTGCGCCGCGAGCCGCATGCGCAGGACCGGCGTGCACTGCAGATCGTATTGACCGATGAAGGCCGCGCGCTGTGGGCGCGGTTGAAGCTGCGCGGCGACGCGGTGATGGATTACGCCCTGCGCGATCTGTCCGCCGACGAACGCACGCAGCTGCTGTCCCTCCTGACCCGAATCCGCGATTCCCTGACAACCCCATGAACCCGATCCCGCATCCCACTCTCCGCCGCTCCGGGCGCGCGCTGCTGGTTTCAGCGCTGGCCCTGGCCTTGGCCGCCTGCGCAAGCAGCCGTGGCCTTGACCCGCAGGGCCACGTGCTCGACGTGGACAGCCTGCACAGCGAACGTACCCTGGCCGACAGCGACCTGAGCGCAGCCGGTTTTCCTGCCCAGGACTGGTGGAAGGCACTGGGCGATGCGCAACTGGATGCGCTGATCGCCGAAGGCCTGGCCGGCCATCCGAGCCTGGACGCCGCCGACGCGCGCCTGCGCCAGGCACAGTCGCAGGTCGGCACCGCGCGCGCCGATCGCCTGCCCAGCCTCTCCGTGTCCGGTGGCTACACCGGCCTGCGCCTGCCCGAATCGATGGCTGGCGATGAAATCGGCGGCCACTACGCCGGCAGCAGCCAGATCGCGTTCGACTTCAGCTACGGCATCGACCTCTGGGGCGGCAAGCGCGCCGCCTGGGAGGCTGCCGTGGATGGCGCCCACGCCGCCACCGTCGAGGCCCAGGCCGCGCGCCTGAACCTGTCCACCGGCATCGCCCAGGCCTATACCGACCTGGCCTACGCCTGGCAGCTCAACGACGTGGCCGAAGAAGAACTGGCGCGCTCGCAGAAGTCGCTGCAGCTGACCCGGCAGCGTCGTAGTGCCGGCATCGACAGCGACCTGCAGGTGCGCCAGGCCGAAGCCCGCGTGCCGGCCGCACAGCAGCAGTTGCTGGCGGCGCAGCAGCGCATCGATGCCGGGCGCACGGCGCTGGCCGCGCTGGTCGGCAAGGGCCCGGACCGCGGCCTGTCGATCGAACGCCCGCGGGCGATGAACCCGCTGGCCCTGCAGTTGCCGGGCGTGGTGCCCAGTGAACTGCTCGGCCGTCGCCCCGACATCGTCGCCGCGCGCTGGCGGGTGGAAGCGGCCGACAAGCAGATCAAGGTCGCCAAGACCCGGTTCTACCCGAGCCTCAACCTGACCGCGCTGGCCGGCGTGGTCGCACCGAATGTCGGCGACCTGCTGCAGAGCAGTTCCAGCTTCGCCTACATCGGCCCGGCGCTGAGCCTGCCGATCTTCGAAGGCGGCAAGCTGCGGGCCAACCTGGCCAACACCGATGCGCAGTACGACCTGGCCGTGGCGAACTACAACCAGGCGGTGCTCGATGCACTGCGCGACGTGGCCGACCAGGTCAACGCGGTGCGCTCACTGGCGCAGCAGGCGCAGTCGCAGCAGCAGGCGGTGGATACCGCACGCGCTGCATTCGACCTGGCCCAGCAGCGCTATCGCGCTGGCATCGGCAGCTACCTGGACGTGTTGACCGCGCAGTCCACCCTGCTGCAGTCGCAGCAGCAGCTGGCCGGCCTGCAGTCGCAGCAGCTGCAGACCTCGGTGCGCCTGAGCAAGGCGCTCGGCGGTGGTTTCCAGCCCAGTGACGCTGATGCCGCACCGCTTGCTTCCCATTCCGATTCCTCGCATTCCTGAAGACGCCTGCCATGAGCCAGACCCAAGACACTGCGGCCCCCGCCGCCCCCAACCGCCGCGGCAAGCTGTTGCGCGGCCTGTTCGTGATCGTCGTGCTGCTGCTGGCGGCACTGGCGCTGTGGTACTTCATGTTCGGCCGTTGGTTCGAAGAGACCGACGACGCCTACGTGCAGGGCAACCAGGTGCAGATCACCCCGCTGGTGGCCGGTACCGTGGTCGCCATCAACGCCGATGACGGCATGCGCGTGGAGCGCGGCCAGCTGCTGGTGCAGCTGGACCCGGCCGATACCTCGGTGGCCCTGCAGCAGGCCGAAGCCAACCTGGCCAAGACCGTGCGCCAGACCCGCGGCCTGTACCGCAGCGTCGAAGGTGCGCAGGCGGACTTGAACGCACGCCAGGTGACCCTGAAGCGCGTGCGCGACGACTTCGCACGCCGCAAGGGCCTGGCCGCCACCGGCGCCATCTCCAACGAAGAACTGGCCCACGCCCGCGATGAGCTGGCAGCTGCCGAAGCGGCCGTGGCCGGTTCGCGCGAGACCGTCGAGCGCAACCGCGCACTGGTTGATGACACCGTGATCGCCACCCAGCCGGATGTGCAGGCTGCCGCCGCGCAGCTGCGCCAGGCCTTCCTCAACAATGCACGTTCGGGCATCGTCGCGCCGGTCACCGGCTATGTCGCCCGTCGTTCGGTGCAGGTTGGCCAGCGCGTGCAGCCGGGCAATGCGCTGATGGCGGTGGTGCCGACCGAGCAGATGTGGGTCGAAGCCAACTTCAAGGAAACCCAGCTGCGGCACATGCGCCTGGGCCAGGAAGTGGAGCTGAAGTCGGACCTGTATGCCGGCGACGTCAAGTACAAGGGCCGCATCGACAGCCTGGGCCTGGGCACCGGCTCGGCGTTCTCGCTGCTGCCGGCGCAGAACGCCAGCGGCAACTGGATCAAGATCGTGCAGCGCGTGCCGGTGCGCATCGCCATCGATGCCAAGCAGCTGGCCGAACACCCGCTGCGCATCGGCCTGTCGATGAAGGCCGAGGTGAGCCTGCGCGACCAGAAGGGCGAAGTGCTGCCGAGCGCAGCCGCCAAGGGCACGGTGTTCGACACCGACGTGTACGCCAAGCAGCTGCACGATGCCGATGAGGTGATCCACACGATCATCCAGGGCAACCTGCCGCAGCAGTCCAAGGCGAGCTGAGGTCGGCCATGTCCGCACAAGCTCCAGCTGCGCCCGGCTCTCCGGGCGCACCGGCGGCGCCGGGTGCGGCCGCTGGATTCCTGCCACCCAGTGTGGCCCTGTGCACCGTGGGCCTGGCGATGGCCTCGTTCATGCAGGTGCTCGACACCACCATCGCCAACGTCTCGCTGCCGACCATCGCCGGTAATCTTGGCGCCAGTTCGCAGCAGGCGACGTGGGTCATCACCTCGTTCGCGGTCAGCACCGCGATCGCGCTGCCGCTGACCGGCTGGCTCAGCCGTCGCTTCGGCGAGCGCAAGCTGTTCGTGTGGGCCACGCTGGCCTTCGTGATCACCTCGCTGCTGTGCGGCCTGGCCCAGAGCATGGGCATGCTGGTGCTGTCGCGTGCGCTGCAGGGCTTCGTCGCCGGCCCGATGTACCCGATCACCCAGTCGCTGCTGGTCTCGATCTATCCACGGGAGAAACGCGGGCAGGCGCTGGCGCTGCTGGCGATGATCACCGTGGTGGCGCCGATCTGCGGGCCGATCCTCGGTGGTTGGATCACCGACAACTACAGCTGGGAATGGATCTTCCTGATCAACGTGCCGCTGGGCATCTTCGCTGCGCTGGTGGTGGGCAACCAGTTGAAGGGGCGCCCGGAGCACGTCGAGAAGCCGAAGATGGACTACGTCGGCCTGGTCACCCTGGTGATCGGCGTGGGCGCATTGCAGCTGGTACTCGACCTGGGCAACGACGAAGACTGGTTCTCGTCGATGAAGATCGTGGTACTGGCCTGCGTTGCCGTGGTGGCGCTGACCGTGTTCCTGATCTGGGAGCTGACCGACAAGGACCCGATCGTCGACCTGAAGCTGTTCCGGCACCGCAACTTCCGTGCCGGTACGCTGGCGATGGTGGTGGCCTACGCGGCGTTCTTCAGCGTGGCCCTGCTGATTCCGCAGTGGCTGCAGCGCGACATGGGCTACACCGCGATCTGGGCCGGTCTGGCAACAGCCCCGATCGGTGTACTGCCGGTGATCATGACCCCGTTCGTGGGCAAGTACGCATCGCGTTTCGACATGCGCATGCTGGCCACCATCGCGTTCGTGGTGCTGTCGATGACCAGCTTCCTGCGTTCGGGTTTCAACCTGCAGGTGGACTTCCACCATGTGGCCGGCGTGCAGCTGATCATGGGCATCGGCGTGGCGCTGTTCTTCATGCCGGTGCTGCAGATCCTGCTGTCGGACCTGGATGGTCGTGAGATCGCGGCCGGTTCGGGCCTGGCCACGTTCCTGCGTACGCTGGGCGGCAGTTTCGCGGCGTCGCTGACCACCTGGCTGTGGGCGCGTCGCACGCAGGTGCATCACGCGGACCTGACCGAGCACATTTCGGCCTATCAGCCGGGCATGCAGGACCAGGTGGCGGCGATGGGGCAGGGCGACCTGCAACATGGCGCGGCGGTGCTGAACAACATGATCAACCACCAGGCATCGCAGATGGGCTTCAACGACATCTTCTTCCTGCTGGGCTGGATCTTCCTGGCGATCATCTCGTTCCTGTGGCTGGCCAAGCCGCCCTTCGGTGCGGGCGCGGGTGCCGCCGCCGGTGGCGGGCACTGATCGATCGCTGTTGCTGAAAAACAAAACCCCGCCGGAAGGCGGGGTTTTTGTTTGCAGTGCATCCACGCAGGCATGCGAATTCCAGTAGATCCACGCCATGCGTGGATGGACTGCCGCGCAGGCGATCGCGTTTCGAATACCGGACATGAAAAAACCCGCTTGCGCGGGTTTGATCATTGTCTGAGTCATGGTGCCCAGGAGAGGACTCGAACCTCCACGAAGTTGCCCCCGCTAGCACCTGAAGCTAGTGCGTCTACCAATTCCGCCACCTGGGCGACTCAGGAGGAGAATTTTGCAGGAAGGCTGGATATGTGTCAACACCATTTCACACATTTTTTTCTGCACCGGCTTCCGCGTCCACATCCAGATGCAGCAGCAGGCTGCGCATCGGTGGCGAGAGCGATTTCCAGTCGGCGAACGCGGCGCACAGCCGGCGTTGTGCCCATGCGTTGCCGAGTGCAACGGCGACGATGCCGGTGGCCCGCCGATGTTGCCGCGCGATCGTGCGCGGCGCGATGCCCACGCCGATGCCATGGCCCACCATCGTGCACAGGCCTTCAAAGGTCTTCATGCGGATGCGCACGTCGAGCGTACGTCCGGCCTCTGCCGCCAGCTCTTCGATATAGGTCTGCAGCGCATTGCCGTCGGCCAGGGCAACGAAGGTCTCGCCCAGCACATCGCTGAAGTCGAGCGAGCGTCGCGCGGCGAAGCGATGGCCAGCCGGCAGCAGCATCATCAGCGGGTCTTCCGCAACCACATGGCGGTGCAACCCGTCGGCGGGGACGGCGTCACTGATGATGCCGGCCTCTGCCTGGCCGGCACGGATCGCGCGCACGACTTCATTGCTGGTGCGTTCGTGCAGTTCCACGCGCAGGCGAGGGCGCTCTGCCAGCCATGGGGCCAGCCGCGCGGGCAGGTAGTTGGTCAATGCCGCGGTGTTGGCGTACAGGTGCAGCGTGCCGCGCGCACCGTGGGCGAACGCCTGCAGTTCGCCGCGCAGCTGCGCCTGCTGCTGCAGGATCAGGCGCGCGTGATGGGCCAGTGCGGCACCCGCTTCGGTGAGGCTGATGCCGCGCGGGTGACGGGTCAGCAGCGCCGTGCCAGCGTCGGTTTCGATGGCGCGCAGGCGTTCGCTGGCCGATCCCAGTGCCAGATTCGCCTCCATCGCGCCGGCGGTGATGCTGCCGGCTTCGGCCACCGCCAGGAACAGGCGCAGATCGGCAATGTCCAAGCGCATGTCGTTTGCTCCGCTCGGCCCTGCCTTCGGCTGGTCCGAAGGCGCAGGCGGGAAGACCGCATTGTGCGCGCCTGCGGCGCCGGCTCCAATGGCGGCATGAACGAGACGACATACTTCTATGGGTTGCTGGTGGTGGTGTTCGTGCTGGCCGGGGTGGTCAAGGGCGTGACCGGCATGGGCCTGCCGACGGTGGCGATGGGATTGCTGGGCGGCGCGTTGTCGCCGGTGGCGGCGGCCTCGATGCTGTTCATTCCCACCTTCGTCACCAATGCCTGGCAGTTGCTGTCCGGGCCATCACTGGGCCGCACCCTGCGGCGGCTGTGGCCGATGATGCTGTCCGTGGTGGTGGTGACGCTGGGCTCGGCCGCGCTGCTGGTACGGGTGGATCGTGATGCCTCGCGCGCCGCGTTGGGCGTGGCGCTGGTGGTGTATGCGCTGTACGCACTGGTGGCGCCGGTGTTCCGCGTACCGCAGCGGAGCGAGCGCTGGCTGGGGCCGCTGGTCGGGGCGGTGTCCGGCGTGGTCACCGGCGCCACCGGCGTGTTCGTCATGCCGGCGGTGCCGTACCTGCAGTCGCTGGGCCTGCAGCGCGAGGAGCTGGTGCAGGCACTGGGCCTGGCGTTCACCGTCTCGACGATCTCGCTGACCACCGGGCTGGTGCTCAACGGTGCGTTTGGCGTGCAGCAACTGGGATTGAGCGCGCTGGCGGTGCTGCCGGCGCTGCTGGGCATGTGGCTGGGGCAGGTGATCCGCCAGCGCATCAGTGCGCGCGTGTTCCGTGCCTGCTTCCTCGGCTTCCTGCTGCTGCTGGGCCTGGAGCTGATGCTGCGTTCGTGGTGGTGATGCCGACCGGACGCCAGACAAGAAAAAACCCGCTTTCGCGGGTGTTTTTCATTCTCGACATGGTGCCCAGGAGAGGACTCGAACCTCCACGAAGTTGCCCCCGCTAGCACCTGAAGCTAGTGCGTCTACCAATTCCGCCACCTGGGCGTCGAGGAGGAGAATTATGGGGTGCCGTGACGGAGGTGTCAACACCCTTCTGAAATTCCTGCGTCCAACGCGCTCAGTAGATCCACGCCATGCGTGGATGGGTGCGGCAGCCGGATTACAGGCAAAAAAAATCCCCGCCGAAGCGAGGAGTTTTTTCGTTGGTGCCCAGAAGAGGACTCGAACCTCCACGGTTTTACCCGCTAGTACCTGAAACTAGTGCGTCTACCAATTCCGCCATCTGGGCGTTCCAGAGGCGCAATTGTGAAGATGAACACGCAGGCTGTCAACGATTTTGTGAACGTTTTTCACCCGATTGTTCAAAGACGGGCGCTGACCCGTTCTGCACGCCCACAGCGGCTACCATGGAGGGCGATGACTACCAAAAAACCAAGCAAGGGCGGGAGCAAGTCCCGCAGTGAAGCCCCCAACAAGGGCACCAAGCAGGGCACTGCCCGCAACAACAAGCCGGGCAAGCCGTTGCCGGGCTGGCTCCCCGCACTGGCCGAAGGCGGTGCACCGCCTCCGGGGCGTGGCCGCCGCAACGCCGAGCCGCCGGGCCCGGCAACGGGTCGCAAGCTGCCACCGGCGGGCAAGGTGATCGATGATCCCTACGCCTCCCGCGAAGCGGAAAAGTACGAACAACCCATTGCCAGCCGCGAGGCCATCCTGGCCCTGCTGGAACGCTGCGAAGGGCCGCAGACGGCTGAGGAACTCGGCGCGCGCCTGGGCCTGACCGCACCGGACCGTGCCGAAGCGCTGTCGCGCCGGCTTGGCGCCATGGTCCGCGACGGCCAGCTGGTGCAGAACCGCCGCGGCGGCTTCGCGCCCATCCAGACGTTGAACCTGGTCACCGGCGTGGTGATCGCCAATCCGGAAGGGTTCGGCTTCCTGCGCCCGGTCGAGGGCGGTGACGATCTGTTCCTGCCGCCCTATGAAATGCGCAAGGTGATGCACGGCGACAAGGTGCTGGCACGTGTCACCGGCATTGACCACCGCGGCCGTCGCGAAGGCAGCATCGCCCGCGTGCTCGAGCGCGGCATGACGCGCCTGATCGGCCGCTTCAGCGTCGAGATGGGCATCAACTACGTGGTGCCCGATGACAAGCGCATCCAGCGCAACGTGCAGGTGCCGCCGGACCAGACCGGCGGCGCGAACGATGGCCAGCTGGTCGTCTGCGAACTGACCCAGCCACCGGACAGCCGCCGTCCGCCGATCGGTCGCATCATCGCCGTGCTCGGCGACAAGCTGACTGCCTCGCTGGTGGTGGAAACCGCGATCCACGGCCACGAGCTGCCGTTCGAGTTCCCGCAGGAGGTGCTGGACGAAGCCGCCTCGGTACCGCTGGTGGTCGAGCCGGCGATGATCGGCGGCCGCGTCGACCTGCGCAGCACGCCGCTGGTGACCATCGATGGCGAGGACGCCAAGGACTTCGACGACGCGGTGTACTGCGAGCCGAACGCCGATGGCTTCCGCCTGGTGGTGGCCATTGCCGATGTCTCCAACTATGTCCGTCCCGGCACGCCGCTGGACGATGAAGCACAGAAGCGCGCCACCTCGGTGTACTTCCCCGGCTTCGTGGTGCCGATGCTGCCGGAAACGCTGTCCAACGGTATCTGCTCGCTGATGCCGAAGGTCGACCGCATGTGCTTCGTCTGCGACATGCAGATCGACCGCGAGGGCCAGGTGACCGGCTCGCGCTTCTACGAAGCGGTGATGAATTCGCATGCGCGCCTGACCTACACCCAGGTGTGGCAGGCGGTGGGCGAGGACGATGCCGGTGCCAAGGCCTTCATCGGTGACCTGTTGCCGCAGGTGCAGCGCCTGCACCAGCTGTACAAGGTGCTGTCGAAGGCGCGCAGCAAGCGTGGCGCGATCGAGTTTGAAAGCAGTGAAGTCCGCTTCGTGCTCGACAACCGCGGTGAAGTCACCCAGGCCGGCATGCTGGTGCGCAACGATGCGCACAAGCTGATCGAGGAATGCATGATCGCGGCCAACGTGGAGGCGGCCAAGTACCTGCTGTCGCGCCATGTGCCGGCGCCTTACCGCGTGCATGAGAAGCCGCCGGAGACCAAGTACGCCGATCTGCTGGAATTCCTCAAGGAGTTCAAGCTGAGCCTGCCGCCGTGGTCGAAGGTGCGCCCGGGTGATTACACCAAGCTGCTGAAGAAGATCCGCGACCGTCCCGATGCCACGCTGCTGGAATCGGTGCTGCTGCGCAGCCAGAGCCTGGCCGTGTACAGCCCCGACAACAACGGCCACTTCGGCCTGGCGCTGGAAGCGTATGCGCACTTCACCTCGCCGATCCGTCGTTACCCGGATCTGCTGGTGCACCGGGCGATCAAGCATGCGCTGTCGGGCAAGCCGCTGGACAAGTTCACCTACACCGCCCGCGAGATGGCAGCACTGGCACTGCAGTGTTCCGAGCGTGAGCGTCGCGCCGATGAGGCCGAACGCGAAGTGGATGAGCGTTACCGCGCGGCGTGGATGGAAAAACACGTCGGTGGCCAGTTCGACGGCGTGATCAGCGGCGTGACCAGCTTCGGCCTGTTCGTGGAGTTGGCCGACTCGAAGGTGCAGGGCCTGGTGCACGTGACCCAGTTGCCGCAGGACTATTACAAGTTCGACGCGACCCGCAAGACGCTGACCGGCGAGCGTCGCGGCAGCAGTTACCGGCTGGGTGACCAGGTGCGCATCCTGGTGCTGAAGGCCAGCATGGAAGAACGCAAGATCGACTTCCGCCTGGTCGAGCACAAGGGCGAGGAAGAGGAAGCAGGCCCGGCCCCGCTACCCGAGCGCGGCAAGCCAGCCAAGCGCGCGAAGAAGAAGTACTGAAAGGTGTGCCGACCAACGGTCGGCACCTGCCACGCCGGCGCCGACCATCCCGGTAGGCGCCGGTCCCGGGCGGCACGTCCCCATCGGTAGGTGTCGACCTTGCTCGACACGCTCCCCATCGGTAGGTGTCGACCTTGGTCGACACGATGTTCCGGAGGAAAGCAGCAATGCAGGGCCAACCCGAATACAGCGGCGGCTGCCAGTGCGGCGCGATCCGCTTCCAGGCGCGGGGCGAGCTCACCGACAGCTCGATCTGCCACTGCCGGATGTGCCAGAAGGCCTTCGGCGCCTACTACGCGCCGCTGGTGTCGGTGCGCGGTGTGCAGTTCAGCTGGACCCGTGGCCAACCGCGCTATTTCCAGTCGTCCAACGTAGTGCGGCGCGGCTTCTGCGCCGACTGCGGCACGCCGTTGACCTATGAGGCCCCCGATGGCGTGGCGGTGGCCGCCGGTGCGTTCGACCAGCCTGAACGACTGCCGCCGACCCTTCAGTACGGCGTCGAGCGCAAGCTGCCCTTCGTCGATGGGCTGGGCCGACTGCCGGCACGCCGTACGGAACAGGACATGGCCGCGCTGGAATTCCTGGCCACGGTCGTTTCCCACCAGCATCCCGACCACGACACCCCGCACTGGCCGCCGCGCACGCGCGGGTAGCGACGGGCCATGCCCGGCGGGGGCGACGGACAACGGTCGCCGGGCATGTCCCGGCGCTACCGGCCAGCCGCCGCAGCGCCGCGTCCGCCGATGCTCTACCATAGCCACCCCCTTTCCGGTCCTGCCCGCATGAGCAAGAACAGCCAGTGGATCGTCGGCGTCAACGCCGTCGCCTCCTCCATCGAGAACGACGCCGAGAACGTCCGCGAAGTGCTGGTCGAGGCCGGTGCGAAGAACCCGCGCCTGGTCGAAATCGAGGAAAACGCCCGCCGCAAGGGCATCGACGTGCGCAAGGTCAACAGCCAGGCGCTGGACGGCGTGGGCGGTTCGGTGCGCCACCAGGGCGTGGCCGCACGCTATGCCGCCGCCCGCACCTACAACGAGAACGAGCTGGAAGGGCTGGTCACGGCTGCGGAAGGCAAGGCCCTGCTGCTGGTGCTGGACGAGGTGCAGGACCCGCACAATCTCGGCGCCTGCCTGCGCTCGGCCGCCGCTGCCGGCGCTACCGCCGTGATCATTCCCAAGGACAAGTCGGCCACGGTCAACGCCACCGTGCGCAAGACCTCGGCCGGCGCTGCCGACCTTATTCCGGTGGTGGCGGTGACCAACCTGTCGCGCTGCCTGAAGGACCTGCAGAAGCAGGGCGTGTGGATCTACGGCCTGGCCGGTGAGGCGACTGCGTCGCTGTACCAGCTGGACCTGAAGGGCAACATCGCCCTGGTGCTGGGCGGCGAAGCCGACGGCCTGCGCCGCCTGACCCGCGAAAACTGCGATGGCCTGGTCAAGATTCCGATGCCGGGCGAGATCGAGAGCCTGAACGTCTCGGTTGCTGCCGGTGTCAGCCTGTTCGAGGCCGTGCGCCAGCGCGGTTGATCGACAGCTGCGGAGACCCGATCGGGGTCAGATCCCTTTCCCACGGGAAAGGGATCTGACCCTTTTTTCTGATCTGCCGTGTCGACCAAGGTCGACACCTACCGGGCAGGCGGTAGTCGCCAACCTTGGTTGGCGCTCCGGATGCCTTACCCCGCGTTGCCTCCCAGCGCCTTGAACAGCGTCACGTCGTTGTTCAACTGGCTCTGCCGCACCCGTGCCAGTGACAGTTCCGCGTCGCGCCGGGTCTGCTGCGCTTCCAGCCAGGTGCGCAGATCGGTGGCGCCCACGCGATAGCGCACTTCCTGCGCACGTTCCACTTCCACCGCTTCATCGTAGGACGCCTGCGACGCGGTTACCTGGCGCAGCAGCTGCTCGCGTGCGGACAAGGCGTTGTCCACCTCCGACAGCGCGGTGTACAGCGTCTTGCGGAAGTTGGTGGCGGCGATCTGGTAGTTGGTGCCGGCCACGTCCGTATCCAGCTGCGCGCGCTGCAGGTTGAGGAAGGGCAGCGACAGCCCAGCTCCCAGTGTCGCCACCGGATTGCGCAGCACATCGCCCAGCGAGGTGGCGCTGGAACCCAGGCTGCCGGTAAGACTCAGTGCCGGGTAGTACTGGGTGGCGGTCACCCGGATCGTCTTCAGGCTGTTGCGCAGCCGCAGTTCGGCCGCGCGCAGGTCGGGCCGGCGGCCGAGCAGGTCGGCGGGCAGGCCTTCGGCAATGGTCGGGCTCTGCGCCTCCAGCAGGTTCTGCGGTTCGTCCTGCTGCGGCCACGGCGTGCCATCCAGCAGCACGGTCAGCGCGTTGCGCACCTCCACCCGCTGTTGTTCCAGCGCGCTCTGCGCCGAACGCTGCGACTGCAGGTTCTGCAGTGCCTGGCGTACTTCCAGGCGCGAAACCGCACCGGCATCGAAGCGCGCCTGTACCAGTTCGTGCGTGCGCTGCAGCCGCTCAAGGTTGGCCTGGCCGGTGGCGATGGACTGGTTGAGGTAGGCCAGTGCCCAGTACTGGTTGATGACATCGCCGATCACCAGCAGGGCGGTGTTCTGCCGGTCTTCTTCGCTGGCGTCGGCCTCCCAGCGGGCGATGTCGCGCTGGCTGCGCAGGCGGCCCCACAGATCGATTTCCCACCCCAGCGACACGCCGGTGGAATAGCTGCGGCGCCAGTCGTCGGCCTGGTCGGTGGCGCGGCTGCCGCTGCCGCTCACGCCGGACGACGAAGGCTGCGGCCACAGCGCGTTGCTGGCCAGCCCGGCCTGCAGGCGTGCACGCTGCACCGCCAGCCCGGCCGCACCGAGGTCGCTGTTGGCGGCAAGCGCCTGCGCGACGAGGCGGTCGAGGCGCTCATCGCCGAAGCCGGTCCACCAGTTGTCCTGGCGGATGTCGCGGGCCGGCGTATCCAGGCCACTGCGTGGGTCGTCGGCCGGTGCGTTGAGGGTCGCATCGCCACGACCATAGGTGGCGGCAACGCTGGGGTCTTCGACCGGATAGCGGCCCACGGAAGCGCAGGCGGAGAGTGCAAGCAGCACGGCGCCGGACAGCAGCAGGCGCGAGGGAGCGGGGAAGGGCAGTCGGGTCATCATCTTCATTCGCGGGCCAGGGCCTCCACCGGGTCGAGCTGGGCGGCACTGCGTGCCGGCAGGAAGCCGAACGCCACGCCGATCAGGGTCGAGCAGGCGAAGGCGGCAATGATGGAAGCGGTGGAGAACAGCACCTGGAAATCACTGGCGAACCGGCCGATCAACACGCCCATCAGCAGTGCCAGGCCGATGCCAAGCAATCCGCCGAGCAGGCATACCAGCACCGCTTCGATCAGGAACTGCTGGCGGATGTCGCTCTGCCGCGCCCCCACCGCCATGCGCACGCCGATCTCGCGGGTGCGCTCGGTCACCGAGACCAGCATGATGTTCATCACGCCGATGCCACCGACCAGCAGCGCGATGGCGGCAATGGCGCCGATCAGCAGGGTCATCGTGCGCGTGGTCTGTTCGATGGTGTCGCGGATCTCGGCGCTGTTGCTGAGGAAGAAGTCCTCGGTGCCGTGGCGCATGGTCAGCAGCCGGGTGATCGCTTCCTGTGCCGCATCCATCGGCGTTTCATCGTTCACCCGCACGGTGATGCTGGAAACGTGGCTCTGCCCGAGCATGCGCGACATCACCGTGGTGTAGGGCACGAACACGCTCAGGCTGGTGCTGCCGCCGAAACCGAAGCTCTGCTTCTTGGCCACGCCGACCACCCGCACCGGCACGTTGCCGAGCAGGATCACCTGGCCGATCGGATCGCTGTCGGGGAAGAACTGGGTCCGGGTGTTCTCATCGATCACCGCCACCTGGCCCAGCCCCTTCACCGCGTCGGTGTCGAAGAAGCTGCCGCTGAGCAGGCTCACGCCCTTCACCCGGAAGTACTGCTCGCCGACGCCGCTGATCTGCGCGGTGGCCGACTGGTTGCGGTAGCGCGCGGTGACCGAACTGGACACGCTGGGGGTGGCGCTGTCGACGTAGCTCTGCCGTGACAGGGCATCGGCATCGCTGGCCTTGAGGGTCTGCACCCGCGCCGAACGCATGTCGCCGAAGCCGCGACCGGGGTAGACGTCGATGGTGTTGGTGCCCAGCGCGCTGATGTTCTGCAGGATCTGCTGCTGCGAACCGTTGCCCAGTGCCACCACCGAGACCACCGAAGCGATGCCGATGATGATGCCGAGCATGGTCAGGAAGGTGCGCAGGCGATGGGCGTTCATCGCCAGCAGGGCCATCCGGAACGCTTCGGTGAAGCGGTCGCGGGCGGCCTGCCAGCTGCTGCCATGGGCCACGCCAGCGCTCGGCTCGCGTTGCGCACGGTAGCTGGGCGCGGCCGGATTGGCACGGTCGGCGATGATCTCGCCGTCGCGGATCTCGATGATGCGCTGTGCGTGCTCGGCCACGCTCATGTCGTGGGTGACGATGATGATGGTGTGGCCTTCGGCATGCAGTTCGCCGAGGATGGCCATCACCTCTTCGCCGGATTTCGTGTCCAGGGCGCCGGTCGGTTCGTCGGCCAGGATCACCTCGCCACCGTTCATCAACGCGCGCGCGATCGACACGCGCTGCTGCTGGCCACCGGACAGCTGCCCGGGTTTGTGGTGCATGCGGTCGGCCAGGCCCAGCCGTTGCAGCAGCTGCTCGGCACGCGCGGTGCGCACCGGGCCGGGGCTGCCGGCATACACCGCCGGTACGGCCACATTGCCGCGTGCGTCGAGATCACCCAGCAGGTGGTAGCGCTGGAAGATGAAACCGAAGTGCTCGCGGCGCAGCTCGGCCAGCTCGTCGGGCGCCATTTTCCCGGTCTCGCGGCCCGCCACCTGGTAGCTGCCACGGGTCGGGCGGTCCAGGCAGCCGAGGATGTTCATCAACGTGGACTTGCCCGACCCGGATTGGCCGACGATCGCCACCATCTCCCCGGCATGGATGTCCAGGTTGACGTCGCGCAGCACGGCGATGACATCTTCACCGGCCGGGAATTCGCGTCGAAGGTCGCGCAGGCGCAGCAGTGGCGCCGTCATGCTCATCGGCGCCCCATGCCCGGGCCGCCGACCCGCATCTGCATGCCGCCACGGTTGCCGCCGCCAGCGGCTGCCGCAGCGCCGCCTTCGCCGACCACCACGCGCTCGCCTTCCTTCAGGCCGGACAGGACCTCGACGTTGGCGCCGTTGTTGATGCCGACCTTGATCTTGCGCGGCTGCGGCTGGCCCTTGTCGTCGACCACCCGCACGATGCGCTCGCCATCGCGCGACTTCGGTCCCAGTGCAACGGCCGGCACCATCAGCACGCCCTTGGCCTGCTTGAGCAGCACCGATACCTGTGCGGTCATGTCGATGCGCAGGGTGCCATCGGGGTTTTCGACGTCGAACAACGCGTTGTAGTAGACCGCGCTGCTGGAGCTGGAACTGGACGAGCTGCTGGAACTGGACGAGCTTTCGTTGGCGATCGACGCCGGTGCCGGATTGATCTGCCGCAGCGTGGCGTGGTACTTGCGGTCCGGGTCACCCAGCGTGGTGAAGTACACCGGCATGCCGGCCTTGATCTTGACCACGTCGGCCTCGGACACCTCGGCATTGACGGTCACCACGTCCAGCCGTGCCAGCATCACGATGGTCGGCGCGGTCTGGTTGGCGTTCACCGTGCGGCCTTCCTCGGCCACTACCGCCACCACGGTGCCGTCCATCGGCGCGACGATGCGGGTATAGGCCAGGTTGGCACGGGCAGTGCCCAGTTCGGTTTCGCGGCCCTTGATCTGCGCCTCGTAGGACTGCAGCTGCGCACGCGCGGTCTTCAGCTGGGCCTCGGCGGCGTCGTATTCCTGGCGCGAAGTGGCTTCGGCAGCCAGCATCTGCTGCTGGCGTGCGAACTCCAGTTCGGCCTGGCGCAGGGTGGCCTGCTGCACTGCGCGCTGCGCGGTCACCTGGTCCAGCGAGGCCTGCGCGTTGAGCACCTGGTTCTGCTGGGTGGTGGCGTCGATCTCGGCGATCAGGTCGCCTTCCTTCACCGTATCGCCCAGCTGCACCTTCAGCGACTTGATCTGGCCGGAGGCCTGCGCGCCGACGCTGACCAGCTTGTAGGCGTCGATCACGCCGGTAGCTTCCACCGTCTGCTCGATGTCGCCGCGGCTGACCGGGGTGGTCGCCAGCGCCGGTGCGGCAGGCTTGCGCAGCAGCCACCAGGCGGATACAGCGGCGATCAGGACAATCAGGGCGATCAACATCAGGCGACCCTTGCGGGTCGCGGGCAACAGGCGGGAGATCACGTGGCGGCTTCACTCTGGGGGCCGCAGCGGCGGCGTTGGTGGGCATTGTGAAGATCGAGCGACGCTGTGCTCAATCCTCGGGGTGTGTCTCTATGTAACACTGTCTGCGAGACTGCGTATCGGCAGGTATCCCGCACTGCAGGGGATACAGTGGTACGCATTGGCCTGGATGCGGTTCAGCTGCCGACACGGGATGATTCGCGACATGGAGACTGATAACCCGATGCACCGTTTGCTGATCGTCGATGACGACAACGATATCCGCACCCTGCTGGCCGAGCAGCTCGGCCGTGCTGGCTACCAGGTCAGCACCGCCGCCGATGGCACCAGCATGCGCCAGCTGCTGGAACGCGAACACGTGGACCTGATCGTGCTCGACCTCAACCTGCCGCGCGAGGATGGCCTGACCCTGTGTCGCGACCTTCGCGCGCGCTCGAACACGCCGGTGATCATGCTCACCGCGCGCGCCGAGCCGATCGACCGCGTACTCGGCCTGGAAATGGGCGCCGACGACTACCTGGCCAAGCCGTTCGAGCCGCGTGAACTGCTGGCGCGCATCCGCAACGTGCTGCGCCGTACCGAAGCGCTGCCGGCCAACCTGGAACCGCTGGCGGTGCGCCGTGCGCGTTTCTCACGCTGGATCTTCGACCTGGAGCATCGCCACCTGGTCGATCCGGACGGGCGCGTGGTGGTGCTGTCCGGCGCCGAATTCCGCCTGCTGCGGGTGTTCATCGCCCATGCCAACAAGGTGCTCTCGCGCGAGCAGCTGGTGGCCCTCAGCAGCGGCCGCAACTACGAAGCGCAGGACCGGGCGATCGACCTGCAGGTCAGCCGGCTGCGCAACAAGCTGGCTGATGACGGTGGCCCCGATGGCCTGATCAAGACCGTGCGCAACGAAGGCTACGTGCTGGCCTCGGCCGTCAACCTGGAATAAGCCGCGATGAAGCGCCTGCGCCACTTCCTGTCCTCGATGGTCGGACGGCTGTTCGTGATCCTGCTGCTGGGCATGAGCGTGGCCGCGATCGGCGCGACCATGCTGGCCAGTTCCAAGCGGCAGCAGGAATTCGAGCGGCAGAACCTGAACCGCATCGCCGACCGCCTGCAGGGCTACATCAACCTGCTCGACGGCAACCCGGAGCTGCGCGAGCGGCTGCTGGAGATCGGTGGCCCCAGCGTGCGGGCACTGCAGCCCGGCGCGCGCATCGGGCGGGCCGACAAGGCGCTGATGGAAGTACTGGAAGACCGCCCGGGCCCGGTGTCGCGGGCGCATGTGCACTTCGCCTCGTTCCGTTCGTGCATTCCCAAGCTGCAGGACCTGCTGCCGCCACCGCCGCCGGGCCACCGCAAGCCGCCACACGAACGCGATCCCACCTTCATCCCGCCCAAGTGCCGGGCGGTGGACGTGGTGCTCAACGACGGCACGTTGCTGAAACTCGCCCTGGATTCGCCGGCGATCGCGCACAACGGCATCCTCGCCGTGGACCCGCTGTTCCTGACCCTGCTGGTACTGGCCATTGCCGTGCTGGCCTACGTGGTTGCACGCATGGCCAGTGCGCCGCTGCAGGAGCTGGCGGCCGCCGCCGAGGACCTGGGCGATGACCTGCAGCGGGCACCCTTGCCGCTGCGCGGGCCGCGTGAAGTGCAGCGCGCCGCCGAAGCCTTCAATGCCATGCAGCATCGGCTGCAGCGCCACCTGGCCGAACGTACGCAGATGCTGGCGGCGATCACCCACGACCTGCAGACGCCGCTGACCCGGCTGCGCCTGCGCCTGGAAAACGTGACCGACGAGACGCTGCGCGAGCGCCTGATCGGCGACCTGGCTGCGATGCAGGCACTGGTACGCGAGGGGCTGGAACTGGCTCGGAGTGCGGAGAGTGCCGAACAGCGCGCCGCGCTGGACCTGGATTCGCTGCTGGAGAGCATCGTCGAGGACACCGCCGAGGACGGCGCCGACGTTGTCTTTGAAGGCCGCAGCGGCGCGGTGCTGATGCTGCGCCCGCTGGCGATGCATCGCTTGTTCTCCAACCTGGTGGACAACGCGGTGATGTATGCGCAACGCGCCCGGGTACGTGTCGAGCGCGGCGAGGGCACGATCACGGTGGTCATCGCCGATGATGGCCCCGGGCTGGCCGATGACCAGCTGGAAGCGGTGTTCGACCCGTTCGTGCGCGTGGAGACATCCCGTTCGCGCGAGACCGGCGGTGCCGGCCTGGGCCTGACCATCGCCCGCGCGCTGGCCGAGAAGGACGGGGGCCGACTGTGGTTGCGCAACCGCCCCGAAGGTGGGCTGGAAGCGGTGGTGCAGTGGTCGACCAGCGCCGAGGCGCGCTAGCGGCATCGATCCCGGACCCGGCCCGGTTGCGCCGGGCTGCCCGGGCGCGGTGACGCCGGTGACAGGGTTTGCCCTATCATCTGCGTACTTCCCCATTCTTCGTCCGATGAGCCTGCCTGTTCCTGCTGGCATGCCGCCCTGCGCGGTGCGGCTGTCCCTGTTCGCGTCTGCTGCCGCCACCGGCATCCGTAGCTGGCCGCCGCCGCTGCGCTGATGGGCGGACAGGGGGCGGGCAGGCGCCGGGCGGGGCGCCACGCGGAGAACATCGGTCGCCTGCTGCAGGTGGGTCTGCTGTGGCTGCTGCTGGCGATTGCCACGCCACTGGCCGCGCAGAGTGGCGCGCCGCCGTTGCGCGACTACGCCATCGACGTGTGGACCTCGCGCAATGGTCTGCCGCACAACTCGCTGCGCGACATCGCGCAGACCCCGGAAGGCCACCTGTGGTTCGCCACCTGGGAAGGCCTGGTGCGCTACAACGGCCTGGATTTCACCGTGTTCGACCGCAGCACCCGGCCGGGGCTGCGCGACAACGGCATCGGCGCGCTGCTGGTCGACCCGCAGGGCGGTCTGTGGATCAGCGATTCGCGCGGCAATGTCAGCCACCGCGGCAGCGACGGCCAGTGGCGGGTCTGGGAACATCAACCGGATACGCCGCAGGTGCTGATCCAGTCCATGCAGATGGACAGCCAAGGGCGCCTGTGGCTGTTGTACGAGGGCAAGGGCATTGGCTATCTGACCCCGGACAAGGGCATCGTCTACCAGCGCCCGCCGCCGGACCTGCCGCTGGCGATGAGTTTCACCAAGATGGCGGTCGATGCGCAGGACCGGGTCTGGATCGGCACCCTCGACGGCCTGGTGCTGCGCGACACCGCCGGCGTACTGCAGCGCGCGCCAGCAGCGTGGGGCGTGGACAAGGGCCTGTCGTGGCCCTATCGCGCCCCCGATGGCACGCTGTGGATCGTCGCGGGCGAGCGCCTGTACCGGGTGGAGGATGATCGCC
Organism: Stenotrophomonas sp. RIT309; assembly: GCF_000632045.1. NCBI lineage: Bacteria > Pseudomonadati > Pseudomonadota > Gammaproteobacteria > Lysobacterales > Lysobacteraceae > Stenotrophomonas > Stenotrophomonas sp. RIT309. The sequence continues at coordinate 101,722 of NZ_JFYS01000011.1, forward strand.
TGGTGCTGGTGCACCGGCTGCCTGGCCAGCTGCACTTGACCGCCATGCTGCAGGACCGCCATGGCGACCTGTGGCTGGGCACTGAGAACCAAGGGCTGCTGCGCATCTCGGCACATGGCCTGGAGCGCCTGCCGGCGGGCCTGAACCTGCCCGGCGGGCGCGTGGTCAGCCTGCGTGAAGACGCCGAGGGCAGCATCTGGGTGGGTGCCAATGGCGGTCTGTACCGCCTGCGCGAAACCCTGTTCAGCAGTTACACCGAACGCGACGGCCTCAGCGGCGACTACGTGCGCACGGTGCTCGAAGACCGGGACCGCCACCTGTGGGTGGGCAGCGCCAGCGGCCTGGACCTGCAGACAGCCGACGGTCGATTCCGTGCGATACCGCTGCACAACCGCGGTGGCAAGGCGCCTTCGGTGCTGAGCCTGGCGCAGGATGCCGGCGGCGATCTGTGGGTGGGCACCTTCGGCGACGGCATCTACCGCTTGCACGCCGATGGACGGCTTCGCCACAACTACGCGGCGGCCGATGGCCTGCCTGGCGGCAACATCCGTGCGATCAGCATCGCGCCTGACGGCGTGGTCTGGGCGGGGACGCAGAAGGGCGTGGTCCGCATCGAGGGTGACCAGGTAACCGTGCCCACCGTTCCTGGCATGCCGGGAGGCCTGACCACCGCGCTGGAACACGATCACCAGGGAAATCTGTGGATCGGCACCATTGAAGGCGTCCGCGTGCTGCGCGGTGACCAGGTGCAGTCGATCGACCTGGCGCCGCTGGGCGGTGGCCGCAGCGTGTTCGGCTTCCACCAGATCGGCGATGCGATGTGGATCAGCAGTGACCGTGGGCTGTACCGCTGGCAGGCGGGGACGCTGGCACGGGTGGGCCTGGAGCAGGGCATGCCGGTGGACGCGGTGTTCCAGCTGGTGCCCGACCGACTGGGCAACGTGTGGATCAGCAGCAACCGCGGAGTACTGCGCACCGACATGGCCACGCTCAACGCCGTGGCCGACGGACGCGCGCCGCGGGTCACGGTGGAGCGTTACAACGAGATCGACGGCATGGCCAATGCGCAGGCCAACGGCAGCTCCGGTCCCTCGGCGATCCTGCGCCAGGACGGCACGTTCTGGGTGGTGACCGCCGGCGGCTTGAGCACGGTCGATCCGCAGCGGCTGCAGCGTTTCCGTGAACGTCCCGCACCGCCTGCGGCAATCGAGAACGTACAGGTCGACGGTGCGCCGGTGCACTGGGAAGGCCCCGAGCGCAACCTGATTCCCGGTGGGCGACGGCTTGCGGTGAGCTACGTGGGCCTGAGCTACCTGATGTCCGACCGCATCCGCTACCGCACGCGGCTGGAAGGGCTGGACAACGGCTGGGTGGAACGTGGCCCGCAGCGCAGCGTGGAATTCGTCGGCCTGCCGCCGGGTGATTACACGCTGCACGTGGCCGCCGCGCACCCGGGTGGTAGTTGGGGGCATCAGGAAGCAGTGTGGAGCTTTACCGTCGAGCCATTCTGGTGGCAGCGGCACAGCGTGCAGGCGCTGATCGGGCTGGTGCTGCTGTCCGCGCTGGTGGCGCTGTACCGCTTCCTGCTGCAGCAGTACAAGGCCAGCAACCTGCGCCTGGCACGGCGCGTGGACGAGGCCACCTTCGACCTGCAGGCGCAGACCGTGCACCTGCAGGCGCTGAACCAGGAGAAGACCGAGCTGGCCGAGCGCCTGGCGCGGCAGGCCGAGGCGTTCGAACGGCAGGCCCGCGAAGACGCGCTGACCCGGCTGGCCAACCGTCGCGGCTTCGACGAGGCGCTGGCCCGCGACTTCGCCCGCGCCCAGCGCAGCGGCCATCCGCTGTGCCTGGTGGTGCTGGACATCGACCACTTCAAGGACGTCAACGACCAGCACAGCCACAGCATCGGTGATGCGGTACTGGTGGAAGTGGCCCAGGTGATCGCCGCCGCCAGCCGTGATTCGGATCTGCCGGCACGCACCGGCGGCGAAGAATTCGCGCTGCTGCTCAATGACACCCGGCTGGAGGAAGCGGCGCAGCTGTGCGCGCGCCTGCGTGGCTTGTTCCATGACCACCCGGACTGGGCCGGCATCCCCGGCCTGCGGGTGACCTTCAGCGCCGGCCTGGTGGAACTGGACGGCGACGACCGCACCCCGGCACTGCTGTACCAGCGCGCCGACCGCGCGTTGTACCGTGCGAAGAGTGACGGCCGGGATCGCACGAGCATCGGTTGATCCAATGCAAAGCATCCACGCATGGCGTGGATCTACTGGCATTGCCGTACCAATCGGCGTGCCGACCAACGGTCGGCACCCACCAAAAAGGTGACTCACCACAGCCCTAGCCGGCAGGATCCATCGAGCGCAGCGACCCGCTGTTGCTCCCGCTTTTCTGATCTTTCCGTGGCGCCCGGGAAACTGTCCGTGGCCGGGCGGGTGGGCTGCACAGGGGCGTGAGCCGCATGGATGCGGCGACCGAGCTTACAGGGATGTACTTGCAGCGTCCCCTGCGCAGGCCGCC
>NZ_JFYS01000012.1:0-298963 GCF_000632045.1 Stenotrophomonas sp. RIT309
CCCTGTAAGCTCGTTGGCGCCATGGATGGCGCCATCGAGCTTACAGGGACGTACTTGCAGCGTCCCCTGCATGGCCCACCCGCCCGGCCAAGCACGGCTTTTGATTCAAGCGACCAACCACGACGGGCTCAGCCGTTCGCCGCCAACTCCGCATCCAGCGCATGCAGGCGATCAACGGTCCCGACATCGGTCCAGCGCCCGCGATGGTGCTGCCCCGTCATCAACCCCTGTGCCATGAAATGCTTCTGCAACGGCACCACCGAAAACTTCGGTGGCACACGCTCGCTGCCCGGTGCCTCTCCGATCACCGCACGCCAATCGGCCACGATCGACGGACGATAGACGCCGATGCCCGCATAGGTCAGGCACGGGCCTTCGCGGTCATGGTGCAGTACACCGTGCGCGTCCAGCCGGTAGTCGCCATTGGGGTGCTGCGCCGGGTTGTCGACCAGTACCAGATGCGCTTGGCCGGCCGGTTCACGCGGCAGCGTGGCGAAATCGAAATCGGTCCAGATATCGCCGTTCACTACCAGGAACGGATCGTCCCCCAGCGCCGGCAATGCATTGAGGATGCCGCCACCGGTTTCCAGCGGGGTATCGCCTTCGTGCATGAAATGCAGGCGCAGGCCCCATTGGCTGCCATCGCCCAATGCGGCCGGGAACTGCTCGGCGAGCCACGCGGTGTTGATCACCACGTCGTGGATGCCGAGCGCAGCCAACCGCTCCAGATGCCACGCGATCAGGGGTTTGCCGGCCACTGCCAGCAGCGGCTTGGGCGTGTGCAGGGTGAGGGGGCGCATGCGCTCACCCAGGCCGGCGGCGAAAATCAGTGCCTTCATCGATGCGGCCTTCAGCGCTGCACGCGCATCGGCGCGGCCAACTCGGCCAGTGCCGGTTTGATCCGCGTTTCCAGCAACTGCTGCAGGGGCGCTAGTTCGCGATAGCGCGGCAGCACTTCATCGAGGTAGGCGATGAAGCGCGGCGCATCGTCCAGGTAGTGGCCCTTGTTGTCGCGATAGCGCAGGCGGCAGAACAGGCCGAGGATCTTCACGTGGCGCTGGATGCCCATCCAGTCGGCATCGCGCAGGAAAGTGGCACGGTCGGGTACCGGCAGGCCGGCATCGCGTGCGCGCTGGTGATACTGCGCCAGCCATTCGTCCACGCGCTGCAGCGGCCAGCTCAGGAAGGCATCCTTGAACAGACTTACCGCGTCGTACGCGATCGGGCCACGCACCAGGTCCTGGAAATCCAGCACCGCCGGGCCGCCATCCACCGGCATCAGGTTGCGCGGCATGTAGTCGCGGTGGGTCATCAGCTGGGCCTGGCCCAGCGCGTTGTCCATCAGCCGACGGTGCACCAGCTGCAGGCCTTCGATCTCGCCGCAGTCCAGTTCAAGGCCAAGATGGCGCTGCAGGAACCACTCGTCGAACAGGCCGGCATCACGCTGCAGCAGCGCTTCGCCGAACTGGCCGAAATCGGCCGGCACCGGAATGGCCTGCAGGCGCAGCAGCTGATCGATGGATCGGCTGAACCACGCGTCGGCATTGCGTTCGTCGAGGATCTTCGCCAGCGTCGGGCCGCCCAGGTCTTCCAGCAGCAGGAAGCCGGCGTCGAGGTCCTGGGCAAGCAGGGCGGGCACGCGCAGGCCGTGATCGTGCAGCAGGCCGCGCATGCGCAGCCACGGCGTGGGGTCTTCCAGCCCCGGCGGGGCGTCCATCACGATGTGGCTGCCGCGCTGGCTGGTGGTGCGCCAGTAGCTGCGCATGCCGGCGTCGACCGAGGCGCGTTCGACCACGGTGTTGCCGTCGTCAAGCTGGGTACGGGCCCACTGCAGGCGCTGTGCGCTGCGCTGGGGATCAGAGGCGGGTTCGGTCATGCAGGCATATCCGGGCGCGCCGGGCGCGCCAACGTCGGGGGCAGAATGAGAAAAGAGAGGGCGGCTCAGCGGCGGCCGCTGAACAGGCGCAGGATCGCCAGCACGACGACCGCACCCAGCACCGCGCCGAGGAAGCCGGCCGGTTCACCGGGCGCGTACCAGCCCATGTACTGGCCGAACCAGCCGGCCAGCAGCGCGCCGATGATGCCCAGCACGATGGTCAGCAGGCAGCCCATGCGGTTGTTGCCGGGCATGAAGAAGCGTCCCAGCAGGCCGACGAAGAAGCCGACCAGGATGATGTAGAGCCAGCTGGTGCTGCCAAACAGACCGTTCATGCGATCAGTGCTCTGGAAGGTTGGACGCAGCCTAGCAAGGCCGGGCTGCGTCCGTCACTGCGTGCTGGATCAGCAGCAGCCGTGGTCGCCGTGGCGGGTGCCGCTGTCGGCGGCCACCGGCGAACCGCTGGTCTCGCCACGCAGGCTGGCCGCGTAGTGCTCGCTGATCACCTTGGACACGCACGCGGTGACCTTCTTGCCCATCGGGATGTGCAGGAACTCGTTCGGGCCGTGGGCATTGGAGTGCGGGCCGAGCACGCCGGTGATCATGAACTGGGCGCCCGGGAACTTCTCGCCCAGCATGCCCATGAACGGGATCGAGCCGCCTTCGCCCATGTACATCGCCGGCTTGCCGAAGAAGGTCTGGCTGGCATCGTCGATGGCCTTGGTCAGCCAAGGTGCCATCGCCGGCGCGTTCCAGCCGGTGGAGGCCTTTTCCAGGTCCAGGGTGACCTGCGCGCCGTTCGGCGGATCGCGCAGCAGCGCTTCCTTCAGCAGTTCGCCGCAGGTTTTGCCATCGGCAGTGGGCGGCAGGCGCAGCGACAGCTTCACTGCGGTATGCGGCCGCAGCACGTTGCCGGCCGATTCCAGCGGCGGCATGCCGCCGATGCCGGTCACCGAGAGGGCAGGGCGCCAGGTGCGGTTGAGCACCAGCTCGGTCAGGTCGTCGTTCATCGGCTTGAGGCCATCGACCAGCGGGAATTTCTCGAAGATCGCGGTGTCGACCACGTCGGCGGCACGCTTGGCCTGTTCCAGGCGCTCGGCCGGGATCTCCACGTTCATGCCGTCGATCAGGATGCGGCCGGTGTCCTGGTCCTCGATGCGCGACAGCAGCTGGCGCAGCAGGCGGAAGCTTGACGGCACCACGCCGGAGGCATCACCGGAGTGCACGCCTTCGTTGAGCACCTTCACCGAGAAGTTGCCGCCGGTCAGGCCGCGCAGCGAGGTGGTGCACCACAGCTGGTCGTAGTTGGCACAGCCCGAATCCAGGCAGACCACCAGCGACGGCTTGCCGATGCGGTCAGCCAGATGGTCCACGTAGGCCGGCAGGTCGTAGCTGCCCGACTCTTCACAGGCTTCGATCAGCACCACGCAGCGGGCATGCGGCAGGCCCTGGGCCTGCAGTGCCAGCACGGCGGCCAGCGAGCCGAAGATGGCGTAGCCGTCATCGGCACCGCCACGGCCATACAGCTTGTCGCCGCGCAGGACCGGGGTCCACGGGCCCAGGTCGTCGTCCCAGCCGGTCATCTCCGGCTGCTTGTCCAGGTGCCCGTAGAGCAGGATGGTGTCGTCGCCGGTTTCGGCGCCGGTAGCCGGAATTTCCAGCAGAATCAGCGGGGTACGGCCTTCCAGGCGCACCACTTCGACCTTCAGGCCGGGCAGGTCCTGGGCCTTGGCCCAGCTTTCCATCAGGGTGACCGCCTGCTCCATGTAGCCGTTCTGCACCCAGTTGGCGTCGAACATCGGCGACTTGTTGGGAATGCGGATGTAGTCGACCAACTGCGGGACGATTTCGCTGTCCCACTTGTCATTGACGAATTGGCCGAGCTTGGCGCTGTCCATCTGAAACTCCGGTTGCATGGCTGATCCGCCCATTCTACGCCTCGGCCAAGGGTAGGGTTTTCCCTACATCACGTCGGGTATTTGGCTGGCTTTTAGAAATCCGTGAACCCTATACGCTGTGTGCATGTGGTGACGGACACTGTTTCGACCGACGGGATTGCCGGTCGGGACGGTCAGAACCACAAGGAGATACACGTCGTGCCTTGGTTTGTCGTGTTAAGGGCGCTGGTGCTGGGAATGTGGATCGCGGGAGCGCAAGCTGCCGAGCCGATCGACATCAACCGGGCCGATGCCCAGGCGCTGCAGCAGGGATTGACGATGGTCGGGGCCACCAAGGCTGCGGCGATCGTCGAGCACCGGCGCAGACACGGCCCGTTTCACCGCGTCGAGGACCTGACGCAGGTGAAGGGGATAGGGACATCGATCGTCGAACGGAATCGACGACGGATCACCGTTGGCAACACGATGTTGCCTGCGGATCCGGTACCCGGATCGGTACCGGTGCGAACCGTACCCAGGCGCTGACAACAGGAATCGTCGGAATCTGCAGGATGCAGGTTCAATGGCTGCGGACAGGATGGCTGCAGCCGCCGACCGTCGCAGGGATGCGGCACCAATCACCAGGATGGTGGCATCACAGACCTGTGGAAGGGGCTGAGATACAAACAGGACAGACGCGGCCGCGTGCAGGATGCAACGCCGCCCCCGCTTCGCAGGATGCGAGGGGGTGGCAGCAGGCCGACAGGGACGTGACGATTGCCCGGTACGACACATGGCTGTGTCGCCGGGCAATTTCTTTTGGCGCGGCTGCGACGTGCCCATGGTGTACGGTGGGGCCTTCGCATGGAATGGAACCTGCTGGATGCGCCTGCACCGTTTGACCTTGATGCTCGCCGTGGCCTTGGCACTGCCGTGCGCCGCACAGGCGGCCGCCCCCTCCAAGCCTGTCGTGGCCACGACTTCCGAAGTACGCGGGCCGACCGACCTCAAGCCGGGCGAGTACCTGTGGCATCCGGAAGTCTCGCCGGCCGGTCCGATCGTGCTGGTGGTGAGCCTGGATGAGCAACGGGCTTACGTGTACCGCAATGGCATTGCCATCGGCCTGACCACGATCAGCTCGGGCAAGACCGGCCATGAGACGCCGACCGGTGTGTTCACCATCCTGCAGAAGGACAAGGACCACCGCTCCAACCTCTACAACAGCGCACCCATGCCGTACATGCAGCGGCTGACCTGGGACGGCATCGCCCTTCACGGCGGCAGCCTGCCCGGGCATCCGGCCTCGCATGGCTGCGTGCGCCTGCCGCAGGCCTTCGCCCAGAAGCTGTTCAGCGAAACCAAGCGCGGCGATACGGTGGTCGTGGCCGATGCCAAGAGCGCGCCGATGACGCTGGCCTATCCGGCGGTGCTGGCGCCGGTGAATGCACGCGGCCAGGCCCTGCCGGAAGGCGAGGGCGGTGCTCCCGACAAGGCCTGGTGGGATGATGCGGCCGCACCCAGTGGCCAGGTCGGCATCCTGGTCAGCCTGCACGACCAGCGCCTGTACGTGCTGCGCGATGGCGTGATGATCGGTGAGTCGCCGCTGAAGGCCGACGCGCTGCCAGCGTTCCAGGGCACCACCCTGTTCGTGATGGGCCAGGGCTACAGCGATACGCCCAGCCCGCTTGATGCACAGCAGCGCCTGCACCAGTGGACGGCCTATCCGCTGCTGGGCCAGGACCGCGCCCAGGCCACGCCGGACCTGCTGGCCACGCCGTCGTTGCCGATGGCCCTGCCGGCCGATTTCGCCCGCCAGCTGTACCAGGTACTGGTGCCGGGCACGACCCTGCTGGTGACGTCGCTGCCGGCGGTGCGCCCAAGCGCGGCTGAATCGGGAATGCAGCCGGTCTTGGAATCAGAGCCGCCAGCGTCCACCCTCAAGGGATCCTGAGACCTCCCTACGTGCCCATGTCTGCTTCCCGCCTGTGCCGGCTGGCCGCCCTTGGCCTGCTGGCAACCACTGCCAGTGCCCCGGCCGGGGCACAGACGCCCATTGCCGCCATCAGCGCCGATGACCTCGCCGCGCAGCTGGCACGCACCGCGCCCAAGGCGGACCGTCGGGTTCTGCAGTTGGCTGCCCACGCCATGCGCTGCGCACTGCAGCGGCCGGAGCTGGGAGTCAGCAGTGAACGCCTGAGCGTGATCGATTACTCGCGGCCGTCCACCGAGCCGCGGATGTGGGTCTTCGATCTCGCCCGCCAGCGGCTGTTGTTCGAGGAGTGGGTGGCGCACGGCCGCAACAGCGGCGAGAACCGCACCGAACATTTCTCCAACCGCGATGGCAGCTTCATGTCCAGCATCGGTGCGTTCACCGCGCAGGAAACCTACATGGGCGGCAACGGCTATTCGCTGCGGCTGGCAGGGTTGGAGCCGGGGTTCAACGATCGTGCACGCGAGCGCGCCATCGTCATCCACGGTGCGCCGTATGTGAATCCGTCCACTGCGCAGTTGCAGGGGCGGTTGGGGCGCAGTCTGGGCTGCCCGGCGGTGCGGTTGTCGGTGGCCAAGCCGCTGATCGACGCGTTGCGAGGCGGCACGATGGTGTTTGCGTACTACCCCGACAAGGACTGGCTCAAGCACTCACAGCTGCTGGGCGGCGATTGCGGTACGGCTGCGGGTCTTGCAACGCGTTGATGCGTTGCGGCGCGCGGCATGATGCAATGCGCGCATGAACATCGACTCCCTGTTGCAGACCCCGAGCCAGGTGATTTCCAGCCTGGACTACCGCCGCGAACGCTGGCGCAACGGCCTCGGTTGGACCCGCGAGATCCTGCGGTTGCCAGCGCAGGGCGATGATTGGGCGTTGCGCCTGTCGGTGGCCGAGATCGAGCAGGACGCCGCGTTTTCCGCATTCCCGGGCGTCGAGCGCGAACTGGTGCTGCTGCAGGGCAATGGCGTGCGCCTGCGTTTCGAGGACGGCCGCGTAGCCGAGGTGCTGCCACCGCATGGGCGCGTGCGTTTTGCCGGTGAGGCTGCGCTGCACGGCGAGCTGGTGGACGGCACCACTCACGATTTCAACCTGATGTGGAAGCGCGGACTGCTGCAGGCCGAGCTGCTGCATCGTCCACTGGTCGGGCCGATGTTCTTCTTCTGCGAGCCGGGCGTGGCCTGGGCGCTGCACCTGTTGGGCGGGCAGGCCACGTTCGGCGCGGACAGCGGATTGCCTGCGATGCAGGCCGGCGATACCGCGTGGTTGGCCGCCGGTGAGCGTCAGCGGCATGCATTGCAGGGCGGCGGCGAGTTGTTGGCGATACGGGTGAGCGCGGCGGGCGGCTGAGCCAGCGTCGGCGCCCGGAGGCAATCATCCACGCATGGCGTGGATCTACTGCAGCATGGTTGTCACCTTGGATCCGCGTAGATCCACGCCATGCGTGGATGCGGCAGCCGATATCGCAGGTGCGGACAAGGGATCGCCGCCAGCCGTTCAGTAGATCCACGCCATGCGTGGATGCAGCAGCCGATGCCGCAGCAGGGTGCGAACAAGGGATCGCCGCCAGCCGTTCAGTAGATCCACGCCATGCGTGGATGCGGCAGCCGATATCGCAGGTGCGGACAAGGGATCGCCGCCAGCCGTTCAGTAGATCCACGCCATGCGTGGATGCGGCAGCCGATGCCGCAGCAGGGTGCGAACAAGGGATCGCCGCCAGCCATTCAGTAGATCCACGCCATGCGTGGATGCAGCAGCCGATATCGCAGCAGGGTGCCAACAAGGGATCGCCGCCAGCCGTTCAGTAGATCCACGCCATGCGTGGATGCGGCAGCCGATGCCGCAGCATGGTGCGAACAAGGGATCGCCGCCAGCCGTTCAGTAGATCCACGCCATGCGTGGATGTGGCAGCCGATATCGCAGCAGGGTGCGAACAAGGGATCGCCGCCAGCCGTTCAGTAGATCCACGCCATGCGTGGATGCAGCAGCCGATGCCGCAGCAGGGTGCCAACCAAGGTTCGCACCCACCAAGAGGCAATTCGCCCCAAACGTTCGCTCAATACACGTCGCGCCGGTAACGACCGGCCAGCAGCAGCGCTTCCTTGCCGTCGGCACCGAGCACCTGCTCGATCACCGCATCCACTGCCGGGGCCATGCCCTGCAGGCTGCCGCAGATCAGGATCGTCGCGCCGTCATTGACCCACTGCCGCAGCGTGGATGCTTCGGCCAGCAGGCGATCCTGCACGTAGCGATGTGCGCCGCCATCACGGCTGAATACCGTATCCAGGCGGGTCAGCGTGTCGTTGCCGAGCATCGCCTGCAGTTCATCGCCGAAGTGGAAATCATGCGCGGCCGAGCGTTCGCCGAACAACAGCCAGGTGCGGGCACCGCCAATGAGTGCGCGTTCGTGCAGGTGCGCGCGCAGGCCGGCGATACCGGTGCCGTTGCCGATCAGCAGCAGTGGAGCATCAGCGGCGACGCCATGGAAATTCTCGTTGCGGCGCAGGCGCATCTGTACCGGCCCGCCGATGGCGGCGTGGTCGCACAGCCAGCCACTGCCGATGCCCGGCGTGCCATCGGCACGCAGCTGTCGGCGCAGCAGCAGTTCCACCGCGCCGTCGTCCATCACCGAGGCGATGGAGTATTCGCGATGTGGCAGGGGCTGCAGGGCCGCCAACAGCCCAGGCAGATCGCCTGCTGCAACCAATGACGGCAGGTGCGAGCGCGCAACGCGGGCGAGCAGCGTAGTGCCGTCGTCCAACACGGTGTCCGCGTCGAAGCCCTGCGTCTGCAGCCAGTCGCGCGTGCTCTGTTCGGCATGCTGCGGACCGACCTCGGCGATGTCACCGGCCTGCCACTGCGCGCCGCTGCCGGTCGGGGGCTGCAGGCGCAGCCAATAGACCGGACCACCGGCGCTGCCGGGGTTGAGGTGGGTACGCTGCAGCAGCGTCCACGGCTGGTACTCGGCCGGTGTCCAATCGGGAAGTTCGCTCGCGCCGCCGCCGAGCTGGCCAAGCAGTTGCTGCCAGTGGCGCAGGGCAGCTGGATCGGCGTTGTCGACTTCAATGGCATCGAACAGCGGATGTGCTCCGTGCTGGCGCAGCCAGTCATGCAGCTGGTGGCCGAACGCGCAGAAATGCCCGTAGCTGCGATCGCCCAGTGCGAGCACCCCGTACTGCACGTGCTGCAGCGGCGGCTGCGTGCTCATTACCTTGCGCAGGAAGGGCAGGGCGTGGTCGGGTGCATCGCCTTCGCCGGTGGTGCTGACGATGAACAGTACACGCGCGCTGCCCGCCAGCAGGGTGGCATCGACCTCATGCAGACCGCGCAGGCGCACCGGCATGCCGGCCGAGCGCAGAGCCTGCGCACTGCGCTCGGCCAGTTCGCGGGCGAAGCCGGTCTGGCTGGACCAGACCAGCAGCATCGGTGGGTTGCCGCCTTCGGGCGTGTCGTCGCGCGGACGGCTGCGCCACCACAGCACGCCACACGCCAGCAGATACAGCGCAGTGGCGGCCAGCGCGATGCCCCATTGCCGGGCCGGCGGTGCACCCTGCCACCACGCTTCGCCCAGGTGCAGACGCAGCAGTGCCCCGCCGATCACGGCCAGCAGGGCCAGCACCATGACGTTGCCAACGGTCGCGCGCGGGAAACGCATGCTCATCCAGCCTGCTCATCCAGCAGCTGCTGGAAGGCGCTGCTGAGGGTTTCGCGTGGGCCGGTGGTGGTGCGTTCCAGATAGCGCGCGGCCAGCCCCTCGCGCTCTGCCAGCGCGATGCCTGCGTCGCGGCCGAGCACGGTCAGCGCGGTGGCCCAGGCGTCAGCATGCATCGCGTCGCTGGCGACCACGGTGACGGCGGCTGCGACCTGCCGTACCGGCGTGCCGCTGCGCGGGTCGAGGCTGTGGCTGTAGGCCACGTCATCGTCGTGATAGTGGTGCCAGCGATCGCCGGAGGTGGCCACCGCCTTTCCGTCCAGCGCCAGGACACGCGGTGGCGTATCGGTGTGGGCATCTTCTTCCGGCGCCGACTCCACCAGCACGCGCCACGGCTGGCCGTCGGGCTTGCGGCCGTAACCGGCCAGTTCCCCACCGACTTCAATCAGTGCGGCATCGACACCCTGGCCGCGCAGCCAGGCGGCGACGTGGTCGACGCCGAAGCCCTTGGCGATCGCCGAAAGATCCAGCTCCAGGCCACCGGGCTGCAGCAGCGCATCGTCCTGCCAGTGCAGGCGCTGCCAGCCGCAGCGTGCACGGGTTGCCTGCAACGTGGCGGCATCGGGTGCGCGCCGTGCGCCGGCATGGGCGCCGAAGCCCCACAGCGCCACCAGCGGGCCGACGGTGGGGTCGAACGCACCGCCGCTGGCTGCAGCGATGGCCTGCGCGCAGGCCAACACATGGCGTGTTTCGATGGGAAGCACGAGGTACTGGCCTGCGTCGGCACGGTTGTAGCGGCTCAGGTCGGAACCCGCTTCCCAGGTGCTCATCTGTGCGACCACTTCATCCAGACGTGCCTGGATGCCAGCATGCAGTGGATGCAGGTCGCGCTGGCGCGGTACGACCAGCGACACGCTCCAGGTGGTGCCCATGGTGGTGCCGCCCAGCCGGGCGATGTCGAGTGCGGTAGAGGTCATGGGCATGCGTGGCAGGCTGCGATACCAGGGCGCGCCTGGTATCGCAGCGCTGTCTTTACTGCGGCAGCACTTCCAGCGTGGCGACGTAGCTGAGGCGGCGCTTGGCGGCCTGCTTGACCGAGGTCTTCTTGTCCTCGGTGCCGGTTTCCAGCCAGTACATGCCGGCTTCCGGCCAGGTCACCTTGATCTCGCCCTTGGCGTCGCTGGTCAGCTTCTGCTCGTCCTGCGCGTTGCGGTAGCGGGTGCCGCCGCGCACGATCTCGAACTCCAGGCCTGCGGTCGGCTTGCCGTCGACCAGTACGCGGAAGGTGGCTTCCTCGCCGGCGAACAGGTCGTTCGGGTGACCGACGGCCACCAGTTCGATGCCGCGGTTGGTCGGCTTCAGCGCGGTGTCGTTCGGCGCCCCGTTGGTGACGAAGGTCTCCACGCGGCCGACCGACTGGCTCACTTCCAGCTTCTTCGCATCCTTGGGCAGTTCGCCGAAGGTAGCGGCGGTACCGCGCCAGCGCTTGCGCTCGCCGTTCAGCTCATAGGTGGCCGACAGGCCGTCGTTGACCGAGGCGATGCGGTAGGTGCCCTGCTGCTTCAGCTCGACGTCGAACACGCTGCGGTACTTGCCGGTGGCCGCGTTCTGCGCCTGCACGGTGCTGCCGTCCGGGGCGGTGATCACCACCGATTCCAGGCGCAGCGGCACGTGATTGAAGTAGAACAGGTCGTTGGAGACCGCACCGTCGACGGTGATCCACGGCGCGTTGCCGGCGATCACGGTCTGCGAGGGCAGCAGCCAGGCCTTGTGGGCCAGGGCAGAGAAGGGAAGGGCAGCGGCCAGAGCGGCGGCGAGGACGAGCGTGCGCTTCATGCGGAAGACTCCAGGGTGATTGATGGGGTCAGAGCCCTTCCTGCGGAAGTGATCCGACCCCTGGGGTGCTGCGATGGGGGCGGATCCCTTTCCAGCGGAAAGGGCTCTGACCCCGGCTCAGGCAATTACGGTTTGACGGCGAGGGTGACCTGGCCCAGTTCGGTGGCGCCCTGCGCGCGGCCGTTCTGTGCGGCGGTGGCCGGCCAGGTGAAGGGAATCTTCAGCAGTTCACGGCCGCCGACTTCGCGCACCGCTTCCACCACCAGGGTGTAGTTGCCCGGGGCCAGCTGCTTCAGTGCGGGCTGCTTGTCGTTGAACGACAGCGCGTGCTTGCCGGCCGGGCGGGTCGGGCCGGTCACGCCGTCCACCGGCACCTGCAGGGTGCGGCCGCTCTTGCGCCACCACTGGCGCAGGTCGGGCAGCCACTTGGTGCCATGGCCTTCGCTGTTGCTGGTCTGCTGGTACCAGACCGACAGATTGGCGGCGACCTTCTGGTCGGCGCCTTCCAGCCACACCGCCACATACGGGCGGTGGTACTCGGCCACGTTGAGCTTGGGCACTTCGACGTTGATGTCGAGGGTGGTGGCGTAGGCCGGCGAGGTGGCCAGCAGGCCGCTGAGGGCGATGGTCAGGGTGACGCGCATGGGGCGGCTCCGGAAGAACGGATGGAAGTCACGGTGGAAGTCAGTGGATCAGCAGCAGGGCGATCAGCAGCGGGATCATCAGGCCCAGGCCGACCAGTGGCCAGGTCATGCGTCGCTGCCGCGCATGCAGGTGCAGCAGGAACAGGCCGGTGATGCAGAACACCAGGCAGGCGACGGCGAACACATCCAGGAACCAGCCCCATGCGGGGCCGGCATTGCGGCCCTTGTGCAGGTCGTTGAGATAGGACACCGCGCCGCGCGAGGTGGATTCGTACTCCACCGCGCCGGTTTCGCGGTCGATGCTCAACCAGGCGTCGCCGCCGGGGCGTGGCAGTGACAGATAGATTTCCTCGGCCGACCATTCGGCGGGTCGACCGCCGATGGAGATGCCCAGCTGATCGTCGAGCCATTGCCGGGCCGGGCGTGGCAGCGGTGCATTGCCGTCCTCGCGGGAGCCCAGGCCGCCGAGCAGTTCGGCCGGCAGTTCCAGGTGCTGGTTCTGCACCTGTGGCTTGGCCTCGATCTTTGCTGCATGGTTCAGCGTCAGACCGGTCACCGCGAACAGCAGCATGCCGATCAGGCAGACCGCAGAGCTGATCCAGTGCCACTGGTGCAGGGTACGCAGCCAGAAGCCGCGGCTCTGCTGCTGCTGCACGGTGGAAGATGCGGGACGGCTCACGGCACGGTTCGGGACGGATGAATACTGGCCATTACATCATTGATGAGAATTGCTCGCAATTAGATGTCGTTGTGTATCTCTGAACGGGTAGTGCCGGCCGCTGGCCGGCAATCCCATGCCACCTGAGAGCATCGCGTGGTTGCCGGCCAGCGGCCGGCACTACCACGGGTCGGTGGATCCACGCCATGCGTGGATGGAGAGGTGCCGACCAAGGTCGGCACCCACCAGAGCGACGATCAGAACTTCGCGTTGAGTGAGATCCAGTAGCTGCGGCGCTGGTCCTTGGTGGCGTAGTCGTCCACGCAGTTGTATTCGCTGGGGCTGGTCAGCAGGCACGACTGCGAGACGAAGTTCTTGTCGAACAGGTTGTTGACCCGCGCGTTGACCGTCAGCCACTGCGTGGCCTTCCAGCTGCCACCGAGGTGGAAGAGGGTGTAGTCCTCGTAGTAGCGGGTATGACTGGCACCGGCGGCATCAAGGATCGTGTCGCGGTAGCGGTCGTAGCGGCCTTCGCCGATCAGCGACAGGCTGATGGCGTCGTTGAGCTGCCAGTTCAGGCTGGCGTTGGCCATGTGCTTGGCCGGCATGGTGCCGTTGATCGGCAGGCCCTTGCCGGAACCGGCGGTCTGCTCGCTCTTGGTCCAGGTGTAGTTGCCGCGCAGCTGCAGGGTGTCCAGCAGGTCGACGTGGCCGGCCAGTTCTGCGCCACGTGTCTCGGCCTTGTCGATGTTCACGCTCTGGGTGAAGGTGCTGTAGCCCAGCGACGCCCAGCCCGGGCCGATGTCCACGCAGTAGCCACTGCCGGCCGGCGCGACTTCACAGTTGGGGAACGTGCCGCCGCTGGCGATCTTGTCTTCGAACTTGTTGATGAAACCGGTGACGTTGAAGCCCCAGCGCTGGCCCTCGTAATAGGCGGCCAGCTCGTAGTTGGTGCTGGTTTCCGGCTTCAGGTTCGGCGAGCCCACCAGCGGCAGCACGCCCTGGCCACCAAAGCCGGTGATGCCGGGGAACAGCTGGTCCGGACGCGGGGTCTTGTAGCCGGTGCTGACGCCACCCTTGAAGGTCCAGGCATCGGTGGCATTCCAGACCAGGTAGCCGCGAGGGCTGAGGTGGCTGCCGAAGATGTTGTGGTCGTCGTAGCGCAGGCCGAAGGTGGCGGTCAGGGTGTCGGTCAGCGACCAGTTGTCCTCGGCGAACAGTGCCCACATGCGGTGCTTCTGTTTGGTGTTGCTGCGGTAGCCGGCACCGTCCATGCCGAACACGCCGTCCACCATGTCGGTGTCGTTGTATTGGCCGCCCACGGTCAGCTTGTGCGCACCGAAGTCGAGGTCGAGCATCGTGTCCAGCACGTAGCCTTCCAGTTCCATGGTGCGCAGCGGCCGCGGCAGGAACGCCTGCAGGCGTGCCTGTTCGCTGGCGTTGAGTGCGGCCAGTCCGTTGTTGCGGCCGGCGGCACAGTTGTTGGCGGCACCGGTGCGGCGGCAGACGTCGTTCCACAGGGTCTGCAGGCCGGCGCGCTCGTCCAGCGTCAGCGGCAGCGAGCGGCCGAGGTTGTTGCTCTTGCTGTGGGTCAGCGAGGTCTGCCAGGTGCCGAAGCTGTAGCGACCTTGATGGGTCAGCGAGAGCTGGTCGCGCTCATAGCGCTGGTAGGCGGTGTAGCCCACGCGCGGCTGCACCACGCGGCGGGTGACGGTGCCGCTGCCATTCGGGTTCGGCACCACCGCGTTGCCCACGCGCCACAGGCTGGCCAGGCTGTCGAGGGTGCCGGTCTGGCCTTCGCTGTTGTCGTACTTCTGGCGTGAGACGTCGTAGTCCAGCCACAGTTCGTGGTCGTCGTTGACATGGAAGTTCAGGCGCACGCCGGTGTTCCAGTTGGTGTTGGCCACCGACTTGCCGCCGCCACCGAAACCGATGCTGCGTTCCCACAGCGTGCCGTCGGGCAGGGTCAGTGCATCCCATTCGGGATTGGATGCCTTGGCGTCGTAGTAACTGCCGCGCACGGCCAGGCCCAGGCGATCCTTGACCAGCGGGCCGCTCAGGTACAGATCGGTGCTGCGCGCGTCGCCGAACTGGTCGTCCTGCTGCACGGTGAAGCCCTGGGTGACCGCGCCGTGCCAGCTGTCCTGGTTGCGGCGGGTGATGATGTTGATGACGCCGCCCATTGCATCCGAGCCGTACAGCGTGGACATCGGGCCACGCACCACTTCGATGCGCTCGATCGCATCCAGCGGCGGCAGGTAGGCGAACTGGCCACCACCGAAGTTGTTCGGATACAGCTGGCCGGCGTTGCTCTGGCGGCGACCGTCGATCAGCACCAGGGTGTACTCCGACGGCAGGCCGCGCATGGAGATGGTGGCGCGGCCGTTCTTGTCGGTGGCTTCCAGGCCGACGTCGATGCCTTCGACGTCGCGCAGGGCGTCGACCAGGCTGGTGTAAGGGCGCTTGCTCAGCTCTTCGCGGCTGACCACGCTGATGCTGGCCGGTGCATCGACTACCTTCTGCTCGAAACCGGAGGCGGTCACCACCACCTTGTCCAGCGTCTGCGGCGCGCCGCTGGCGGCACCATTGGCGTAGGCGGGCGCCGCGACCGCAGCCAGCACGGCGCTGGTTAACAGATGTCGGGACAGGGATGAACGGACACGATGGCGCTGGGCCATGGCAGATACCTCGAAGGATGTAGGGCAGCGCGATGCAGGGCGCGGAACGCGCACGGCAGGGCAGGGATGGCCCGGTCAGGGGCGGCAGGGGCGAAACAGGCAGCGGCGAGCCGTCGCAACCGCGCAGGCGGTCACGGCGTGCCGTGGATCAGGCGAGCGGCGGCGCCTGGCCGCGTTGCTGGCGGCGCCCGGGCGCATCGGCCCAGGGCATGTCCGGTACGGCCAGCGGCCAGTGCGGACGCGCGCCGGAGGGAACCGACGCAGAGGGAACCAGATCAAGTTCGGTGCGCAGCCAGTGGCTGGCCAGCAACAGCGGCGGGATCGGCTTGTCCGTGGACTTGGCCGGTGCCGAGGCGCAGCGCCGCAGTTTGGCTGGCGCTTCTTCCTGCAAAGGGCTTTCGCCGCCGCGCTCTTCCAGCGGCTGCTGCAGCGCCTGCGGCGCGGCAGCGTGGGCGACCGGCAGCAGCGGCAGGGTGCCCAGCAACAGCGTCAGCATCGCCACCCACGCCAGCAGGCTGGCCAGCGCAGGCCGACGGCCGCGCATGGCGGTGCCGAGCTGTACAAGCCGAAGCGGGCGGGGGCGGAACGGGCGACGCAAGCGGAGATCCCTGGCTGGCCGGAACATCCGGCGTCAACGGGGCGTGATTGTAATGAGACCCGTTAGCCGTTGCAAATGAGAATGATTGCCAAATTGCCGCAAGGGTGGCCTGATCGGTTCAGACCTCGCTCCAGCGTCGCAGCAGGTTGTGGTACACGCCGGTCAGCTGCAGCACCGCATCGGCATCGCCATTGGTCTGCCGCAGGCGCTCGATGGAAGTATCCATCTCCCACAGCAGACGACGCTGCACATCGTCGCGGATCATGCTCTGCACCCAGAAGAACGATGCCACGCGCGCACCGCGGGTGACCGGATTGACCTTGTGCAGGCTGCTGGAGGGATACACGATCAGATCACCGGCCGGCAGTTTCACTTCGTGCTCGCCGTAGGTATCACTGATGATCAGCTCACCGCCGTCGTACTCGTCCGGGTCGGACAGGAACAGCGTGCAGGAGATGTCCGAGCGCAGCTGCTCGCCGTTGGCCAGGTTCATCACCGCGCCATCGACGTGGAAGCCGTAGGTGCCGCCGCCGCTGTAGCGGTTGAAGCGCGGTGGCAGGTACTTCAAGGGCAGCGCGGCGCTGAAGAACAGCGGATGCCGTGCCAGGGCCACCAGAATGGTTTCGCCCAGTTCGCGGCGCAGCGGCGAAGCTTCAGGCAGCTGCTGGTTGTGCTTGGCCTGCGCGCCGAGGTGGCCGACGGTCTCGCGGCCATCGGTCCAGTCGGCTGCGTCGAGCCTGCGGCGGATGTCAGCCACCTGTCCGGCGCTGAGGATGTCGGGGATGTGCAGCAGCATGCGGAAGTCCTCAGCAAGCAGACGGTGCGACCAGCGCGCGCACCTGCGGGTAGGGTGAGGCGGCCAGCTCGGGCACGATATGTGCCATGAACGCGGGACTGCCGTGCTGCAGCGCCAACTGCAGCCAGTGCACGGCCTGTTCGATCTCACCGGCCTGCAGAAGGATGGAGGCGTAGTTGGCCTGGCCGCGGAAATCGCCGGCCTCGGCCGCGCGCCGATACCAGCCCAGTGCAGCCTGCGGATCGCGACCGGTGTCCAATCCATCTTCCAGATGCCGGGCCAGCAGGTTCATCGATTTGGCGTGGCCCAGATGGGCCGCGCGGGTGTACAGCGCCAGTGCCTGTGCACGGTCCTGTGGTACGCCGCGGCCGGTGGCCAGCAGGTTGGCCAGGTTGTACAGGCCCCAGTCCAGTCCGGTGTCGGCGGCGCGCCGGTACCAGACCGCTGCGAGCGAAGGATTGGCGGTGGTGCCCTGGCCCAGCTCATGGCAGCGGCCAAGCATGTTCATCGCCATCGGCGCGCCGTTGTTGGCTGCAGTCTCGTACCAGAGCAGGGCCGCAGCAGCGTCCTGGGGCGTGCCTTTGCCTTCCATGTGCATCTGCGCCAGCAGCAGCTGTGCCTCGACCTGCCCGGCCTGCGCCGCATCGCGGACGCGCGCGAAGGCAGCCTGCGGCTCGTGCAGCAGCAGGTCGGTCAGGGCGTCGGAATCAAAGGGGATGTTGGAAGCCATGCGCGGAGTATCGCCGGAAACAAAAACGGCGGCAGGAGATCCTGCCGCCGCGTGGGTGCTGCGGGTTACATCAGAACTTCACGTTCAGTGCCAGGGTGGCCGAACGACCCGGGGCGATGCTCGCGTAGTGCGACGCGTAGGCCTTGGTGAAGTAGGTCTTGTCGGTCAGGTTCTGCACGTTCAACTGCAGGCTGATGTTGTCCTGGATCGCGTAGCTGGCCATCGCATCGAAGCGGGTGTAGCTGGGGATCCACTTGGTGTTGGCCACATCACCGTACTGCTTGTCGGAGTAGTTGGCGCCGGCGCCGACGGTCAGGCCGAACGGGAAGCGGTAGGTGGTCCACAGGGTGGCGCTGTGCTTGGCGGTGTTCGGGAACACGTTGCCGTTGTACGGCGAGGGCACGTAGATGTTGGACGGGCAGGTACGGCCGGACACGGCGCAGACGAAGCCGTTGTCCTTCAGTTCCGAATCCAGGTAGGTGTAGCCGCCGTACAGGCTCCAGGCGTCGGTCAGCTGGCCGGTGAAGCCCAGTTCCACGCCGTTGATTTCCTTCTTGCCGGCGTTCTGGCTGGTGCCGTTGTCGACGGTCACGCGCGCGTTGTCCATCACGGTGTGGAAGATCGCCGCGGTCAGGTTCAGGCGGTTGTCGAACAGGTCCCACTTGGTACCCAGTTCGAGGTTCTTGGTGTCCTGCGGCTTGAGGTCGGCCACGGCCGCGCTGAGGCCATCGGAACCATCGCCACCGTCCATGCCCGGCGGGGTGGAGGAGGTGCCGTAGGACAGGTAGATGCTGCCGTTGGCGGTCGGCTTGAAGACAATGCCGGCCTGGTAGTTCAGGAAGTCATTGTCGTTGCGCACGCGGGTCGGCGCCTTGCCGGCCACCGGGGTGGTCAGGGTGGTGGAGAAGTCGTCGTAACGCAGGCCGACGTTGATCATCCACTGCGCGTTCAGTTCGATGGTGTCGAACAGGTAAGCGGACTTGGTCTTGGTGCGCTGCTCGACGTCCAGCGCCTTGTCGCTGCGGTACACCGCATGGGTGGCCGCCCACGGATCGTTCGGGTTCGGGTTGTCGAAGCTGGTGCAGTTGTAGCCGGTGGCCGCGCCGGTGGTCGGGCACTTGCTGCTGTTGGTCAGCGGATTGTTGGTGCCCGGGGTCATCAGGTAGCTGCCACGGGTCATCTTCTCGTCGCTGTATTCCGCGCCGGCGCTGTAGCTGTGCTTCAGTGCACCGGTCTGGAAGCTGCCGGTCAGGCTCAGCTGGTCGGCGAAGCTCTTGACGTCGACGGCGCGGCTGTTGGTACGACGCCACAAGGTGCCGTAGTTGTTCGGGTTGCCCTGGCTGTCGTCCGGCTGGGTCCACAGGTAATCGTTGCTGGTGTTGCCCAGGCGCGCGATGTTGCGCAGCTTGTGGCTGCCGAAGTCGTAGCTGCCGTCCAGCGTGCTGATGTCGGCGCGGGTGCGCTGGAAATCGCGGTCCACCAGGCCGTAGTAGTTGTTGCGGTCGGGCACCATCGGGCGGCCGTCCACCCACTTCGACACCGGCGCGCCGTTCGGGTTGCCATACGGGAAGCCGCCTGCGTCGGGCAGGTCGTCGCTCTGCATGTGGTAGTGGCTGGCGATCAGCTGCGCCGGGCCGTTCAGGCCGAACGCGATCGACGGCGCGATGCCCCAGCGGCTGACGTTGGCCGCGTCACGACCGGCAATGTCCGACTCGTGCTTCATCAGGTTCAGGCGTGCGGCGATGCCATCGCCCAGCACGTAGTTGGCATCCACGGTGCCGCGTGCGTAGCTGTCGGTGCCGATGCCCATGCTGGCAGTGGTCTCGTTCTTCAGCTTCGGGGTCTTGCTGACCAGGTTGAGGCTGCCACCACCGGAGTCACGACCGCCGTAGGCCGAGCTCGGGCCCTTGACCACTTCCACCTGCTCCAGGTCGAACACTTCGCGGGTCTGTGAACCGACGTCGCGCAGGCCATCGACGAACATGTTGCTCTGCGAGTCGAAGCCGCGGATGAAGGGGCGGTCACCGGTCGGGTTGCCGCCTTCGCCGGCGCCGAAGGTGATGCCCGGGACCATGCGCAGCGCATCCTGCAGGTTGGTCGCACCGGTTTCGGCGATCAGCTTCTCCGAGACGATCGAGACCGACTTCGGAGTGTCCAGCAGCGCGGCGGTGAACTTCGGCGAGGACGGGTTGAACCAGCTGCCGCGCACCTGGACCTTGTCCAGCTCGGTGGCCTTGCTGGCGCCGGCGTCGTCGGCGGCCTGCGCGGCCAGCGGCGCGAAGCCGGCGGCGAGGGTGGCGGTGGCCAGTACGGAAACGCGAGGTGCGTACTTGCGGGTCTTGATGTGGGTCATGGGTAGGTTGGCGGTGGCTTGGATGGGGAATGAGCGAGAGCTGGCCAGCACGACTCAATGGCGCGATGGCGGCGGCGAGGTTCGGGCAGTGCCAGGCCATGCCTGGCGGCAGTTCAGACGAGGCGAGGCGCACGGCAATGGCCGCAGGGCGCCTCAGATGGCGTGCGGTGCCGGAGGTGCGTGGCCGGGATTCAGGCGCAGCGAGGGGTCGTGCAGCTGCCAGCGCAGGGCATCGGAGTGCCACAGCGGGATGTGAGCCACCAGCGCAGCGCGCGGCGGCGCAGCGCCGGCACAGGGCGTGCTGCCCTCACCGTCCAGCGGAGGCTCCGGGGCCGGCGCAGCGTGGTGGGGGCATTCGTCGCTGGAAGGAGCCGGCAGCGGAGCGGCCTGGTCCATATTGTCCAGATGCGCCTGCCAGCCGGCGTGGGTGGCGTGGCCGCCGCGCCCTTCGTGCAACGCCGACCAGCCCAGCAGCAGCGTCAGCAGCGCGGCCACAAGCAGCGGCCACCCCTGACGGGCGAGCTTGCACAGCGTGGCAGTGGGCGCGGACGAAGCCATGGCGCAGGCGGAGGCGTTACGAAGATGTTACGTAGGATAACATCAACGATAATGATTCGCATGTACGGGCGTGGCAGGCCACCCGGAACGGGCCCGAAAGGCCTTGGCGGGGCCCTCAGGCTGTTCCAGTAGATCCACCCCATGGGTGGATGCCTTGAACTTCAATCGCGGTCGTCGCGGGTCCAGATGGCGTCGTGTTCGCGCTTCACCGGAAACTTCGGCACCGCGGTATACGCCGGCGCACACAGGGCGCGGCCATCACGCACGTCGAAGCGCGCGCCATGCAGTACGCATTCAACGCTGCCCTCGGCGGTGTTGAACTCGCCCGAGGACAGCTCGAACTCCTCATGCGTGCACTGGTCTTCCAACGCGTAGAGCTCGCCGTCGAGGTTGAACACCACGATCGGTGTGCCGGTGACTTCGTCGAAGACGCTCTTCAATTCGCCCGGCAGCAGTTCGGCGCCGGCGCAGACAAAGGTCCAGGCCTCGCTCACGCGGTGGCTCCGGCCAGCGGCTTTTCCAGGATCTCGAAGCGCAGGTCGTCGCGCTTGGGGATGCCGAAACGTTCGTCGCCATACGGGAACGGCTTCTTGATGCCGGTGCGCTGGTAACCGCGGCGCTCATAGAAGGCGATCAGTTCGTCGCGGATGTCGATCACGGTCATCTGCATCACCGGCACGTTCCATTCGCGTGCGGCGTGGGCTTCGGCCGCGTCCATCAACTGCTTGCCGACACCGCCGCCCTGCTGGGCCGGGTCGACCGAGAACATGCCGAAGTAGCCCTTGCCGTCGACGTCGGCGACATGGGCGCAGGCTACGAGCTGGCCGTCGCGTTCGGCCAGCAGGATGGTCGAGCGCGGGCGGTCCAGGTCGCCCTGGATGCCTTCGGCATCGACGCGGGCGCCGTCCAGCAGGTCGGCTTCGGTGGTCCAGCCGACGCGGCTGGCGTCGCCGCGGTAGGCCGAGGTGACCAGGGTGATCAGGGCGGGGATGTCGGCCGACGTGGCGGCGCGGAAGGTCAGGGTGCTCATGGGGGCATTCTAGGTGGGGCGGGGACGGGCGCAAAATGGGTCGAGGCAATGGGCCAGGGTCAGATCCCTTTCGCACTGCGAAAGGGCTCTGACCCCATCCCTGAATCCCACCCCTGCGAAAACGACGGCACTATGGGAACAAGGATCCAGGGAGGATCCAGAGGGCCGTGACCATGCGATTCGACGCTGTTGTCTCCGTTCGCTTCCTGCAGAGCGCCGAAGGTGGGAGGCGCACTGACATCGTGGGACAGGTGTACGCCTGCCCGTTGTTCGTGGCGGGCCGAGTATTTGACTGCCGCGTGCTGTTGCAGGAAGGACGGGCCGTCCTTGGGGAGAGCTACGAACTTCCCGTTGCGTTCCTGTTCCCGGAGGACGCGCTCGCCGTGGCCAACGTGGGAGAGGACGTCTCGCTGTGGGAGGGAAGGACGATTGCGCGCGGCCGGATTCTGCGTGTCGCCGGGAGGCGATTGCAGGAGTGAGCCGGTGATGGGGCCACATGCCTTCTGCAATCTTTCGCGCGCGAGGCAGCGTGGGGAAACGAGCGAGGCTACGGCTGAATCGCGAACGCCGTAGAGGTTGAGGTTGCGCATGGACTATGCTCCCGCGGTGCACAGATCCGCACGGAAGCGATGAGGCGTTACCCGCATGATGCGTACCAGGGATGGCAAAGCGACCACCTACCCGATGCTGCGCCTGAGCGTGCTTGCGCTAGCCGTTCTTGCGGTGTCGGCGTGCTCAGGGTTGACCGACACTGTCGTGGTCGTCAGGAACGTGGGCTCCCAGCGCATCGACGCGGTGCAGATCGACGCTGGCGGTCGAGTGACTGAGCTCGGGGCGATCGATGCAAATGCACAGGTTTCGATGACGCCGGTGGTCCAGCAGGACTCGTCCGTATCCGTGCGCTATCGGGAAGCAGGCCTCGACGTCGCGTGCCTGGGTGATGTGTACCTGACGCAGAATCTGCGGGCACGCATCGAGGTGCAGGTGGGCGATGGCACGTGCAAGGTCGTGGATGCCAGCCGCTAGCTGGGTGGCCGGGGTCAGAGCCCTTTTCGCGGTGCGAATGGGATCTGACCCCGGATTGCCGCTCTGCCGGTGTGCGGGCTCACCCCAACAACTTCCGCACCTTCGTCAACGCAGTCATGAACCGCTCGATCTCTTCATGCGTGTTGTAGAACGCCAGCGACGCACGGCAGGTTGCCGCCACGCCGTAATACTGCAGCAGCGGATGCGCGCAGTGCTGGCCCGAGCGCACGGCCACACCTTCCAGATCCAGCAGGGTAGCCAGATCGTGCGCATGGGCGCCGTCGATCAGGAATGACACCACCGCGGCCTTTTCCGGCGCTTCGCCGATGATGCGCAGGCCGTCAACCCGGCGCAGCTCTTCGGTGAAGTGCGCCAGCAGCTCGGCTTCGCGCGCTTCCACGTGGTCCAGGCCGACGTTCTGCAGATAGTCCGCCGCCACGCCGAGGCCGATGAAACCGGCGATGTTGGGGGTGCCGGCTTCAAACTTGTGCGGGGCGTCGTTGAATACGGTGCCGTCGAAGCTGACTTCCTTGATCATCTCGCCGCCGCCCAGGAACGGCGGCATCGCGTCCAGATGCTCGCGACGCGCCCAGAGCGCACCGGTGCCGGTCGGGCCGCACATCTTGTGGCCGGTGATGGCGTAGAAGTCGCAGCCGATCGCGGTGACGTCGACCTTGCGGTGCGGTGCGGCCTGCGAGCCGTCGACCACGGTGACGATGCCGCGCTTGCGCGCTTCGCGGCAGATCTCGCGCACCGGGTTGATGGTGCCGAGTACGTTGGAGACATGGGCCACGGCCAGCAGCTTGACCTCGGCGGTCATCGCCGCGCGCAGCGCGTCCAGGTCCAGCGCGCCGTCGGGGGTGATCTCGGCCACGCGGATGGTCGCGCCGGTGCGCTGGGCGACCAGCTGCCACGGCACGATGTTGGCGTGGTGTTCCATGCGCGACACCAGGATCACGTCGCCGGCCTTCAGCCGGGGCAGGGCCCAGGAGTAGGCAACCAGATTGATCGCGAAGGTGGTGCCGCTGCACAGCACCAGGTCGTTGCTGCGCACGTTGAGGAAACGGGCCAGCTTGTTGCGTGCGCCTTCGTAGGCGTCGGTGGCCTCGGTACCCAGCGCATGCACGGCACGGCTGACGTTGGCGTTGTAGCGGCGGTAGAACTCGTCCACCGCGCCGATCACCTGCACCGGCTTCTGGCCGGTGTTGGCGTTGTCGAAATAGACCAGCGGCTTGCCGTGCACTTCGCGCATCAGCAGCGGGAAGTCCAGGCGCACGCGCGCCCAGTCGGGGGCGTCGGCGGGTGCTTCGATCGGTCGCGGGGTGGACAGGTTCATGCCACGCCCGCCTCGGCCAGGGCCTTGTCCAGCCGGCGTGCCAGCTGTTCGCGCAGCGCTTCGGGCAGCACCTTCAGCGGTTCGTGGCAGAACGCGGCGCTCAGCAGCGCCTGCGCCTGGGCCTGCGGCAGGCCGCGCGAGCGCAGGTAGAACAGCGCGTTGGCGTCGAGCTGGCCGACGGTGGCACCGTGTGCGGCCTTCACTTCGTCGGCGTCGATCACCAGCGTCGGCTGGGTATCGATCTCGGCGTCGGCCGACAGCAGCAGGTTCTTGTTGGACAGGTTGGCGTCGGTGCCATCGGCACCGGCACGGATCTGGATGCCGCCATGGAACACCACGCGGCTGCGGTTGGCGGCCACGCCACGCCACTGCAGCTCGGCGCTGGTGTCGCGGGCGATGTGGTCGATGCCCAGGCGGGTATCGACGTGGCGGCGACCATTGCCGAGCAGCACGCCATTGGCGGTCAGCTGGGCGTTGTCGCCTTCCAGGCGCACGTTCAGCTCATGGCGGCTGAGCGCGGCACCCAGCTCCAGGTCCACGCGGTGGTACTGCGCGTCCTTGGCCAGCACCGCGTCGGTACGCAGGAAGCTGGTCTGGCGCGCGCTGCCGGCCTGCACGCGGGCGTGCTTGAGCACCGCATCGCGGGCGACGTGGGCGTGCAGTACCGTGTTGTCCAGATGCGCCGAATCACCGACGCTGAAGCGGTGCTCGACCACGCCCAGGCTGGCGCCGGCACGCAGTTCGATCAGGTGGCGGTGGTGCCAGGCCAGATCGGTGTCGCCGGCCACGCTGGCGAATACCAGCTGCAGCGGCACCTCGACCTGCACGCCGTCGTCCACGCGCAGCACCACGCCTTCATCGGCGAGGGCGGCGTTGAGGCGGGCGAACACATCGTCGCTGCGATCGTAGCGGCGGCCGAGGAAGCGCACGGCGTCCTCGCCAGCGGCCAGTGCGGAGGACAACGTCTCCAGCTGCACGCCGGCCGGCAGGCCCTGCACGTCGCTCAGCGCGTCGTTGAGGCGGCCATTGACGAACACCAGGCGCGGTGCCGGGATGTTCTCCAGCGCGGCGGCATCCAGCAGCGCCGGGGCCAACGGTGCGGCCGCAAAGCTGCGACGCTCCAGCTGGCGCAGCGAGGTGTACTTCCAGGTTTCGCTGCGTGCGCCGGGCAGGCCGTCGCGCAGCACGCTGTCGAGCACTTCGCGGCGCGCATCGCTGCCGCAGAAGGCCTGGGCCATGGAATCGAGCAGGGCGCTCATCAGACCGCCGCCTCGGGCACGACCCGGTCCTTCAGGAAGTCATAGCCGTGCGCTTCCAGTTCCAGCGCCAGTTCCGGGCCGCCGCTCTTGACGATGCGGCCATCGGCCAGCACGTGCACGACGTCCGGCTTGATGTAGTCCAGCAGGCGCTGGTAGTGGGTGATGACCAGGAACGAGCGGTCGGCGCTGCGCAGCGCGTTGACGCCGTCGGCCACGCTCTTCAGTGCATCGATGTCCAGGCCCGAATCGGTTTCGTCCAGGATCGCCAGCTTCGGCTCGAGCACGGCCAGCTGGAAGATCTCGTTGCGCTTCTTCTCGCCACCGGAGAAGCCTTCGTTGACGCCACGGTGCAGCAGTTCGTCCTTCAGGTGCAGCACGGCCAGCTTCTGCCGCACCAGCTTGAGGAACTGCATGGAATCCAGTTCTTCCTCGCCGCGCGCCTTGCGCTGTGCATTCAGCGCGGCGCGCAGGAAGTAGGTGTTGTTCACTCCGGGGATTTCCACCGGGTACTGGAATGCCAGGAACAGGCCGGCAGCGGCGCGCGCTTCCGGGTCCTGGTCGAGCAGGTTGACGCCTTCGAACTGCACGCTGCCTTCGCTGACCTCATAGCCGTCGCGGCCAGCCAGGACATTGCCCAGGGTGGACTTGCCGGCGCCGTTGGGGCCCATGATGGCGTGCACCTGGCCGGGCTTCACTTCCAGGGACAGGCCCTTGAGGATTTCCTTGTCGCCGATGCGGGCGTGGAGGTTTTCGATCTTCAGCATGATGGGGGTTTCCGTGGTGCGGGCCGGGGCCCGCCGGTAAAGAGAATGCGTTGTGCGAGGGCAGGGCGGGCGATCAGCCCACCGAACCTTCCAGCGAGACTTCCAGCAGCTTCTTGGCTTCCACCGCGAATTCCATCGGCAGTTCGCGGAACACCTGCTTGCAGAAGCCGTCGACGATCATCGACACCGCGTCTTCCTGGCTGATGCCACGGGCGCGGCAGTAGAACAGCTGGTCGTCGGAGATCTTCGAGGTGGTGGCCTCATGCTCGACGGTGGCGCCGGGGTTCTTCACCTCGATGTAGGGGAAGGTGTGGGCGCCGCACTGCTTGCCGATCAGCAGCGAATCGCACTGGGTGTAGTTGCGCGCGCCGTCGGCATTGCGGTCCACCTTGACCAGGCCACGATAGGTGTTCTGGCCGCGGCCGGCGCTGATGCCCTTGCTGATGATCTTGCTCTTGGTGCGCTTGCCGACGTGGATCATCTTGGTGCCGGTGTCGGCCTGCTGGCGATGATGGGTCAGTGCCACCGAGTGGAACTCGCCGACCGAGTCGTCGCCCAGCAGCACGCAGGACGGGTACTTCCAGGTGATCGCCGAGCCGGTCTCGACCTGGGTCCAGGTGACCTTGCTGCGCGCGCCACGGCATTCGGCACGCTTGGTGACGAAGTTGTAGATGCCGCCGACGCCATTCTCATCGCCCGGGTACCAGTTCTGCACGGTGGAGTACTTGATCTCGGCATCGTCCAGCGTCACCAGCTCGACCACCGCCGCATGCAGCTGGTTCTCATCGCGCATCGGCGCGGTGCAGCCTTCCAGGTAGGACACGTACGCCTTCTCTTCGCAGATGATCAGCGTGCGCTCGAACTGGCCGGTGTGGCCGGCGTTGATGCGGAAGTAGGTGCTCAGTTCCATCGGGCAACGCACGCCCTTGGGAATGAACACGAAGCTGCCATCGGAGAACACCGCAGAATTGAGCGCGGCGAAGTAGTTGTCGCCCACCGGCACCACGGTGCCCAGGTACTGTTTGACCAGTTCCGGGTGCTCCTTGATGGCTTCGGACATCGAGCAGAACACGATGCCCTTTTCGGCCAGTTCCTTGCGGAAGGTGGTACCGACGGACACCGAGTCGAACACCGCGTCCACCGCTACGCCGGCCAGCTTGGCGCGCTCGTGCAGCGGCACGCCCAGCTTGTCGTAGGTGTCCAGCAGTTCCTTGGGCACGTCATCCAGCGAGGCGTACTTCGGGCCCTTCGGCGCGGAGTAGTAGCTGAGCGCCTGCAGGTCGATCGGGGCGATCTGCAGCTTGGCCCAGTTCGGCATCGGCATGGTCAGGAAGTGGCGGTAGGCGTCCAGGCGCCACTGCGTCATCCATTCCGGCTCTTCCTTCTTGGCCGACAGGGCGCGGATGGTGTCCTCGTCCAGGCCGGCGGGAAGGGAGTCCGACTCGATGTCCGTGATGAAGCCGGCCGAATACTTGCGGCCGAGCTGCTCATGGATCTCGCGGTTGGGGGTGTCGTCGCTGGCGACGGTTTCGATGGTTTCGGTGGCCATGGGGGGCTGCCTACGGATCAGGAGACGACGTCGACAGCGATGGTGCGGCGCTGTTCTTCGTCGACAAGGGGAAGAGGGGGCAGGATCTGCGCCAGGCTGACATCGCGCAGGGCCTCGGAGACCACGTCGTTGATCAGCCGCCAGCTGCTGCGCGCGCCGCACTTGGGCGCCATGCCGCACTGATGGTGGTCGTGGCTGCACTCGGTCAGGGCCAACGGCCCTTCCATGGCTTCAACCACTTCAAACAGCGAGATCTCGATCGATGGGCGGGTCAGCCGGTAACCGCCGCGGACGCCGCGCAGGCCTTCGACCAGGCCGGCCTGGGCCAGTGGCTTGAGCACCTTGCTGACGGTGGGCGGCTCCAGACCGGTGAATTCGGCCAGCTCGGTGGCACTGAGCACCTCGCCCGGACGGGCGGCGAGTACGGTCAGTACGACGGTGGCGTAATCGGTGAGCTTGGTGACGCGCAACATGGGATGCGAGTGGTTCTTAAAGCGGACTGAAATTGTACGCTTTTATTCGCCGGCATCCAACCCGGCCATTCAGCGGGCGCTTGGGCCCGGCCGGAGGGCAGTCGCCAAGGGCCGCCATCGGGGCGACATGCTGCGGCATGGGGGTGATTTTCGCAATCACCCGGAATGGGCGAGAATCAACGTTCCTTCCGCTGCAAACGTCTCTTGCCGATGCCCAAGAAGATCCAAGCCCGCAAGTCCGCCATCCACGGCAACGGTGTGTTTTCCGTGGCCCCGATCAAGCA
Organism: Stenotrophomonas sp. RIT309; assembly: GCF_000632045.1. Lineage (NCBI taxonomy): Bacteria > Pseudomonadati > Pseudomonadota > Gammaproteobacteria > Lysobacterales > Lysobacteraceae > Stenotrophomonas > Stenotrophomonas sp. RIT309. Next base: position 27,965 of record NZ_JFYS01000012.1, read on the forward strand.
GGGCGAGCGCGTGATCCAGTACAAGGGCCTGCTGCGCAGCCACGGCGATGTCGATGCCGATGACAGTGGCGACGTGGAAAGCGGCCATACCTTCCTGTTCACCCTCAACGACGACTGGGTGATCGATGCCAACTACAAGGGCAACGACGCGCGCTGGATCAACCACAGCTGCGACCCGAACTGCGAGGCGGTGATCGAGGAAGACGAAGACGGTGACAGCCGCGGCGACAAGGTCTTCATCGAGGCGCTGCGCGATATCAAGGCGGGCGAAGAGTTGACGTACAACTACGGCATCACCCTGGCCGAGCGCCACACGGCCAAGCTGAAGAAGATCTGGGAGTGCCGCTGTGGCTCGCCCAAGTGCACCGGCACGATGCTGCAGCCCAAGCGCTGATCCGGTAGCGCCGGGCCATGCCCGGCGAGCGCGAAGCGCGGGCGGAACCAGAAGCCGCCGGGCACGGCCCGGCGCTATCCGGGCGATTCTCCACCTGCCGTGCACGTGAGGGTCACCGCCGTTCAAGGGCCACTCGGCCACCCTGTGCGCTCCCCCCTATCTGGAGCACGACATGGCACAGCGTCTACGCGGCAAACAGATCGCCATCCTCGCCACGCATGGTTTCGAGCAGTCCGAACTGATCGAGCCCAAGCACCTGTTGGAAGCGGAGGGCGCGCGCGTGAGCGTGGTGTCGCCGGCCAAGGAGGCGAGCATCAAGGGCTGGAAGGACAAGGACTGGGGTGATTCGGTCGCCGTGGATCAACCACTGGATGGCGCCGACGCCGGCGGTTTCGATGCGCTGGTGCTGCCCGGTGGCGTGATCAATCCGGACACCCTGCGCACCAACGAAGCAGTACTGGATTTCATCCGCAGCATGGCCGGTGCCGGCAAGCCGGTGGCCGCGATCTGCCACGGCCCCTGGCTGCTGATCAACAGCGGGCTGGCGGAGGGACACGAGGTCACCTCGTGGCCGTCGCTGCAGCAGGACCTGGCCAATGCCGGCGCGCGCTGGCGCGACGCGGAAGTGGTGGTGGACGGCAACCTGATCACCAGCCGCAAGCCCGATGACATTCCGGCCTTCAGCGAGGCGGTGGTGAAAGCGCTGGCGGCGTAATGCGGCGCTGGTAGTGCCGGCCGCTGGCCGGCACGTGCGTGAAAGGATTGCCGGCCAGCGGCCGGCACTACCTTATTTGCCGAGGATGCCCGCCGGCACCAGGTCGCCCAGGTTCTGGTTGAAGGTCACCACCAGCTTGCCGTTCTTCACCTGTGCCGACTGCACCTGCAGGGCGCCGAGCAGTCCGGCCACGGCCGGGTCCAGCTTGTAGATCGGTTCGCGCTGGGCGTAGTCGCTCAGCCATGCGTTCAGCAGGCCACGGGTCCGTGAATCGAGACGGCCACCCTGGCTGGCCGGAGTGAAGTCATCCACGCTCGGCTGCTGCAGGTGGAAGCCCTGGGTCTGCGCGTCATAGCGCAGGCCACTGCTGAGCTTCACCGTACCCAGCTTGGCCGGGTTGCCGCCGGCGGTGGCCAGCGCCACGTCCATGCCCAGGTTCAAGCGCTCGCCTGCGGGCAGGCTCAGCTGCGGGTGGCTCATGGTCAGCGCGATCAGGCCGCCCAGCGCGTCCTGCGTGCGCGGGAAGCTGCCGTCCAGATACTGCTGCACGTCGCTGGCGCCAACCGCCAGTTCGCGACCGGAGATCGAAGGGGCGGCCTGCGCACCGATCGCAGCAGCAATCAGCACGGTCGAGGCGGCTAGGCGGGTCATCAGGGAACGCAGGCGCATGGCGGTGACCGGAAGAAGGATCCAAGAGGCCTACAGAGTAGCTTTGCCCGCTGAATCGCGGGTACACACGGTTGCAACGGTTCAGTCCAGCGTTGGTTGCAGGCTGGCCGACTGGATCTGCCAGCTGCGGCCATCGGCGCTGGGCTGCACCCGGTACCAGCCGTGGTAGCGGAAGGTGCCGTTGGCGGTCACCGCGCGGATCTTCACTGGCACCTCCAGCAGGCGTGGCGGCTGCCCATCGTCGCGTGGCAACGCCACGTCACTGTCCAGGCGCAGGCTGCGCACGTCGGGCAGCAGGCGCAGCACGGCATCGTCGGCACGGCGCGGGTCGGCGGGGGCATAGGCCCAGGCTGCATCGCTGCGCGATGTGTTGCGGTTGAGCAGATCCAGCATGTAGCGGTTGAGCATCGCTGCGGGCGTTTCGCTGCCGTTGGCAACGGCGCCATACAGCGGATCGATGGCGATCGCGTCAACGGTAGCGGCCTGCGGTGCCGCTTTCGTCGTCGGCACCGACGGGGCGGTTGTGGCGGCGCTCGCGTCGCGCCCGGTGGCATCGACCGGGGGCGCCGGGTTCGAACACCCCGCCACAAGCAGCGGGATCAACAAGGAAATAAAACCGCGCATGTCTGCCTCCTCCCCGAGGCGACCTGAAAGGCGGCAGTGTAGCGGCCGGGGGCCGCTCAGCGCGAAGTGGTCAGCGCGAAGAGGGAAGCCGTTCCAGCGCGTCCAGCGCCGGCAGGACCTGCGCGGCGACCGCTGCCAGTGCATGGCCGTCGGTGTCGGCATGGCGCTGCACGATGTCACGCAGCAGCTGGGTGGCCACCACCAGGGTGGCACGTTCGTCACCGCTCAGGCCTGCCGTGCGCGGGGCCGATTCCAGCAGGCGCATCAGGTCGCGGCTGGCGCGGTGCTCCAGTTCGATGGTGCAGCGCCCGGTGCACTGGTGCCCGTCCTTTTCGATCGGGGTCACCGAGATCCGGTAGCGGGTGGAAGGGCTGGCCATGGGGGTGCTCGCGCTGGTGGGGAGGAATGGGACCACCATAGGCAAGGCGTCGGCCGGCGGCGATGGCCGGCGCTGCACGCAGTGTTCCACCCGGTTCGTTCCTGCGCTGGAAAAACAGCGGCGCGGCCATGGGCGGCGGGCCTGTGCGGGAAATTGCGTGGGCGCGGGAAACGCTGTGTTGCGGGGGCGCAGTGGACGGCATCCACGCATGGCGTGGATCTACTGCAGAGCGAGCGCGGATGCGGGGCAAAAAAAACGGGACGGCCAAGGCCGTCCCGTCAGGTATCCGCTGCAGGGCGCGCGCTTAGAGCGCAGCGTCCTTGAGCTTCTTCAGCGGGCGAACCTTGAGCTTGGTGGTGGCCGGCTTGGCGGCGAACCACTGCTCTTCCTTGGTGAACGGGTTGATGCCCTTGCGCTTCGGCTTGGCCGGCACATTGACGGTGGTGATCTTCAGCAGGCCCGGCAGGGTGAACGAGCCGGCGCCCTTCTTGTGCACCGAGGAAGCGACAGCGCCTTCCAGCGAGGCCAGCACAGCGCGGACGTCCTTGGCGACAACGCCGGAGACTTCAGCGATGTGTGCAACCAGGCCCGACTTGGTCAGCACTTCCTTGATCGGCTTCGGAGCGGCCGGCTTGGCGGCTGCCTTCGTCGCGACTTTCTTCACTGCCTTCTTCGGGGCAGCCTTCTTAGCGGTCTTTGCCATGGTTTCCTGTTCCGTGAACGGTTGGTTGTTTGGTCGGCGCCGAACCCCGTCGGCAAGCGCAATGTAGGGCAACTCTTGGGCGCCGCCAATAGCCTGGAGCGCTGAAAGTGCATGTTTTTTCATATCCAGGCCGATTCAGTACATGGCCGGCAGTAGGGGGAGCGGGTGCGGTGGTGCGCTGCACCGCAGTGTCGGTGATTGCGACTGGATGGGCGAAATGACTGAAAACAAGGGGGAAATCGCCAGATTGCTGGCGAAGAAGTGTCCAGTCGTTGGCTCGGGACAGGCGCGCCGCATGCGGCGGGGCGACGCAGGGCTAACGCGGCGCGTGCCAGGGTATTGGTTCATCACAGCCACAACGGAGCAGGACATGGGAATCTCGCGACACGCTACCGCGCATTGGGAAGGCGACCTGAAGTCGGGCAAGGGCCAGTTGAGCACGCCGCAGAGTGGTCTTCTGGACAAGACCCGCTACGGCTTCAACAGCCGTTTCGGTGATGAAAAAGGCACCAATCCCGAAGAACTGATCGCTGCCGCGCACGCCGGTTGTTTCACCATGGCGCTGTCGGCCAAGCTCGGCGAAGCCGGTTTCACCCCGACCTCGCTGGATACCGAAGCCAAGGTCGATCTGTCGATGGAAGGCGGCCCGCAGCTGTCGCAGATCCGGCTGAAAGTGAAGGCGGTTGTGCCGGGAATCGAGGCGACGCAGTTCCGTGCGATCGCTGATGACGCCAAGCAGAACTGCCCGGTTTCCAAGGCGCTGAGCGCGGTGCCGATCAGCCTGGAAGCCGAACTGGGCTGAGAAGGTAGTGCCGGCCGCTGGCCGGCAACCACATGAAACCGGGTATAAGGTGGCAGCCGGCCAGCGGCCGGCTCTACCGCCTTGCGTTCACCAATCGATGGTGCCGGAAATCACCGTCTGCACCTGGCCGCCGGACCAGACCTCACCCTCTTCATCGACCAGCAGCGTCAGCCGCGCATCGTGGCCGACTTCGCGTCCCTGGCTGACGTCGAAGGGCTGGCGGCCGCGCGGAAGGGCGTCGCGCAGGTCCAGCCAGGCCGCCAGCACAGCGTTGGCCGCGCCAGAAGCAGCATCCTCGAAGCGGCGCCCATTGCCGACGAAAGCGCGCACGGCCAGGTCGTAACCTTCGCTGCCATCGGCAAAGGCATAGGCGAACACGCCCATGCTGTCGGTCGATTCAGCCAGCGTGGCGATCGCATCCCAGTCCGGGTGCAGGGCGCGCAACGCGGCCTCATCCGCGACCTCTACGACCCACCAGCTGCGGCCACCCTGCATGCGGGCCGGCGGCAGCGAACCCAGCGGCCAGGTGCGCAATGCGGCCTGAAGGCGTGGATCATCGGTGGCGGCGATCTCGGCCAGCTGCGCGCGGGGCGTGCGGATGGCGATGCGCTGCTGCGCGCCTTCGCCGGTCACGCGCAGTGGCAGCGCACCGGCGATGCCGTCCTGAACCAGTACCCCGTCGACCGGCATGGCCAGGCCCGCCTGCAGCACCGCGTGGGCGGTGCCGACGCTCGGATGGCCGGCGAACGGCACTTCCTTCTGCGGGCTGAACATGCGCAGCCGATAGCTGGTGCCGGCCGTCTGTGCCGGGAACACAAACGTCGTTTCGGGCAGGCGGGTCCAGCGGGCGATGGCCTGCATCGTCGCATCGTCCAGGCCTTCGGCGTCGAGCACGACGGCCAGCGGATTGCCGGCGCCCGGGCGCGGGGAAAACACATCCAGCTGCAGGAAACGGCGGGTGGTCATCGGGCAGGAACTCCAGAAAACAGGCGGCATAGGGTAACGCGGGGCCATGCCCCGCGAGCGCGCAGCACGGCAGGCCGCCGGGCGTGGCCCGGCGCTACCAGGTGATGTTGCCGTCTATCACCAGCTGCACCTGGCCGCCGATCCACACCGTGTCCTGCGCGTCCACAGTGACCTGGACGCGGCCGTCGCGGCCGACCTCGCGGCCCTGGCTGGCCACATAGGTCCGGTTCTCGCCGGGCAGGGCATTACGCTGCCGAAGCCAGGCGCCGATCAGCGCGTTGGCGCTGCCGGTCACCGGGTCTTCCGGCACGTTGGGCGCATCGGCGGGGCAGAACGCGCGCACCACCAGGTCGTGCCCGGTATCGGCTTCGAGCGCGAACACGGCGATGCCGAGCGCGTCGGTGGCAATGCTCCAGTCGCGCAGGGCCGCCATGTCCGGTGCCAGCGTGCGTACGGCCTCGGCGTCGCGCAGCGGCAGCAGCCACCAGCGCGGGCCGTTGTCCCACAGCTCGGCGCGCTGGCCCTCGGCGGCAGCAGCGCGCAGGGCGTCAGGAATGTCGCCTGGCAGAGCCGGCAGCGGCCGTGCCTCTGGGCTCGCCAGGCGGATGGTGGGCGCGTTGGCCGGCCCGGTGACCTGCACCGGCAGCAGGCCGGCCGCGCACTGCTGCACCAGGGCCCCGTCGCGTGGCTGCACCAGGCCGCAGGTGACCGCAGCCCAGGCGGCGCCCACGCTGGGGTGCCCGGCGAAGGGCAGCTCGCTGGCAGGGGTGAAGATGCGCACGTGGTAGTCGGCGCCGGCAGCGGTGGGGCGAAGGAAGAATACGGTCTCGGACAGGTTCAGCCAGGCGGCCAGGGCCTGCATGCGGTCGGTGGACAGTCCATCAGCGTCGAACACGACACCGAGCGGGTTGCCGGTACCGGGCTGGTGGGCGAAGACATCGAGCTGCAGGTAGCGGTAGGCGGTCATTGACGGGTGTATTGGGCTTAGAATCGAAGGTTCCGCCCCCTCGGGCGGCTTCCCCACATTACACATAGCCTATCCATGTCAGCTTCCCCCCTTGTCGATCGTTGGATCGTACTGAAGTTCGGCGGCACCTCGGTGTCGCGTCGCCACCGCTGGGACACGATCGGGAAGCTGGCGAAAAAACGGGCCGAAGAGACCGGTTCGCGCGTTCTGGTGGTGGTTTCGGCGCTGTCCGGGGTCACCAATGAACTGACCGCGATTGCCGATGGCGCGCCGGACAGCCGCGATCGCGTGGCGGCGCTGGTCGAACGCCACCAGGCCTTCCTGGACGAGCTGGGGCTGGGCGCGGAGGTGCTGGCCGAGCGGCTGGCCGCGCTGCAGGGCCTGCTGGACGACCCGCGTGCGCCCAGCCGTCCTCTGGACTGGCAGGCCGAAGTGCTCGGCCAGGGTGAACTGCTGTCTTCCAGCCTGGGCGCGGCCTATCTGCGTGCCAGCGGCCTGGATTTCGGCTGGATGGATGCGCGCCAGTGGCTGGACGCGCTGCCGCCGCAGCCGAACCAGAGCGACTGGTCGCAGCGCCTGTCGGTGAACTGCCAGTGGCGTGCCGATGCGGAATGGGCGCAGCGCTTCCGCGCTCAGCCCACGCGCCTGCTGATCACCCAGGGGTTCATCTCGCGTCACGCCGACGGTGGCACTGCCATCCTCGGCCGCGGCGGCTCGGATACCTCCGCGGCATACTTCGGTGCGCTGCTCGGCGCCAGCCGCGTGGAGATCTGGACCGATGTGCCAGGCATGTTCAGCGCCAATCCCAAGGACGTGCCGGACGCGCGCCTGTTGACCCGCCTGGACTATTACGAAGCGCAGGAAATCGCCACCACCGGCGCCAAGGTGCTGCACCCGCGCTCGATCAAGCCGTGCCGCGATGCGGGCGTGCCGATGGCGATCCTCGATACCGAGCGTCCGGAACTGCCGGGTACCAGCATCGACGGCAATGCCGCGCCGGTGCCCGGAGTGAAGGCAATCAGCCGCCGCAACGGCATCGTGCTGGTGTCGATGGAAGGCATCGGCATGTGGCAGCAGGTCGGCTTCCTCGCCGATGTATTCGGCCTGTTCAAGAAGCACGGCCTGTCGGTGGACCTGATCGGTTCGGCCGAGACCAACGTCACCGTATCGCTGGATCCGTCCGAGAACCTGGTCAACACCGATGTGCTGGCCGCGCTGTCGGCCGACCTGTCGCAGATCTGCAAGGTCAAGGTGATCGTGCCGTGCGCGGCGATCACCCTGGTCGGCCTGGGCATGCGCTCGCTGCTGCACAAGCTGTCGGACGTGTGGGCGACCTTCGGTCGTGAGCGCGTGCACATGATCTCGCAGTCGTCCAACGACCTGAACCTGACCTTCGTCATCGACGAAGCCGATGCCGATGGCCTGCTGCCGATCCTGCACGCCGAACTGATCGACAGCGGCGCGATGCCGGTGGAAGAGACCGAAGTGTTCGGCCCGCGCTGGCGCGAAATCGCCGGCACCGTGCGCCCGCGTGGTACGCCGTGGTGGCGTGGCCAGCGTGCGCACCTGCTGCAGCTGGCCGATGCCGGCACCCCGCGCTACGTCTACCACCTGCCGACGGTGCGGGCGCGTGCCCGCGCGCTGGCGGCGATCAAGCCGATCGACCAGCGTTATTACGCGATCAAGGCCAACAGCCATCCGGCCATCCTGCAGCTGCTGGAGGCCGAAGGTTTCGGCCTGGAGTGCGTGTCGCACGGTGAGCTGAAGCATGTGTTCCAGGCCATTCCGGAACTGTCGCCCAAGCGCGTGCTGTTCACCCCCAGCTTCTGCCCGCGCAGCGAGTACGAAGCGGCGTTCGCGCTGGGCGTGACCGTCACTGTCGACAACGTCGAAGCCCTGCAACGCTGGCCGGACCTGTTCCGCAACCGCGAACTGTGGCTGCGCGTGGACCTGGGCCGTGGCGAAGGCCATCACGCCAAGGTCCGCACCGGTGGCAAGGAATCCAAGTTCGGCCTGCCGATCGCGCGCGTGGACGAGTTCGTGCGCGCGGCCACCGAGCTGGGCACCCGCGTGGTCGGCCTGCATGCGCACCTTGGCAGCGGCGTGGAAACCGCCCAGCACTGGCGCCTGATGTGCGATGAGCTGGCGGGCTTTGCGCGCCGCATCGGCAGCGTGCACACCATCGACATCGGTGGTGGCCTGCCGATCCCGTACAGCGAGGAAGACGAGCCGTTCGACCTGGATGCCTGGGCCGAGGGCCTGGCCGAGGTCAAGGCGCTGCATCCGGCGTTCCGCCTGGCGATCGAGCCGGGCCGCTTCCTGGTGGCCGAATCGGGCGTGCTGCTGACCCACGCCACCCAGGTGGTGGAGAAGGATGGCGTGCGCCGCGTCGGCCTGGATGCCGGCATGAACACGCTGATGCGCCCGGCCCTGTACGACGCCTGGCACGACATCGAGAACCTCAGCCGCCAGGGCGGTTACGCCGAAGCGGCGTTCGATGTGGTCGGCCCGATCTGCGAATCCAGCGATGTGTTCGGCAAGCGCCGCAAGCTGCCGGTGTCGACCGCGCCGGACGATGTGATGCTGATCGCCGACGCCGGTGCCTACGGCTATGTGATGTCCAACACCTACAACCAGCGGGCGATGCCGCGCGAAGACGTGATCGAATGATCGCCGCCTTCCGCGCCCTGCACCCGCCCACCGACACGTCCCGCGCCTGCGCGCGGGCACGTGCCTGACCGTGCTTGAACTGGATTCACCATGACTGCTTTCGATAAACACCAGGTTTCCCGCTTCCGTTTCGTCCGCTGCGAATTCGCCGCGGACACCGGCGTGGCCAAGCTGGTCTACGCCTTCGATGACGGCCCGGAAATGGTGGAAACCGTTACCGTGCCCGGCGCCCCGTTCGTGCTGGAACCGGCCCGTGCCGATGCCGTGCAGCGCGCGCTGCGGCTGCTGCACCTGATTGCCGGTGTGAGCTACTACAAGGCCGGCGTGCCCGATACGGTCAGCATCGACAGCTACAGCATCGATGCCGATACCGCAGCGCTGGTGGAGACCATCTACCTCAACGGCCTGGGCGAATTCGCTTACCGCAACGGCCTGAACCTGCGTGGGCGCTTCCGCCTGCCGGTGCAGGGCGAGGCGGTGCAGGCGCCGGTGCTGGGCCTGCAATCGCACGCGCTGGTCGCCATCGGCGGCGGCAAGGATTCGCTGGTCAGCATCGAAGCGCTGCGCCGCGCCGGCGTGGACGAGACGGTAACCTGGATCGGGGGTTCGCAGTTGATCCGTGCCTGTGCCGAACGCACCGGGCTGCCGACGTTGAACCTGGGCCGCGCGCTGGCGCCGGAACTGTTCGAACTCAACCGCCAGGGCGCATGGAACGGGCACATCCCGGTCACCGTGGTGAACTCGGCGATCATGGTGCTGGCTGCGCTGCTGCACGGTGTGGACCAGGTGGTGTTCTCCAACGAGCGCTCGGCCAGCTACGGCAGCCAGATTCCGGGCACCGGTGAAGTGAACCACCAGTGGTCCAAGGGCTGGGCCTGCGAGCAGGCCTTCGGTAACCACGTGCGCAAGTACGTGGCCGCCGACCTGCAGTACTACTCGCTGCTGCGGCCGATGTCGGAGCTGGCGGTGGCCCGCCAGTTCGCCAAGAGCGATTTCTACGACGCGCATTTCTCCAGCTGCAACCGCAACTTCCACATCCTTGGCGAGCGCCCGGTGAACCGTTGGTGCGGCGTCTGCCCGAAGTGCCACTTCGTGTTCCTGGCGCTGGCCCCGTTCATGCCCAAGACCCGCCTGGTGCGCATCTTCGGCCGCAACCTGCTGGATGACATCGAGCAGGCTGGTGGCTTCGATGCGCTGCTGGAATTCCAGGACCACAAGCCGTTCGAATGCGTGGGCGAAGGCCGCGAATCGCGTGCGGCGATGGCCACCCTGGCGCAGCGCCCGGAGTGGAAGGAAGACGTGCTGGTGAAGCGCTTCTGCAATGAAATCCAGCCGCAGCTGGATGCGGCCGAGCTGGAGCTTGCACCGCTGATGCAGCTGCAGGGCGAACATCGTATTCCGGCGACGCTGTGGGAACGGGTGCGTGAAGATTTCGCAGCTTGAAGGCAAGCGCGTAGCGCTGTGGGGCTGGGGACGTGAGGGGCGTGCTGCGTATGCGGTGCTGCGCGCGCGCCTGCCATCGCTTGGCCTGAGCCTGTTCTGCCCGGCCAGCGAGGTCGCGGCCGCGCGTGCGGAGACGCAGGGCGTGCTGGACGTGCGTGGTGAACCGTCGGCCGAGGCCTTGGCGGCATTCGAGGTGGTGATCAAGTCGCCGGGGATCAGCCCGTACCTGCCGATCGCGTTGGCGGCGGCGGAGCAGAGCACCCGCTTCATCGGCGGCACGGCGTTGTGGTTTGCCGAACATGCCGATGCCGATGGCACCGTGCGCGACACGATCTGCGTGACCGGCACCAAGGGCAAAAGCACCACCACCGCGCTGGTCGCGCACCTGCTGCGCGCAGCGGGACATCGCACCGGCCTGGTCGGCAACATCGGCCTGCCACTGCTGGAAGTGCTGGACCCGCAACCGGCGCCTGCGTACTGGGCGGTGGAGCTGTCCAGCTACCAGACCGGCGAGGTCGCGCGCAGTGGTGCGCACCCGCAGGTGGCGGTGGTGCTGAACCTGTTCCCGGAACACCTGGACTGGCACGGCAGCGAACAGCGCTACATCGAAGACAAGCTGCAGCTGGTGACCGGGGCCGCGCCGCGCGTTGCCGTGCTCAATGCCGCAGATCCGCATCTGGCGGCGCTGTCGCTGCCCGACAGCGAGGTGGTCTGGTTCAACCAGCCGCAGGGCTGGCACATGCGCGGTGACATCGTGCATCGCGGCGGGCAGGCGGTATTCGATACCCGCAATACGCCACTGCCGGGCCGCCACAACCGCGGCAACCTGTGCGCGGTGCTGGCCGCGCTGGAGGCGCTGGGCCTGGATGCCGTGGCGCTGGCGCCGGCGGTGCAGGATTTCCGGCCGCTGCCGAACCGCCTGCAACGCATCGGCCAGGCCGATGGCCTGACCTACGTCAACGATTCGATCAGCACCACGCCGCATGCCAGCCTGGCGGCACTGGAGTGCTTTGCCGGCCAGCGCATCGCGTTGCTGGTCGGCGGGCATGATCGTGGCCTGGACTGGACTGATTTCATGCAGCACATGGCGCACGACGTGCCGCCGGTGGAGATCGTGACCATGGGCAGCAACGGCCCGCGCATCCACGCGATGCTGCAGCCGCTGGCCGACGCCGGCCGTTTCGGCCTGCATGCCGCTGCCGATCTGCCCGACGCGATGTCGCTGGCGCGTCGCGCACTGGGCGAACAGGGTGGGGTGGTGCTGCTGTCGCCGGGCGCGCCGAGCTATGGCGCCTACCGCGATTACGTTGCACGCGGGCGGCATTTCGCCGAGCTGGCCGGGTTCGACCCGGATACGATCAGCGCGATTCCGGGCATCGGGATCGCCTGACGGTCGTGCCGGCCGGTGGCCGGCAACCTGGGGGGGCATCCACGCATGGCGTGGATCTACTCGTCGAGGAAGCTGTAGTCGCGGTCGATCAGCTGCTGCAGGTAGGCATCGAAGCTGGGGGCGATGACCGCGTAGCTGTCCGGGTCGTGCAGGTAGCGCACCACCTGTCCAACGCTGCCGCCGGGTGCGGGATCGAAATCCAGATACAGCATCGAGGTGCCGCCGTTGTTCATGCAGTGCGAGAAGCACAGGCGGCGGCCCATCGGCAGGTCGGCATCGATGCCGGCACCGAGGATCTCCGGTTCTTCTTCCAGCCATTCCTCGTAGATGGAACGGATGCTGTCGTCCCATTGCTGTTGGTCTTCGAAGATCTGCGCGATGGAGCGCAGGTAGTACGGGTAGTCGCCCACGTCCGAGCCCAGCATCAGCACGCAGACCTCGCCCTTCGGATAGTCGCGGAAGTGCGTGCCGTCCACGCGCGAAAGCAGCTCGACCAGGCTGTCGGGCACCTGCGGCCACTGCGCGCGCAGCCGTTGCAGGTCGGCCTCGCTGGCGCCTTCGGTCCACGCCCATTGCGGGGCATCGTCCTCGGGCAGCCGCGGGATCAATCCAGACAGAAAGCGATCAACAAGGTTCATGCAGAAAAGGGGACGGAGGGGATCAAGTCGTATCCAACCACACCTGCGTCACGCCGCCAATGCAGAATGCGACGCGGGAGGGGCGATTACGGCTTAATCCCCTCCGTCCCTTTTTCTGGAGCAGGCGCATGAACCGTTGGCGTTGCGGCGTGGCGATGGTACTGGGGCTGGCAGCGATGCCAGCGTGGGCGGCGATGAAGACCCAGCCGGTGGAGTGGAAGCACCAGGGCACGACCTTCAGTGGCGTACTGGTCTATGACGATGGAGATGCTGACAAGCGTCCCGGCCTGGTGATGGTGCCGAACTGGAAGGGCGTGAACGAATCGGCCATCGAGAAGGCCAAGCAGCTGGCGGGCGATGACTACGTGGTGCTGGTGGCCGATGTGTACGGCAAGGGCGTGCGACCGAAGACCGATGCCGAGGCCGGACCGGTGGCGACCAAGCTGCGCAATGACCGGCCGCTGCTGCGGGCGCGGGCGCTGGAGGCGGTCAACGTACTGAAGGCGCAGGCGGGCAAGGCACCGCTGGACGCCAGCCGGATCGGCGCAGTGGGCTTCTGCTTTGGCGGCACCACGGTGCTGGAACTGGCCCGCGCCGCTGCGCCGCTGGCGGGTGTGGTCAGCCTGCATGGCGGGCTCGGCTCCCCCTTGCCGGCGCAGGCCGGCGGCAGCCACCCGTCGGTGCTGGTGCTGAACGGCGCCGACGACAAGAGCGTGACCGCCGAGGATATCGGCAGTTTCCAGAAGGAAATGGATGCGGCCAAGGTGGACTGGGAGTTCACCAACTACAGCGGTGCGGTGCACTGCTTTGCCGAGCGCGATGCCAACAGCCCGCCGGGCTGCCAGTACAACGAACGTGCCGCCAAGCGTGCCTGGAAGGCACTGGGTGAGTTCTTCGAGGAGCGTTTCGAGAGGCGTTGAAAAGGTGTGCCGACCAACGGTCGGCACCCACCCGCTGTTGCAGGTGCCGACCGTTGGTCGGCACTCATCTGCCCTGGTTGGTGCCGACCGTTGGTCGGCACTCCTCCATCAATGCGAACGCTGTACCGCGTAGCGGGCCAGGCCGCGCAGGGCGGCGACGGCATCGTTGTCGCCCAGGCCGTCAAGCGCCCGTTCGGCGGCCTCTGCATATTCCTCGGCACGACGGCGGCTGTATTCCAGGCCTCCCGTGGCGTGGATCGCCGCCAGCACTTCCGGCATCGCCGAGGCGTCACCGTTCTGCACGATCGCGCGCAGGCGCTGGCGGGTGGCCTCATCGGAATGGGCCATGGCATGGATCAGCGGCAGCGTCGCCTTGCCTTCGGCCAGGTCGTCACCCAGGTTCTTGCCCAGCTCGTCGGCGTTGGCTGAATAATCCAGCACGTCATCGGCGATCTGGAAGGCGTAGCCCAGGTGCATGCCGTAGTCGTACAGGGCCTGCTGGGTGGCTTCATCGACGCCGCTGGCCAGTGCACCCAGGCGCGTGCCGGCGGCGAACAGCACCGCGGTCTTGCGCTCGATCACGCGCAGGTAGGCGGCTTCGTCGGTGTCCGGGTTGTGCACGTGCAGCAGCTGCAGCACTTCGCCTTCGGCAATGCGGTTGGTGGTGTCGGCCAGGATCTGCATCACCGGCATCCGGTCCAGCTCGACCATCAGCTGGAAGCTGCGCGAGTACAGGAAGTCGCCCACCAGCACGCTGGGCGCGTTGCCCCACAGTGCATTGGCGGTGCTGCGGCCGCGGCGCAGGCTGGATTCGTCCACCACGTCGTCGTGCAGCAGGGTGGAGGTGTGGATGAACTCGATGATCGCTGCCAGCTGGTGGTGCTCGGGGCCGGAGCCGCCGACCGCATGGCCGGCCAGCATCACCAGCATCGGCCGCAGGCGTTTGCCGCCAGCGGAGATGATGTGGTCGGCGATCTGGTTGATCAGCACCACATCCGAGGACAGCCGGCGGCGGATCAGGGCATCGACGGCAGCCATGTCGGCTGCGGCAAGCGACTGGATCTGGGACAGGCCCAGGGCGGGACGGGTGTCTTCAGTGATGGTCATGCGATCAGGCTTTCAGGCTCATCCCTGATTATAGGCGTTGCCTGTGAATTGGGGAGGAAACCGGGGGCCAAGCCACCGCCGCGCGCCACCGGGCGTGGCGTCTGGCGTGAATACGTATGCAGGCAGCGCCATCGTCGTGGGCCGCCGCTAAGCTTGCGGGAGTTGGTTTTCGGCCCGCTTCCAGCGGGTCCCGCATGCCCGGAGGGGGGCTGTCGATGTCGCACTATCCATGGTGGCGCGGAGCCGTCATCTACCAGATCTACCCGCGCAGTTTCCTCGACGCCAACGGCGACGGGGTAGGCGACCTGCCCGGCATCATCCAGCGCCTGGACCATATCGCCGCGCTGGGCGTGGATGCGATCTGGATCTCGCCGTTCTTCCGATCGCCGATGGCCGACTTCGGGTATGACATCGCCGACTACCGCGATGTCGATCCGCTGTTCGGCAGCCTGGACGACTTCGACCGGCTGCTGGCCAAGGCCCACGGCCTGGGCCTGAAGGTGATGATCGACCAGGTGCTCAGCCACACCTCGATCGAGCACGCCTGGTTCCGCGAGAGCCGCCAGGACCGCAGCAACCCGAAGGCGGACTGGTATGTGTGGGTGGATCCGCGCGAAGACGGCACGCCCCCCAACAACTGGCTGTCGCTGTTCGGCGGCGGTGCCTGGCAGTGGGAGCCGCGCCGCGAGCAGTACTACCTGCACAACTTCCTGGTGGACCAGCCGGACCTGAATTTCCACCACCCGCAGGTGCAGCAGGCGACCCTGGACAACGTGCGCTTCTGGCTGGACCGGGGTGTGGATGGCTTCCGCCTGGATGCGATCAACTTCTGCTTCCATGACGCGCAGCTGCGCGACAACCCGCCCAAGCCGGCCGACAAGCGCGTCGGCCGCGGCTTCAGCGCGGACAACCCGTACGCCTACCAGTACCACTATTACAACAACACCCAGCCGGAGAACCTGCCGTTCCTTGAGCAGCTGCGCGCCCTGCTGGACGAGTACCCGGGGGCGGTGAGCCTGGGCGAGATCTCCTCGGAGGATTCGCTGGCGACCACCGCCGAATACACCCAGGATGGCCGCCTGCACATGGGCTACAGCTTCGAGCTGCTGGTCAACGATTACAGCGCGGCCTACATCCGCGACACCGTTTCGCGCCTGGAAGCGGCGATGACCGAAGGCTGGCCGTGCTGGGCAGTGTCCAACCACGATGTGGAGCGGGCGGTCAGCCGCTGGGGTGGTCATCCGGCCGACCCTCGCCTGGCGCGGATGCTGGTGGCGCTGCTGTGTTCACTGCGCGGTTCGGTCTGCCTGTACCAGGGCGAGGAACTGGGCCTGGCCGAGGCCGAAGTGCCGTTCGAGGCGCTGCAGGACCCGTATGGGATCACCTTCTGGCCCAACTTCAAGGGGCGCGACGGCTGCCGCACGCCGCTGCCGTGGATCGACGCGCCGCTGGCCGGCTTCACCACCGGCAAGCCGTGGTTGCCGATCCCGGCCGAGCACCAGGCGGCGGCCGTGGCGGTGCAGGCGCGGGATCCGCAGTCGGTGCTGTCGGCCTTCCGCAGCTTCCTGGCCTGGCGCCGTACCCAGCCGGCGCTGCTGCACGGTGACATCCGGTTCCTGGACAGTGCCGAGCCAGTGCTGCTGTTCGAGCGTATGCTTGCAGATGAAACTCTCCTGCTGGCCTTCAACCTGTCGGCCGAAGCGGTGAGCCATCCGCTGCCGGCGGGCAACTGGCAACAGGTGGCTGTGCCGGGCCCGGATGCGGGGACGGTGCAGGGCAATGAACTGCAGCTGCCGCCGCGTGCGGTGTATTGCGCACGACGCAGCTGACCGATTTCTCCGGTGGCGGTACTTGCGGGGACGGGGCCGAAGCGCCCCGTCCCTTTTTTGTGGGCGCGGTTCCGGTGCAGGACATCCACGCAGGGCGTGGATCTACCAGGGGGGGGGGGCCGAATGAATGCCCGCCACGCATCGATTGCGATGCGGCGGGGGAGAACCACGGCATGCGTGGATGGGTGATGGATGCGACGGTAGATCCACGCCATGCGTGGATGGGGCCGTACCGATCACGCTTCACTGGCCATCGCGTTGTGCGCACAAAGGAAAACCCGCTGCCTGCGCAGCGGGTTTCCGGTCCTGTTCCCTGTGTCCTGTCGCCGGGCGTGGCCCGGCGCTACCGATGGCGGTACCGGCCAGCGGCCGGCACTACCGAGTCCGGGTCGCCGGGCATGGCCCGGCGCTACCTCAGAACTTGTAGTTCACGCCCAGCATGTAGGTGCGGCCCCACTCGATGTACTCCAGCGGGCGATCCTTGGTGCCGGCGTAGGTGCGGTACGGCTCGTTGGTCAGGTTGCTTCCCTGCAGCAGCAGGGTCAGCCCACGCAGGCTGCTGCTGTCGCTGAAGGTATAGCTGACCTGCGCATCGGTCACGTTCTCGCCCACGACATAACGCAGGGTGCGGTTGCCGTTGAAGTTGCCGATCTCGCCGATGAAGTCCGAACGGCGGCGCTGGCTCACGCGTGCTTCAAAGCCACTACGCTCGTAGTAGGCAGTGAAGTTGTACACGCGCTTGGACAGGCCGGGCAGGCTGATCGGGTCGGTGCCCACGCTGGACGCGCTTTCCGGATCCAGGATCTGGATGTCGCTCTTGTTGAAGGTCGCGCTGGCCTGCACGCCGAAGCCACGCAGGCTGTCGGTCAGCATTTCCAGCGGGAACGACGCGGTCAGCTCCAGGCCCTTCAGGGTGCCGCCCTTGCCGTTCACCGGAGTCGAGAACGTGCCGGTCGGCAGCACCGGCACCACCATGCCCGGCGGCGGCACATAGTCGCCCAGCAGGCCGGTGAAGTCGTAGTTGTCCACCGACTGGGTGTAGACGTAGCTCTTCAGGTCCTTGTAGAAGATCGCGGCGGCCACGTAGGCCTTCTCGCCGAAGTACTTCTCGTAGGACAGGTCCAGTGCGGTGGCGCGCCACGGGTCCAGCAACGGGTTGCCGCCACTGCCGCCGGGGCGACCGGTACCGGTATCCACGCCGAACTCCAGGCCCGCGCGCATCTGGTCCACGCGCGGGCGCGCGACCTGCTTGGCTGCGGCAAAACGCAGAGTCTGCTCATGCGGGAACATGAAGGCCAGGTTCAAGCTGGGCAGCCAGTCGTTGTACTTGCGGCCGTCCGAGTAGGGCTGGATGTTGTTGCCGGCCGCCTGCGAGCTATCCCAGTAGCGCGAGTCCGAGCTCTGGTCGGTGTGCTGCATCTGCACGCCGATATTGCCGCGTACGCCCACCACACCGATGTCGGTGTTGATGTTCAGGCGCGCCCAGGCGGTGGTGATCTTTTCCTGCACCGTCCACGACTTGGGAATCAGGTAGTCCAGGTTGTCGACCGGATTGAAGGTCATGTAGCGACCGACCGCGCCAGGCACGTTCCAGGCCGGGATGGTGCCCAGGCCGGCGAAGCCGAGGTTGACCGGGCGGTACTGCAGATCCGATGCGATGTTGGCATCGCCCTGCGCGCCCAGCAGGATGTTGCCTTCGGACTGGGTCTTCACCTTGCGGCGGTCGGCATAGTTCACGCCGATATCCAGATCCGGTGCCCACGACGCCATTGCTTCGGGCAGGGCGATGGTCGCGGCCAGCTTGCCACCCTTCAGGCGGTCTTCCACCTTCGGCACCTTGCCGTAACCAGAACCGTAGATGGTGTTGGTCAGGAACAGCGCGTCCGGGTTGGAGTAGTTCAGGCCCGGGCTGATCTGCGAGAAGCCATCCTGGCGGAACTGCACACCGACCGTATCCAGCTGCGGCATCGGGGTCAGCTGCAGGTTGTTTTCCAGGTTCAGTTCGTCGCGGGTGGCCTTGGAATAGTTCAGGTCGGCAACCAGCTTGACGCTGCCGAAGGTGAACTCGTTGTTCCAGCCGAACGCATCGATCTTGTCCTTGCGCTTGTTGTACATGCCGCGCACCAGCGGGTACACGCCACTGGCGGTGCCACCGGTGAAGGTGCCATTGGCGTTGACCTGCGGGTTGCTGACCAGCAGTCCCGGGGTGTAGCCGCCGTTGTAGTTGCTGAGGTTGAGCTCGAACTGGTTGGCGGTGTCGATCTGTTCCGCTTCGGTATGGAACGCGTCGAAGGTGCTGGTCCAGCTGTTGTTCGGCCGGAACTGGATCGTGGCCATCACACCGTCGCGCTTGTTGTTGCCGGTGCGGCGCAGCGCCTTGATGCCGTCGGTGAAGTAGGTGCCAGCGGCAACACCGGGGCGGTCGCCGTTGGTGGTGTGCTCGGTGGTCCACGGCTCGTACAGGCCCACCTGGTTTTCCTGGATCGGCATGTCGCTGTGCGCGTAGCCGATGGCGATGCCGAGGGTCTTGTCCAGGAACTGGTCGATGTAGCTGGCGCTGAAGCGGTTGCCGTACGGGTCGGTGTCGGCGGCGCGGCCCAGCGAGCTCTTCTGGTAGCGGCCGCTGACGGCGATGACGCGGTCGGGGAAGCTGAGCGGACGTGCGGTCTGCATGTCGATGGTGCCCGACAGGCCCTGGCCGACCAGCGCTGCATCGGGGGTCTTGTACACGGTCACGCCGTTGACCAGCTCGGACGGATACTGGTCGAACTCGACGCCGCGGTTGTCGCCGGTGCTGACCACTTCACGCCCGTTGAGCAGGGTGGTGGCGAAATCCGGCGACAGGCCGCGCACGCTGATCACCTGCGCACGACCGGCCACACGCTGTGCGGCAAGGCCAGGCAGGCGCGAGATCGATTCGGCGATGCTGACGTCGGGCAGCTTGCCGATGTCCTCGGCGGAGATGGCTTCGACCACCGAGGTGGCGTCCTGCTTGGTGGCGATGGCGCTTTCGATGCCGCGACGGATGCCGGTGACCTGCACGGTGTCCAGGTTGGTGGCGGCGGTGCCGGTTGGCGGGGTTGCCGTGCTCTGCGTGGACTGCGCTGCTGCCAGCGATGGCGTCAGTACGACGGCCAACGCGATGCTCAGCGCACTGCGCTTGTGGTTCAACATTTTCCCCTCCCAGGCAATGTTGTAGTGCGATTCGTGGTCGTCCCGATGGTGTCGAGGACGTGCGACGCGGTGGCCGCTGTCGTCGCCGCTATGGTAGGCAGCGCGTTCTTCGTGGGAATCACCCTGCATACGTATTCAATGGCGTTTGCAGGGTTGTAATCGCTTCCAGATCATCATTCCGGTAGTGCCGGCCACTGGCCGGCAACCATCCACGTCGCAACGATGCCGGCCAGCGGCCGGCACTACCTGCGCATTCACAGCGGGGTGAAGCGGATGGCCTGTCCGCCGCCCGGCGCCAGCACCAGCGTGAGTGAATCGGTGCTGCTGACCTCGCGTGTTTCGCGCTTGAAGGCGAAGGGGTTGCTGCGGAAATCCGCGCCATCGCCATCGCGGTAGATCTCGGCGCGGTAGCGCACGCCCGGCTCCAGGAAACCCAGCGACACCGGCAGCACGCGGCCGTTCTCGTCGGTGATGCTGCCCAGGAACCAGTCACGGCTGTTGCGGTCGCGGCGCACGATCGTCACGTAGTCGCCGACCTCGCCATCGAGCACGCGGCTCTGCTCCCAGTCCACCGCCACGTCCTCGATGAAGCGGAACGCTTCGCGGTGCTGCAGGTAGTGCTCGGGCAGGTCGGCAGCCATCTGGATGGGGCTGTACAGCACCACATACAGGGCCAGCTGGCGGGCCAGCGTGCTGGGAATGGCCTGGCCGTGGCGGCCCTTCAGGCTGAGGATGCCGGGCGTGTAATCCATCGGCCCGGCCAGCATGCGGGTGAACACCAGGTTGACCTCATGCTCGGGCGGGTTCGGTGGCTGGCCCCAGGCGTTGTATTCCATGCCACGTGCGCCCTCGCGGGAAATCCAGTTCGGGTAGGTGCGGCGCAGGCCGGTGTCCTTGATCGGCTCGTGCGGGTTCACCGACAGGTGCCGGCGGGCGGCTTCCTGCACCACCTTCAGGTGATGGCGGGCCATGAACTGCCCGTCGTGCCACTCGCGCCACAGCGGGCCGCCGGTCGGATTGCGGCGATCAACCTGGCCGTCGTCGCAGACGTAGCCGGTCTTGAACTGGTCCACGCCCAGCCGCGCATACAGATCCAGCGCAGCACCCAGCTGGTCTTCGTAGTGTTCGATCGCACAGCCGGTTTCATGATGTCCGACCAGGTGCACGCCCTTCTTCAGCCCGTACGCCGACAATGATTCGATGTCGAAATCCGGCGTGGCGCGGGTGAAATTGAAGTCGTAACCGTTGCCGACCCAGTTGCCGTCCCAGCCAGGATTCCAGCCTTCCACCAGCACACCACGGAAGCCGTGCGCGGCGGCGAAATCGATCACTTTCCGCGTCTTTGCGGTGGTGGCCGCATGCTTCGGTCCGGTGGCCCAGCTCTCTTCATCCAGGTGCATCGACCACCACACGCCCAGATACTTGGCCGGTTTCACCCAGCTCACATCGCCCAGCGCATTGGGCTCGTTGAGGTTGAGGATCAGGTCGGACTCGACCAGGCCGCCGGCACGGTCGGCGATCTGCAGGGTGCGCCATGGCGTGGCGAAGGGCAGGGCGCGGCGCACTTTCCAGCCTTCGGCCGAAGGCGAAAGCTGGGCGCGCAGGCGCTGGCCCTCGGTGCGGCGCAGCCACATGCCCGCGTAGTCGACCAGTGCCGCCTCATGGATGGCCACGTGCAGGCCGTCGTGGCTGCGCAGGGTCATCGGCGTGTGCACCAGCGGCACTTCGCGCAGCGGGGTGCGCTGGTACAGGTATTCGTAATGGATCGGCTCGCCCGCAGGTATCCACCATGCGGTGGACTCCGGCGCGATGGCGAACTCGGTCAGCTCGTCATCGATGATCGCTTCGCGCAGGTTCGGTTGCTCGGGGAATACGTAACGGAAGCCCAGGCCGTCGTCGTAGACGCGGAACACCAGGTCCAGCCGGCGCTTGCTGCCGGTGCTTTCGGCCAGGTGCACGGTCAGTTCGTTGAAGTGGTTGCGGGTGAGCCGGCGCTCGCCCCAGGGCTGTTCCCAGCTGTCATCGACACTGCGCCGTTCCTGCGCCAGCAGGCTGAAGTCGCTGTCGAGGCGACCATCGCGCAGTTCAAAACCCAGCTTCGAATCGGCCACCACGGTCTGGCCGAGGCGCTCGACGCGGTAGCGCGCGGTACCGCCGTCCAGCACCAGGCTGACCTTCAGCACCTTGTCCGGTGATTCGACGCTGGCGATCTGCGGTGCCGCCGCCTGTGCCAGCGCGGCCCATCCCAGCAGGGCCAGGCCGAAAGCGTGCGCGAACACTGCGCGTACCGTTGTGGGTGACGTCGGCATTTCCCCTCCCAAGGCGCCGTTGACAGACCCGGACCATAAGCCAGCCCGGCAGGCCTGCCGGTACTGCACGCCATGAATACGTATGCAGCTGGACGCAGTCGACAGCCCCGCGTCTACCATGGGGCCAGGGCACCTTGAGGGAGGTGCCGCGCCCGCACGCCGGCAACGGCAGTGCGGACCCACAACGGTGCAGAGAGGGAGGGAGGTCGACGGGCGCAAGCCGGTCTGCCGCTTCGATGCTGAAGATCATTTGCCTGACCGCTGCCCTGGGGGCAGCGCTGGGGACGACCGCGCACGCGGCCGACCTGACATTCGACGGCCGCCAGGCGCGCGCCGAATCCGCTGCCAAGGGCAGCTTCGTGCTGCATGCGCCGAAGGGTGAGGTGCGCATCGCCGCCGCGCCCATGCGCAGCCAGACCGGCAGCGTGATGTTCGATGCGCTGTTCGCGCTGGCCCAGCAGGAAATGGACCAGGACCGGGTGGATGCCATCCGCGATCCGGCCTTCGACGAAGGCCGTCCGGTACCGTGCGAGTGCTTCCAGACCGGCGCGCGCTGGCCGTATGTGTGGACGCGTGACGTCAGCTTTGCAGCCGATCTGGCGCTGGCGAAGCTGGACCCGAAGCGCACCCGTCAGTCGCTGCAGTTCAAGTTGTCGGCTGCGCGCGACGGGCATACGCCCGGCCTGTTCGTGGCCCAGGACACCGGCTCCGGTGGCAGCTGGCCGATCAGCAGCGACCGTGTGGTGTGGTTCCTCGCCGCACGCCACCTGCTGGATGATCCTGCGTTTGCCGAGCAGGTCTGGCAGGCCCTGCAGGGCACATTGGCGCAGGACCGGGCGATGGTGTTCGACGCGCAGATGGGCCTGTATCGCGGCGAGACCTCGTTCCTTGATTGGCGCGAGCAGACCTATCCGGACTGGACGCGCGAGGACGTGCGCTTCATCGGTGATTCCTACGCGCTGTCCACCAACGTGCTGCATTACCAGGCGCTGCGCCTGGCGCAGCAGATGGCCGCGCAGCTGGGCGACGAGCGCAGCGAGCAGTACAGAGCCTGGGCCGATGCACTGGCGGTGCAGATCGACGCGCGCTTCTGGCGCGAAGACATGGGCCAGTACATGAGCTACATCGGCGAGGCGGCGCACCCGGTGCCGTACGCCAAGATCGATCTGCTCGGCCTGTCGCTGGGCATCCTCGCCGACGTGCTGCCTGCTGAGCGTGCGCGTCGGGCGCTGGCGGGCTATCCGATGGGCGCTGCCGGCAGCCCGGTGGTGTGGCCGCAGGAAGCGCAGCAGCCGATCTACCACAACCGTGCGATCTGGCCGTTCGTCAGCGCGTACTCGCTGCGCGCGGCGCGCAAGGTGGACGATGCGCCGCGCATTGCTGCCGAGATCCGCTCGCTGATGCAAGGGGCGGCGCTGGCAGGTTCCAACATGGAGAACTACGAGCTGGTCAGCCAGGCCGTGCACGTGGACGAAGGCGCGTTGAGCGGGCCGGTGGTCAACTCCGAGCGCCAGCTGTGGTCGGTGGCCGGCTATCTGTCGATGGTCACCGAAGGCGTGTTCGGCCTGCAGGACGACGGTCGCGTGCAGCCCAAGCTGCCGGCCGAGCTGGTGCCGGAGCTGTTCGGAAAGCAGAAGCGGATCAGTCTGGAGGCGGGCGGCAAGCGCTATGTGCTGGAGCGCCCGAAGCAGGTGGGCGCTGGCTTGTTGATCGCGGGAAAAACGCGTACGCGCGGCACCACGACCACCGTGCAGCTGGTCGCTGCGCCGGCAGCCGTGAGCCGTGATGTGCCGCGTGCCGATGCCAATGCACGAGCACCGGCCACGCCGCTGGCACCCCGGGCAAAGCGCAGTGGCAAGGGCTGGTCGGTCGCGGTGGCTGCCGGCCAGGTCCTCTGGCAGGACGGTGTCGCGGCCACGGCCAGCAAGGGCCAGGTGCGCGTCGGCGATGATGGCCTGCAGCACTGCCTGAGCCTGACCCGGCGCG
Source organism: Stenotrophomonas sp. RIT309 (assembly GCF_000632045.1). Taxonomy (NCBI): domain Bacteria; kingdom Pseudomonadati; phylum Pseudomonadota; class Gammaproteobacteria; order Lysobacterales; family Lysobacteraceae; genus Stenotrophomonas; species Stenotrophomonas sp. RIT309. The sequence continues at coordinate 51,650 of NZ_JFYS01000012.1, forward strand.
AAGGTGCGCTGGAATCCCTGCACAGCCCGATGGTCTGTGTCGGCCCGCAGCAGGTGCTGCGGGGCAGCCGGCAATGGCAGTTCAATGCAGCCAGCGCGGGCCACGTGCGCCTGCGCCTGCAGTACAGCAACCCGAACGGCCCGATCAACACCGGTGTGACCGCGGCGGTGAAGCAGCTGGCCGTGCAGTGCAAGGGCCAGCCTCCGCAGCGGCACACGGTAACGCTGCCGCACAGTGTGGCGGCGCAGGACTCGACCGCGGCAACCTTCGCGGTACCCAAAGGCCGCTGCACGGTGACGCTGGAAGAGGGCTTCAACATGAGCGCGCTGCAGCACTTCGCGCACTACACCGGCGGCAAGGGCGGGCGTGATGGCGTGCTGAACCAGGCCCAGGTGCAGGCGCTGAAGATTGCGCCGGTGGCGGCAGCAGAGGACGCACGATGAGCCGTCCTGCAAAGCCGCAGTTGTCGTTCTGGCAGATCTGGAACATGTGCTTTGGCTTCCTTGGCATCCAGTTCGGCTTTGCCCTGCAGAACGCCAACGCCAGCCGCATCTTCGAAACGCTGGGTGCGGACATGGACGCGGTGCCCGGACTGTGGATCGCCGCACCGCTGACCGGCCTGCTGGTGCAGCCGGTGATCGGCTACCTGTCCGACCGCACGTGGACACGCTGGGGACGGCGCCGCCCGTTCTTCATGATCGGCGCGGTGCTGACCACGCTGGCCCTGCTGGTGATGCCGAACTCGCCGACGCTGTGGATCGCGGCTGGCACGCTGTGGGTGCTGGACGCCTCGATCAACGTGTCGATGGAGCCGTTCCGCGCTTTCGTTGGCGACCAGCTGGCACCGCGGCAGCGCCCGGCGGGCTATGCCATGCAGAGCTTCTTCATCGGCGTCGGCGCGATCGTTGCCAGCTTCCTGCCCTTCATCCTGGCCCACTTCGGTGTTGCCAACACGGCAGCGGCGGGCGAGGTGCCCGATACCGTGCGCTATGCGTTCTACTTCGGCGCGGTGGTGCTGCTGGCGGCGATCACCTGGACGGTGGTCAGCACCCGTGAGTATTCGCCCGACGAGCTGGCCAGCTTCGATGATGCCGAACCACCGGCGCATCACGCCGGGGCCGCGGTCACCGGGCCCGCGCCGTGGACGCAGGTTGCGCTGTGGCTCGGTCTCGGTGCGCTGCTGGCGGTACTGATCGCGTGGCGCCACGGCGACAAGATGCTGTACGTGCTGGCCGGCCTGTGCGCGGGTTACGGCGCACTGCTGGCGGCGGCGCGGGTACTACTGGGCACGCACATGCTGGCCGCCATCGTCGACGACCTGCGCGCGATGCCGATCACCATGCGCCGGCTGGCCTGGGTGCAGTTCTTTTCCTGGTTCGCCCTGTTCGCGATGTGGATCTTCACCACGCGTGCGGTGGCCGGCATGCATTTCGGTTCCACCGATGTCGAATCGGCGGCCTACAACGAAGGTGCCAACTGGGTGGGCGTGCTGTTCGGTGCCTACAACGGCTTCGCCGCACTGGCCGCGCTGCTGATCCCGCCGATGGTGCGGGCGATCGGCCTGCGCTGGAGCCACCTGGTCAACCTGTGGCTGGGTGGGGCAGGGTTGATCTCGATGATGTTCATCGACGATCCGCAGTGGCTGCTGCTGTCGATGGTCGGCGTCGGCTTTGCCTGGGCCTCGATCCTGTCGCTGCCCTATGCGCTGCTGTCGGACAGCGTCCCGGCAGCGAAGATGGGCGTGTACATGGGCATCTTCAATTTCTTCATCGTGATCCCGCAGCTGGTCGCGGCCAGCGCGCTCGGTTTCGCCCTGCGTGCATGGCTGGGGGGCCAGCCGATGCATGTCCTGGTGCTGGGTGGCTGCAGTCTGTTGATTGCCGGTCTGTGCGTGTTGCGGGTTCCGTCCCGTCCGGAGGTAGTGTGATGCGTGGTGCCCTGTCTGCTGCTGTATCCCTTGTGCTGTTCGCTGGCCATGCTTCGGCTGCGCCACGCCCGGCCTATGTTGGTACCACCGAGCCGTTCGCCAGTGACGCGGTGTACTTCGTGGTCACCGACCGCTTCGTCAACGGCGATCCGTCCAACGACCATCGCGACCAGGGCGGCAAGCACCGTACCTTCGATATTCCGGTGCCATGCCCGGACAAGGTGGACGGCAACATCGGCTATCTCGGTGGCGATTTCCGTGGCGTACTCGACAATGCCGACTACATCCGCAACCTCGGTTTCGGCGCGGTGTGGATCACGCCCATCGTCGACAACCCGGATGAAGCCTTCACCGGCAGCAAGCCGATCAGCTGTACCAGCACCCTGACCGACCGTGGCAAGACCGGCTACCACGGCTACTGGGGCGTCAACTTCTACGCGCTGGACGAGCACCTGCCGAGCAGGGATCTGGATTTTGCCGGGTTGACCAAGGGCCTGCACGGCGCCGGCCTGAAGGTGGTGCTGGACATCGTCGGCAACCATGGTTCGCCGGCCTGGACCATGCCCAAGCGGCAGCCGCAGTTCGGCCAGATCTTCGACAAGGACGGCAGGTTGATTGCCGACCACCAGAACCTGCCGCCACAGAAGCTGGACCCGAAGCACAATCCGCTGCACGCGTTCTACAACAATATCGGCCCGGTCGACAGCAAGGACGGCTCGATCTTCGATGGCAACCTGGCCGAGCTGGGCGACTTCAACCAAGACAACCCGGCAGTGATGGACTACCTGGTGGGGGCGTACCTGCAGTGGACCGCGCAGGGTGTGGATGCGCTGCGCATCGACACCATCGGCTGGCTGCCGCATCCGTGGTGGCACGAGTTCGTCAACCGCATCCGCGCGCAGCACCCGGGCATGTTCATGTTCGGCGAAGCGTTCGACTACAACGCCGCCAGCATCGCCGAACATACCTGGCCGGCCAACGCCAATGTCAGCGTGCTCGACTTCCCGCTGCGCGGCGCGCTGGAGCAGGCCTTCGGCAGCGCCGGCAAGGGCTTTGAAACGCTGGCTGAGCCGCTGCACCTGACCGGTGGCCCGTACGCCAACCCGTACGAGCTGATGAGTTTCTACGACAACCACGACATGCCGCGCCTGCAGGCCAGCGACAGCGGCTTCATCGACGCGCACAACTGGTTGTTCACCGCGCGCGGCATTCCGGTGGTCTATTACGGATCGGAAACCGGCTTCATGCGCGGCCGTGCGGAGCACGCCGGCAACCGTGCCTACTTCGGCCAGCCGCGGGTGGATGCAGCCCCGCAGAGCCCGATCTTCGCCCCGCTGCAGCGCATCGCCAAGCTGCGCGAGAGTACGCCGGCGTTGCAGCGCGGCCTGCAGGTGAACGAACGTCTGCAGGGCGATGAAGCGGTGTTCTTCCGTGTGCTGCAGCATGGCGACGTGGCGCAGACCGCGCTGGTGCTGCTGAACAAGGGCGACGCCACGAAGACCTTCAGCGTGGACCGCTACCTGCAGCCCGGCCTCTGGCGCGACGCGCTGGACGGCGGCCAGGTGACGGTGAAGGACAGCCTGAAGGCGGAGGTGCCGGCGCACGGGGTGAAGGTGTTTGTGCTGGATGCGGACGTGCAGCAGCCGGCCCTGCAGGCCGAACTGGACAAGGCCATGGCAGACCAGTTGGCGCGCGACCAGCGACTGAAGCGCTGACCGCGCAGTGACCAGCGGAAACGGTAGTGCCGGCCGCTGGCCGGCAGCCTCTTCGTCGTTGGACCCAATGCAGTTGCCGGCCAGCGGCCGGAACTACCTGGTGTGGCGGCATCCGGCACAATAGGCATCCCCTGATGCCGCGCCTGTACTGCCATGACCGACCTTGCCCCGCAGACCCCGATCGAAACCCTGCTCAAGGCCGCGATGGATGGAACGGTGCCGATCCGCGCGTTCATGGAGGCCTTCGTCGCTTCCCAGGTGGTGCTGCTGACCGGCAGCCTGGTCACGCCCGATGGGAGTGGCTTCGATCCGCTGCTGTTCGACAAGCAGGGCACCCTGCACGTGGCCGTGTTCACCGATCCGGCGCGGGTGGGCATCTACAGCCAGCAGGCCGAGCATCAGGTCCGCTGGCTGATGCTGGACGTGCTGCGCCGCGTGCCGGGCGGCTACGGCGTGGTGATCAACCCGGGTACTACGCTGGGCTTCGAGATCTCGCCCAGCGGCGTCGGCGAGATCCTGAAGGACTTCGCGCAGGGCTGATTGCAATGCCCGCCCGCTGTAGCCCGAGCCCATGCCCGGTGTCGGCGGGTCAATAATTTGCAGTGGCTGCAGACGTGAAGCATGCTTGCCTGAAGGACGATCAGGACAGCGAGGTTACCCATGGAGTTCAGGATGCTGGCGCCGGCGGCGCCGGAGTGCGAACAGCTGGCGCAGTGGTATCACGCGCAGTGGGGAAAGGATGCAGGCTTCACTCTGGAAGATGAGCGTCTGCGGCTGCGCAAGCCCAAGGACGCGCAGGGATTCCCGCATCTGCTGGCGGCAATCGACGATGGGCAGGTGGTCGGTGCCGTGCAGCTCAAGCGCGGTGAGATGCCCGGTTTTCCCGAGTATGAGCACTGGCTGGGAAGCGTGTATGTGGCCGACAGCCAACGCGGGCGAGGGTTGGCCAGCACGCTTGTCGAACACGCAGTGAAGCAGGCCCGGTCGATGGGCATATCGCAGCTCTACCTGCAGACCGAGTCGCTGGACGGTGGTCTGTATGCGCGATTGGGGTGGAAGCCCGTTGTCGAGTCCGACACGCGTGGCTTCCCGGTGCTGGTGATGGTCCGCGGGTTGAGCGCATGAGCACCGCCTCGGCCCGGCATTCCCGTCTTGCCCTGGTCTTCCTGATCGGCGCCATCGTCGCAGCCCTCATCGCCGCGCCATTGCTGAGCGCGGTCGGCATCGTGCAGTGGCCGGTGTTCGTCATCGCCTGGCTGATCAATCTTGGCGCTGCCTGGCACCTGGGCGTTTGGGCAGGGCTGCAGGGCCGTTCGGAGTTTGCCTTCATGTTGCTGGCTGCACTCGGCACCGCGGCGTCGATCGTGATCTACGTGCTGCTGGCGGTGCTGGGACCGAAGGCCGGTTCGCAGGGCCCCGCAGCGTAGCCCAGGGCGTCAACCGGGCAGTACGGCATCCACGCCGCGCATGGATGCATTCCCGTAGATCCACGCCATGCGTGGATGCATCCCCGTAGATCCACGCCATGCGTGGATGCCGTAGGAGGTCGGTGCCGGCCCGAAGGCCGGCACCGCCACTCACATCACATCGTCACGTTGCGCCGGTTGTCTTCGCTCACCCGGTCGATCAGCTTGTTGTACGGATCGAAACCGGCCTCGTCCGGCTTGGCATCCACCGTCACCGTGATCGTCGGCGCTGCCGTGGTGATGTGATGGCGCTGCAGGTACAGCACCTTCTGGTCGCGTTCCTTGCCCGAGGGACCGTTGGCGAACACGCCGATCTCGACCCAGTCGTCCAGCGTGGCCGGCGTTTCCTTGCCCTGGCCATCGGCATGGACCTTGGCGGCGTGCAGCTTCAGGGTGACGTCGTAGCGGCCATCGGCACGCTTGCGCGCGCTGGCGGTCTCCAGGCGGTTGTCGTACAGCGTGATCTTCTCGAACAGATCGGTCAGCAGCTGCTGGCGGTCGGCCGGGGTCTCCGCACGCAGGTAGTCCAGCAGCTCCCGCGAGGTGGTGTACGGCGGCTGCTGGTAGCCCTTGTCCTGCAGGAAGCGCTGCAGGGCGCGGTTCAGCGCCTGTTCGCCGATTTCCTCACGCAGGCGGTAGAACACCAGCGAACCCTTGCGATAGTGGATGTACTGCTGGTTCTCCACCCGTTCCAGCGGCAGTTCCTCGATGCGCTCGCCGCCACGGCCGGCCAGATAGCGGTCCAGTTCGGTCTTCAGGAACTGGCGCATGTGCGCGCGGCCGTACTCCTTTTCCATCACCATCAGCGCCGAGTACTGCGACAGCGATTCGGACAGTACCGTGGCGCCCTGCACGTTGGCACCGATCACCTGGTGCGCCCACCACTGATGTGCGATCTCATGCGCGGTGACGTAGAACACGTAGTCCACCTTGTCCGGGTCACGCAGGTCGGCGATGAAGCCGATCGACTCGGAGTAGGGGATGGTGTTGGCGAAGGACTGGGCAAAGCTCTGGTAGCCCGGGAACTCGATGATGCGCACCTGGCGGTGCTGGTAGGGCGTGAAGTTCGCCTCGTAGTAGGCCAGCGACTTCTGCACCGCTTCGATCATGCGGTCCACGTTGTAGGCATGGGCCGGGTCGAAGTACACCTCGATCGGAATGTCCTTGTACATGCCCTTCTTCACCTGCCAGCGCGCCGACAGATAGGCGTAGAAGTTGAGCATGGGCCGGTCCATCGCATAGCTGAAGCAGCGGCGGCCGTTCACGGTGGTCTCGTGCTGCAGGTAGCCCGGGGCCAGCGCGACCTGGTCCGGTGCGGTGCAGATGGTGGTACGGAAGTCCAGCCAGTCGGCGTCGTCGGAGATGTAGGTGTTGGCACGTGCTGCTTCATCCTCCAGCTTCGGCATGCGGGTCGGCTCACCCAGCCCGCGCTTGCGCCGTTCGTTGCGGTCCTCCAGCTCGCCGCGCGGGTCGTAGCCGAATGACGGCAGCAGGGTGCTGTTGAAGAACGTGCCGTTGTCCACGATGTTGCTGGGTGCCTGGCCGGCGGTGATGCCCTTGGGGCGTTGTTCGACGCGGAAATGCACCTGCCGCTGCTCGCCGGGTTGCAATGGCGTGGCCAGGCGGTAGATGCGGTAACCCAGGTCGACATCATGGAAGGCCAGGGTCTGCCCGCCCAGGTCGACCTTGACCAGATTGCGGTCATCGCCCATCGCGATGTGGATGTCACTGATCGGGGCAGCGTGGGTGTTGCGCACCGTCCAGTCGGCATCGATGACCATCGACTGGGTTTCCGGATGCAGGTCCACTCGGTTGTCGACGGCGATGATGCGCGGTTGCGGCAGGTTCCTGTACTTGGACAGCTCGCGCTCGTAGCGCACCTGCAGGTCGCGCTGCTGGTCGGGAGACAGGAATTCATTGCGGATGTTGGTGCTCCAGTACAACCATCCGCCGAGCGCGACAAAGCCGAGCAGGGATACGGCAAAGCCCGCGCCGGTAGGACCGCGCAGGCGGCGTGCCGCCAGCTTCAGCCGGTCACGCGCACTGGCGCCGACGCCGCGCACCCAGAACGCGGAGGCAAGGAACAGCAGCGCGGCCAGCAGCAGGCCCCAATAGGCCTGGAAGACCAGCTGCCCAGGCAGGAAGTGGCCGTAGCCGTTCATGTCCGAGTACGGGGCGTTGGGCCAGTTGCCGAAGTTGTACAGGTTCTGTGTGTAGTCCAGCAGGCCCAGCGCGACCTGCGCGATCATCACCACGATCAACAGCGCGTAGCCGAAGAACTTGTTGTTGGTCAGGACCTGCAGGACCAGCGCCATGCCGCCCATCAGCACATAGAACACCGAAGCGAGGGCCAGCACCTTCAGGTACAGCAGCGGCTCCAGGTGGGTGTAGCCCTGCACCAGCTGCATGGCCATCGACACCACCGCACCGATGGCCTGGAAGCAGGCGACGATCACCACCAGGGTGGTCAGCCGGGCCAGCAGCGGTACCCAGTTGGGTACGGGCATGGCGTCGTTGACTTCGTTCAAGCGGACCGCGCGCTCCTTCCAGACCAGTTCGCCGGAATAGAACAGCACGATGATCACCAGCAGCCAGCTGTAGGCGCCCTGCAGGGCCGACAGCATTTCGGTGGTGACCGGCCAGATCGGCGTGCCATAGACCGCGCTCTGGTGCAGGGCGGCGGGGATGAAGTTGGCCAGGCCCAGCACCAGCAGCACGATGAACGGCACCCCGCGCAGGACGCCGAGGGTGTCAAAGCGCACCTGGCGCACGAACTGGTGCCAGCCGGTTGCCGCGCTGAAGCGGGGGCGCACGCGCGGCGCGGTGATCGCCGCCGGTCGCGGCGCATCGGCGCTGGCCACGGCCTGGCGACGGCCCCAACGCCTGCGTCCACTGCCGGTACGCTCGGTGCGGAACAGAGCGAAGGTGGCGGTGAACAAGACGGCGGCCACGCCCAGCCACAGGGCACGGTTGGCCAGCAGGTAGCCCGCCACCTCGGGCAGGCGGGTGTTGCTCTGCTCGGCGGCCCAGTAGCGGACCGTGCGGCCGAGCGCGCGCATGCCCAGTGGCTCGGTCAGCGTGGCGACCCAGACGTTGTCGATATCGCTCAGCAGCGAGGCACTCACGCCATACAGCACGAAGTAGCCGACCAGGCCGATGTAGACCCACAGGATCGAGCGCGTCAGCGCCGCCAGCAGCGACAGCAGGGCGGTGGTGAACAACACGTTGGGCAGCACGATCCAGGTGAAGGTCCAGGCATAGCTGGCCAGCGAAACCGGACCGACGCGGGCCTTGTCCACCCAGGGCATGAACGGCCCCAGGAAGATGCCCAGCGCGATGATCAGGTAGACCACCAGGCTGGCGCAGATCGCTGCCAGGATGCGTCCGGCCAGGTAGTCGCGGCGCTTGATCGGGCTTGCGAAGATCAGCTCCGAGGTGCCCAGCTCGAAGTCGCGCAGCAGTGCATTGCTGACGAACAGCGTGGATACCAGCATGCCCATCATGGTGAAGATGCCCATGAAGCGCGCGATGACGATCGGCGCATTGCTGTGCACGTTGTTGACGCCGCCGCCGATCTGTACGGCTTCGGAGGAGGCGGCGGCGAAGGCCAGCGCGGCGAACAGGAACGCCAGCAGCCACAGCAGCGGCGAACGCAGCTGCTCGCGCAGCTCGAAGCGGAAGAAGGTGAGGATCATGGTGTGCTCCGCTCAGGCTGCACGGGCACGCGCCTGCAGGCGCAGGCGCTGGAAGTACACATCCTCGAGATCGGGGGCCACTGCAGTGAAGCCATCACCGGGGTCGCTGGCGCTGTGCACGTGGATCACCGGGCGGCCGCCGACCAGGCGCGAGGACAGCACCGTGTAGCGCGCCTCATGGTCGGCCAGTTCGGAAGGCTCCACCTGCTTGCGCCAGACCTGCTGCTGCAACGCCTCGATCGCATCGGTGGGGCGACCGGTCAGCAGCACCTGGCCCTTGTTCATGATCGCCATGGTGGGGCACAGGTCGGTCACGTCCTCGACGATGTGGGTGGACAGGATCACCGCCACGTTCTCGCCGATGGCAGCCAGCAGGTTGAGGAAGCGGTTGCGCTCTTCCGGATCAAGGCCGGCGGTGGGTTCGTCGACGATCACCAGGCGCGGGTCGCCCAACAGCGCCTGGGCGATGCCGAAGCGCTGGCGCATGCCGCCGGAGTAGGTGCCCAGCTTGCGCTTGCGTGCATCCCACAGGTTCACCTGCTGCAGCAGGCCATCGACCACCTCGCGGCGCTGACCGCGCTGGGTCAAGCCCTTCAGTACGGCAAAGTGTTCCAGCAGGTCCAGTGCGCTGACCTTCGGGTACACCCCGAAATCCTGCGGCAGGTAGCCCAGCCGGCGGCGCACGGCGTCCTTGTCGCGCAGCACGTCGATCGGCGCCTCACCCGGAATGCTCAGGGTGGCACTGCCGCTGTCGGCCTCCTGCAGGGTGGCCAGCGTGCGCATCAGCGAGGATTTCCCCGCGCCGTTGGGCCCGAGCAGGCCGAACATGCCGCGGGGAATATCCAGGGTGACCCCGTTCAACGCGTGTACGCCGTTGGCGTACGTCTTGGACAGCGAATCGATCTTCAGCATGCGACGTACACCTTTCCGTGTGTTGATCTGCTGTTTATCGCGCTGAACGGGGGCGGCGTCATGCCCCTTTGGTCATGGTGCCCCCAGACGATGGCCGTCCCAACGGGTGGGCTGGATATACTCGTTCGCGCCCCGACGCGGAAAAGGACATCCGGTGCGCATCGCATTCTGGTCAAGCTGGTTGCTGTTGATCTCCCTCAGTATCGGTCTGGCGCTGTCGCTGGCCGATTTCCGTACTGCCACGCATTACGCATCCGCACCGCTGCTGCTGGAACCGGGCACGCAGCTGACGCTGGAAACCGAGCGGCTGTTGCCGGGGCGGCCGCAGCTGTCGTTGACGTTCCAGCGTCCCCCGCCGGACTACGATCAGCCGGACCCCGTGCTTGGCAACTGGCAGAACAGTCAGCACGCCGGTTTCCTGCGCTTCCGCACGCCCGGCGAGCCGATCAGGCTGAAAGTCGAGCATGACGGTCGGCACGCGATCTATCGGGCCATGCCGGTCAGTTCGCATGGCTCGGGTGAGGTGACGCGCGAATTTACGCCGGACGAACCCAGCGCATCGCCCACCGATTTCCAGTGGCCGCCACTGGCCTCGCCGCTTACGCTGGGTGCTGGCAACCTGCACGTGAAGATCACCGTTGTGGAGGTCGGGCCTGGCCTGCGCGGAGAAACCGCGACACTGGGCCTGGAACCGGGCCTTCAGATGAAAGTGACTGACGCGGACTACGGTTGGTTGTGGCTGCTGTTTATCGTCAAACCAGCGCTGCAACTGCTGCTGGCACTCTATGCGGTGGTGATGCTGGCGTGGAGCTGGCGCAGGGGGCGCACTTGGTGGCGGGGCAGAGCTGGCGCCGTGAAAGCTTCCTGAATGCGTTAACAGCGGTGCGCTGGATCACACAATGCGTCGACAGGGGCGCCGATAGGCTTTCCCCCTCAAACGTCGACGTCGATGCAGGCACGCATGCGGATCACAACCGGAATTGAAGGACTGGACAGCATCATTGGCGGCGGGTTGCCGCAGGCGCGGCTGTACCTGCTTGAGGGGCCGCCGGGCTCCGGCAAGACCACGCTGTCCCTGCAGTTCCTGCTGGAAGGCCTGCGGCGCGGCGAGCGCTGCCTCTACATCACCCTGTCCGAGACGGCCGAGGAGCTGCGCGAAGTCGCGTTGGCGCACGGCTGGTCGCTGGACGGTCTGCACCTGTTCGAGCTGGGTTCGGCCGAAGGGGCAATGGGCAATGGCCGCCTGCAGTCGGTGCTGCATTCGTGGGAAATGGAGCTGGACGAGACGGTCAACCTGATCATGTCCAAGGTGGACAGCATCGGGCCGACCCGGGTGGTGTTCGATTCATTGTCGGAACTGCGCCTGCTGGCGCAGGATTCGCTGCGCTATCGTCGGCAGATCCTCGCACTCAAGCAGTTCTTCGCGCCCAAGAGTGCGACGGTTTTCCTGGTGGACGACCTGACGTCCACCGGCGATGAGCGCGACGGCCAGCTGCACAGCCTGTGCCACGGCGTGGTCTCGCTGGAACGCCTGACCCTGGACTTCGGCCCTGCCCGGCGCCGCATGCAGGTGCAGAAGCTGCGGGGCGTCGATTTTGTTGCCGGCTACCACGACATGGTGATCCGTCGCGGCGGCGTGCAGATCTTCCCCCGCCTGATCGCCTCGGAGCATCACGGACGGTTCGTCGGAACGCCCATCAGCAGCGGCGTGGCCGAGATCGACCGGCTGCTGGGCGGCGGTCCGCTGCGCGGTACCTCCACCCTGTTGACCGGCCCGGCCGGCAGCGGCAAGACCAACGTGGCGCTGCAGTATGTGTGGGCGGCCTGCGAGCGCGGCGAGCGCAGCTGCATCTTCGAGTTCGACGAGCGCGTGGGCACGCTGCTGGCACGCGCTTCGGCGCTGGATATCGATCTGGACAAGCATCTGCGCTCCGGCCTGCTGGAGATCCTGCAGATCGACCCGGCCGAAGTGTCGCCCGGGGAGTTCTCCTGGAACCTGCGCAAGTCCGTGGAGGAGCGCAACTGCCGTGTGCTGGTGATCGACAGCCTCAACGGCTACGTGACCGCCATGCCGCAGGAAAAACAGCTGATGCTGCAGCTGCACGAGATGCTGTCCTACCTCAACCAGAAGGGTGTGGCGACCTTCATGATCAACCCGCAGCATGGGCTGGTCGGCACCATGTCCACCGGCAGCCTCAATGTGTCCTACATCGCTGATGCGGTGGTGCTGTTCCGATTCTTCGAAGCCCAGGGACGCATCCGCAAGGCGATCTCGGTGATCAAGAACCGCGGCGGTGCGCATGAAGACACCATCCGCGAACTGAAGATCGACGGGCGCGGCATCACGGTCAGTGCCGCATTGGCCGATTTCCAGGGCATCCTCACCGGCACGCCGGAGTTCGTCGGCGACAGCGCAGCGCTGCTGGGCCAGTCCGATGTCCGATAGCGATGAGGGCGGCACCGTTGTCCGTATCGTCGCTCCCTTCGGCCGTGATGCCGACAGCATCGCGGCGGTGCTGGCCGGCGCAGGGTTGAGGACAGGCATCGCGCCAAGCCTGGAAGTGCTGGCTGAGCAACTCGATGACTGCACCGGGCTGGTGGTGGTGACCCAGGAAGCGGTGGCACGCGGCAGCGAGGTACTGCTGCAGGCGCTGCAGCAGCAGCCGGCCTGGTCGGACATTCCGTTCATCCTGCTGCGCTCGGCGCGTTCCTACCGGCGTTCCACCCGTGAACCGTTGTTGCCCGGCTCGATCAACGTAGTGGAGATGGACCGGCCATTGGGCAGCATGTCGTTGCTCAGCGCTGTGCAGGGCGCGCTGCGCGCGCGCGGCAAGCAGTTCGTGGTGCGCGACCAGGTCACCGCCTTGGCCGATGGCCGTGCGGCGCTGGCGCGCAGCGAGTCCGAGCTGCGATTGATCGCCGATGCAATGCCGGTGCTGATCGCATTCGTGGACCGCTCGCTGTGCTTCCGCTTCGCCAACAAGGCCTATGAAAACTGGTTCGAACTGGCTACCGGCGAAGTGATCGGCACGCATGTGCGCGAGGTCATCGGCGAGACCGTATGGCAGCAGCGTCGCCCGGCGATGGAAGCCGCGTTGGCCGGTCGCGAGGCCATGTTCGAGATCGTCTGGCCACATCGCGTGTATGGGCGCCGGGACTGCGAAGTGCGTTACTCGCCGCGCCGCAATGGCGAGGGGCGCATCGACGGCTTCCACGTATTCGTCACCGATATCACCGCGGCCAAGCTGGCCCTTGCCAGCAGCCAACAGCACGCGCACGCGCTGGAGGCGATGGTGGCCGAGCGCACCCGTGAACTGGAAGCGCAGATGGCGGCGCGCGAGGCCAGCGACGCTGCATTGCGGCAGTCACAGAAGATGGAGGCGATCGGCCAGTTGACCGGCGGCATCGCCCACGATTTCAACAACATGCTGACCGGCATCCTGTCCGCGTTGGACATCGTCCGGCTGCGCCTGGACATGGGCCGGGTCGACGACCTCGAACGTTTTCTCGACACCGCCACCGCCTCGGCCCAGCGTGCCGCGGCACTGACCCAGCGCCTGCTGGCGTTCTCCCGGCGGCAGTCGCTGGATGCGCGTCCGGTGGAGCTCAACACGCTGCTGGTTTCGGTGCAGCACCTGCTGCACAGCACCCTGGGCGAGGCGGTGCGCATCCACGCCGAACCCTCGCCGCTGCCCCTGCACGCCACGCTGGATGCCAACCAGTTCGAGAGCGCGCTGCTGAACCTGGCCATCAACGCGCGTGATGCGATGCCGGACGGCGGCGATCTGACTCTGCGTGCCTCGTCGGTAAGCGTAAGGGAAGGCCAGTACACGGCCGTGCCTGCCGGTGACTACGCACTGGTGGAGGTGGCCGACACCGGTGCCGGCATGGCGCCGGAAGTGGTCGAGCGCGCCTTCGAGCCCTTCTTCACCACCAAGCCCATCGGCAAGGGAACGGGGCTGGGCATGTCGATGGTGTACGGCTTCATGCAGCAGTCCGGTGGACACATCGCGATCCAGTCCAATGTCGGCGAAGGGACGACGGTGCTGCTGTTCATTCCGTTGTCGGAGGCCGTTGTGGAAGACGTGCCTGCACCTTCGCAGCCGATCCGGCGCGGCGCCGGCCAGTCCATCCTGGTGGTGGAGGATGACGAGCAGGTACGGATGCTGGTGACGGTGGTGCTGGAAGACCTGGGCTACCACGCGCAGGTGGTAGGTGATGCCGATGCGGCGATTCCCATCCTCACTTCGGCGCAGAGCATCGATCTGCTGGTCACCGATGTCGGGCTGCCGGGGCTCAACGGGCGACAGCTGGCGGAGATCGCGCGGCAAACGCGGCCGGCGCTGCCGATCCTGTTCATGACCGGCTATGCGGAAAAGGCACAGGAGCGCGCGGCCTTCCTCGACGAAGGCATGGCGATGATCGCCAAGCCCTTCCTGCTGGATGAATTCAGCATGGCGGTACGCACGGCCATGCCGGGCGGCGCGTAGCGATGCAGGTCCTGTAGAGCCGGGCCATGCCCGGCTGTCGTCGGCCTTGCGTCCCACGCATGCATGCCGGGCATGGCCTGGCGCCACCGAAGGGCTACGCGCGCAGCGACGACTCGCGCACCACCAGCTTCACCGGAATGCTCTGGCCTTCCACCGGCTGCCGGCCGATCAGCGCCAGCAGCTTCTCCACCAGCAGCTGGCCGGCCTGCTTGGTGTCCTGCTGCACGGTGGTCAGCGGCGGCGACACCGAGGCTGCCAGCGGGATGTCATCGAAGCCGGTCACCGCCACGTCCTGCGGCACCCGCAGGCCCTGTTCGCGCAGCGCGCGCACCGCGCCGATGGCGATCAGGTCGCTGGCCGCGCAGACCGCATCGATGGAACGGTCCTGGGCCAGCAGTGACAGGCACGCCTCATGCCCGGACGCCTCGGTGGTGATCGCATCGTGCTGCAGCGCCGGGTCGGCGGTCAGGCCATGCGCACGCAGCGCCTCCACGTGGCCGCGATAGCGCTCCTGGAATTCCGGGTAATGGCTGGAGGCATGGCCGAGGAAGGCGATGCGGCGGCAGCCCTGTTCCAGCAGGTGGGCGGTGATGTCATGCCCGCCCTGGAAGTTGTCGCTGCCGATCGACACCCCCGGCTGGCCGGGCAGGGCCGCGCCCCAGCGCACGAAGTGGGTGCCTTGTTCCACCAGCCGCTGCAGGCGGTCGCGCGACTGGTGGTAGTCGCCATAGCCCAGCAGGATGATGCCATCGGCCTTGTTGCTGTCTTCGTAATCGGCCTGCCAGTCGGTGGACAGCTGCTGGAAGGACACCAGCAGGTCCTGCCCATGCAGCGCGCAGGCGCGGGTGATCGACCCCAGCATCGAGTGGAAGAACGGGTTGATCAGCGAGTCGTCGTTGGTCGGGTCCTCGAAGAACAGCAGGGCCAGCGTGCCGGCATTGCGCAGGCGCAGGCTGGAGGCGTTCTTGTCGACCTTGTAGTTCAGCTCGCGGGCGATGCGCAGGATGCGCTCGCGGGTCTCGGCGTTGACCATCGGGCTGCCGCGCAGGGCCCGCGACACCGTGGGCTGGGAGACCCCGGCCAGGTGGGCGATGTCCAGGGAGGTGGCTTTGCCTTTGATGGTCATGGGGGCCGGCAGGGAAATGATCGGGGAATGATGCCATGGGGCGCTGATGGGCTGGCGTCGCGCGCCGGGGCAGGGTGCGCGCAGTGTCCTGCCCGGGGGCTGCAGGCCGGATTCCGGCCATGGCCGGGGGCTTTCCCGACCCAGGTGTCGGCCGAGGGGATGGTAAGATGACCCGTTCTCGTATTCCCCCAAATTTCCCGGGGGCGACCCCAGCGCTCTGCACCCCCGCCCGGGGACGTGCTATCACTGGCGGCCTGCCCCTGGACAACGGACGAAGGTACCTATGGCGCGCGGCATCAACAAAGTCATCCTGGTCGGCAACCTCGGCAACGACCCGGACGTGAAGTACACCCAGAGCGGCATGGCGATCACCCGCATCAGCCTGGCTACCACCAGCGTCCGCAAGGACAAGGATGGCAACCAGCAGGAACGTACCGAATGGCACCGCGTGGTGTTCTTCGGCAAGCTCGGCGAGATCGCCGGCGAGTACCTGCGCAAGGGCAGCTCGGTGTACGTCGAAGGCAGCCTGCGTTACGACAAGTACACCGGCCAGGACGGCGTGGAGAAGTACTCCACCGACATCGTCGCCGATGAAATGCAGATGCTGGGCGGCCGCGGTGAAGGCGGCGGCGGTGGCGGCGGCGGCGGCGGTGGCAACTTCGCTGGCGGCGAACGCCCGCAGCGCCAGCAGGCCCCGCGCCAGGAATACGGCGGCGGCGGTGGTGGCAACCCGCGTGGCGGCCAGGGCGGTGGTTACAACCAGGGCGGCAACCAGGGCGGCGGCTACGGCCAGCAGCGTCCGCAGCAGCAGCCGCAGCAGTCGGCGCCGCCGATGGATGACTTCGCTGACGACGATATTCCGTTCTGATCGAACGCTCGTTCGCAGCAGAAAAGAAAGCCCCGCTCATGCGGGGCTTTCTTTTTCTGTGATTCCTGCGGAGTTGTGCCTCGCAGCATTGATTTTCGTGCACCGCGACTTGCAAACAGACAATTTCCTCCCCTATGGTGCAATCGATTGCATTGCCGTGAATCGTTGCGTTTGATACCGGTTGGGAGGCCGGCAGGTGGATGTCCATCCATTCGATCAGACCGGCCGCGGGCCTCACGCGGCGCGATGCGCTGCGCATGGCGGCCGCTGCGAGCCTTGGCTTGGGGGCGGCGGGCGTTCTGCCTGCGTTTGCCGCCACTGCGCCGCTCAAGGGCAACCTGAAGCACGCTGTGGCCCGCTGGACCTTCCCGCAACTGTCGGTCGCCCAGCTCTGCGCGACGGTGAAGGACATCGGTTTTGCCGCGATCGACCTGGTCGGCCCGGAAGACTGGCCCACCCTGAAGGCCCATGGCGTATACAGCTCGATGTGCAACGGCGCCGAGCTGGGCCTTACCAAGGGCTTTGCCGCCCGTGAGTTCCACGATGAGCTGGTGGAGCGCTACACGCGGCATATCGACCTGGTGGCCGATGCCGGTTACCGCAACCTCATCTGCTTTTCCGGCAACCGCAACGGGATGGACCCGCAGGAGGGCATGGCCAATGCCGAGGCCGGCCTCAAGCGCATCCTCGGGCATGCCGAGAAACGTGGCGTGGTGCTGGTGATGGAGCTGCTGAACTCCAGGGTCGATCATCGCGACTACCTGTGCGACCACTCCGCCTGGGGCGTGGAGCTGTGCCAGCGGCTCGGCTCGGACAACTTCGGCCTGCTGTACGACATCTATCACATGCAGATCATGGAGGGCGACATCATCGCCACCATCGGCAGGCATCACGCCTGTTTCAAGCATTACCACACCGCGGGCGTGCCGGGCCGGCACGAGATCGGGGACCAGCAGGAACTCAATTACCCCGCCATCTGTCGCGCGATCCGCGACACCGGTTTCGATGGGTATCTGGCGCAGGAATTCATGCCTGCGGCACCGGATCCCGTCGGTTCGCTGCGCGAGGCCATCCGCCTCTGCGACGTCTGAAACGATATCCACCAGGTGAGAGATCCATGGCAGACAATCATTACGACGCCATCGTTGTTGGCTCGGGAATCAGTGGCGGTTGGGCGGCGAAGGAACTGACCGAGAAGGGCCTCAAGGTCCTGATGCTGGAACGCGGACGCAACATCGAGCACGTCAAGGACTACGTCAACGCGATGAAGGAGCCGTGGGATTTCCCGCATCGCAACCGGCCTACACAGGCGATGAAGGCCGCCTTCCCGGTGCTGATGCGCGACTACGCGCTGGCCGAGAACCTGCAGGGCATGTGGGCCGACGAACAGGAATCGCCGTACATCGAGACCAAACGGTTCGACTGGTTCCGCGGCTACCATGTCGGCGGGCGTTCGCTGATGTGGGGGCGACAGAGCTATCGCTTCTCCGACCTGGATTTTGAGGCGAACCTCAAGGACGGCATCGCCACCGACTGGCCGATCCGCTACGCCGACATCGCACCCTGGTACGACCATGTGGAGAAATTCGCCGGCATCGCCGGTACGCGCGAAGGGCTGGACGTGCTGCCGGACGGTGAGTTCCTGCCGCCGATCCCGTTGAACATCGTCGAAAAGGACGTGGCCGCGCGGATCAGGAAGGCCTTCGGCGGAACCCGGCACATGATCCACTCGCGCACGGCGAACATCACCAAGCCGATGCCTGAGCAGGGCCGCGTCAACTGCCAGTACCGCAACAAGTGCATCCTCGGCTGTCCCTTCGGTGCCTATTTCTCCACCCAGGCGGCGACACTGCCAGCGGCGATGAAGACCGGCAACCTGACCTTGCGGCCGTTCTCCATCGTCAAGGAAGTGCTTTACGACAAGGACCGCAAGCGAGCGCGGGGCGTGGAGATCATCGACGCAGAGACCGGCCAGACCTACCAGTACACGGCCAAGGTCATCTTCCTCAACGCCTCCTCCTTCAATTCGACCTGGCTGCTGATGAACTCGGCCACCGATGTCTGGGACGGCGGGCTGGGCTCATCGTCGGGTGAGCTGGGACACAACGTGATGGACCATCATTTCGGCGCGGGTGCCTCCGGCCGGGTCGAAGGCTTCGAGGACAAGTACTACTTCGGCCGTCGTCCCTGCGGCTTCTACATTCCACGCTTCCGCAACGTGGCCGCTGACAAGCGCGGCTACCTGCGCGGCTTCGGCTACCAGGGCGGTGCCAGCCGCACGGGGTGGTCGCGCGAGATCGCCGAGCTGAACATCGGCGCTGACCTGAAGGAGGCGCTGACCGTGCCCGGTGACTGGCGCATCGGCATGACCGGCTTCGGCGAAATGCTGCCGCACCACGACAACACGATCCGCCTGGACCGGGACCGCAAGGACAAGTGGGGTCTGCCGGTGCTGGCGATGGATGTATCCATGCGCGCCAACGAACTGGCCATGCGCAAGGACATGGCCGCCGATGCCGCCGAGATGCTCGAGGCCGCCGGCGTCAAGGACGTGGAGATGCACGACAACGACTACGCCCCGGGCAAGGGCATCCATGAGATGGGGACCGCGCGCATGGGCCGTGACCGCAGGACGTCCGTGCTGAACCAGCACAACCAGGTCTGGGATGCGCCCAACGTCTATGTGACCGACGGTGCCTGCATGACCTCCAGCGCCTGCGTGAACCCGTCGCTGACCTACATGGCGCTGACCGCGCGGGCTGCCGACCACGCCGTGCGCGAACTGAAAGCGGGGAACCTCTGATGGACCGCCGCGAACTGCTGAAGATGATCGTCGCCGCCACCGGCGCGGCGATGATCGGCCTGCCCGCGCTCGGTCAGGCACAGGCTCCCGCCGCAGGGGCGAAGACGCGCTTCTCGGACGCGGATGTCGGCACGCTGGACGAGATCGCCGAGACCATCCTGCCGCGGACGAAAACGCCGGGGGCGAAAGACGCAGGCGCCGGTGCGTTCATGGCGACGTTCGTCAGCGACTGCTACACCGCCCGGCAGCAGGCTACATTCCGTGCTGGCCTGGCCGATATCGACAAACGCGCCGGCGGCCGCTTCGTTTCACTTGCGCCGCAGGCCCGCACTGAACTGCTGCGCGCGCTGGATGCAGAGGCCAGGAAGCACGCGGTCGAGGTGACCGAAACCGGCACCGCCGAGGCAGGAGAACCGATGCCGCATTACTTCACGATGTTCAAGCAGCTCACCATCTTCGGTTTCTTTACCTCCAAGGTTGGCGCGACCGAAGTGCTGCGTTACGTCGCCGTGCCGGGCCGCTACGACGGCGAGCTGGCCTATGTTCCCGGCACGCCCGCATGGGGGACCAGCTGATGGATCACGCCATGAAGATCGCGCCGCTATTGATCGCCGCCGGCGTGCTCGCCGCTGCACCGGCGTTCGCGCAGGCCAACACCGATCCTGCGCGCGACCCGGCGAAGACCGAGGTGTGGACGCCCGCGCCTGCAACCGTGGCCACGCCGCCGGGCAAGGCGCCGTCCGACGCCATCGTGCTGTTCGATGGCAAGGATGCCTCCGCCTGGGAGTCGGAGCAGGGCGGGCGTGTGCCCTGGACCGTCGCCGACGGCGCCATGACCATCGTGCCGGGCAGCAAGGGCATCCGCACCAAGCAGCGCTTCTGCGACATCCAGCTGCATGTCGAGTGGCGCACACCTGTCGAGACCAAGGGTTTCGACGGCCAGAACCGGGGCAACAGCGGCATCTTCCTGCAGGAACTCTATGAGCTGCAGGTGCTGGACAGCTACAACAACCCGACCTATGCCAACGGTCAGGCCGGCTCCATCTACAAGCAGGCCATGCCGCTGGTGAACGCCTCGCGTGCACCGGGGCAGTGGCAGGCCTACGACATCCTCTGGAAGGCGCCGCGCTTCTCGCCGGGCGGCGGGCTCATCTCGCCCGCGCGCATCACCGTGCTGCACAACGGCGTGCTGGTGCAGGACGACACCGTGCTGGCGGGCAGGACCGAGTACATCGGCCCGCCCTCGTATTCACCGCATGCGTGCGCGCCGATCCATCTGCAGGAGCACGACGCCAAAGTCAGCTACCGCAACATCTGGGTGCGCGAGCTGTAACGCTGGCGGCCTATTTCGCCAGATAACTGGTGATGTCGTCGATCTCCTGTTGCGACAGCTGGGAGAACGGCGGCATCAGTCCGCCGCCCTTCCTGATCTTGTCCTTGATCTGCGCGGCATCCAGGCGCTTGCCGATGTCGGTGAGCGCGGGGAATGCGCCCGGCATGCCGGCGCGATCGGCACCATGGCAGGCCGTGCAGTTCGCTGTGTAGAGCTTTGCGCCGGCTGCAGGGTCGTCCTTGGACCATGCCGTGGTTGCCAGCATCGCCGCACAGAGAATCACAGCCACTTTCAGCATCGTTTTCAATCAGGACTCCTTCGCGTACTAGCGCTGCGCGCTGGCTGGCAGGCGGGGGGACAGGTGTTCACGCAGGTAGTCCGCGCCGGTCTGGATGACCTTGGCCGGATCACGTGGCTGGTCGTGCTCGAGGATGTACCAGTGCACGCCGGCCGCTGCGGCGGCTGGCAGGATCGCGCGCCAGTCCAGCACACCCTGGCCGACGGCAGCGAAGCCGCCCTCGTCTTCGGCCTGGCCCTTGGCTGCATTGTCCTTGGCGTGCACCGCGAACAGGCGGCCGCGGAACTTGCCGAGCATCACCGCCGGGTCCAGGCCCGCACGCGCGACCCAGGCCAGGTCCAGCTCGGTCTGCAGGTCCGGCCCGGCCGCTGCGAACAGCAGTTCCAGGCCGGTCCGGCCATTGAAGTCGACCAGTTCGAAGTCATGGTTGTGGTAGGCCAGGCGCATGCCCTTGGCCCGTACCTGCTTGGCGATCGCGCCCAGTTCCTTGCCCAGCGCGGTCCAGCCTGCGGCATCGGTCGGCCGATCCTTCGCGTCCAGGTAAGGCACCACCAGGGTGGTGTTGCCGATCGACCGGTTGAAGGCCACCACGCCGTCCAGGTCCTTGCGCAGCTCGGCCAGTTGCACGTGGGAGGAAATCGCCCTGATCGAATACCGGTCCAGCAACTGCTTGAGTTCGGCCGCGCTGACGCCCTGCGTGCCCACCGTTTCCACCGCATCCACGCCGGCGTCGTGGACGATCTTCAACTGCTGGTCGAGCGGGCCGGCGTTGCGCAGTGAGTACATCTGCACGGCGATGGGCCTGTGCGGGCTGACGGCTTCGTGTGCCAGGACGGGCAGGGCAGCGAACAGCAGCAGGGCGAGGGTGACAGTTCTGCGGGCAGGCGTGTTCATCATGAGATGCTCCCGGGGTTCAACCGATGGCGGTCCAGGCACGGGTCCTGGCCGAGGTGATGACGCGGTCGACGATCAGCGCCGAGCGCACGCCGTCTTCGAAGGTGGGCAGGCCATCCGGTCGCTCGCCTTCGATGGCGCGGTAGGTGTCGGCGACGAATGCCTCGAAACAGTGGCCGTAGCCCTGCGCGTGCCCGGCCGGCAACAGCGACAGCCGGCGCTGTTCGGCACTGCCGGCGCCCGGCCCGCGCACGAATACTTCCTCGCGCTGGTCGGGCTTGCCGATCCACAGCCGCTCGGCATCTTCCTGGTTGAACGCCACGCTGGCCCTGGCGCCATCAATCTCGAACCAGAGACGGTTGTGGCGTCCGGCCGATACCTGGCTGACCGTCAACGATGCCAGCGTCCCGGCGCCGGTACGGAACATCGCCGCGGCCACGTCCTCGCTGGTGACCGCCTGCATCGCGCCACCGGCCGCTGCTGTGGTGAAGCTCTGCCCGGTGTCGGTGCTGCGTTCGGCGATCACCGTGTCGAACGCCGCGCTGACCTCGGTGAAGCGCTCGCCGCTGACCCATTCCACCAGGTCGCACCAGTGCGAGCCGATGTCGGCGAACACGCGCGACGCGCCGCCCAGCGCCGGGTCCACGCGCCAGTTGTTGCTGGCCGGGTCCAGCAGCCAGTCCTGCAGGTAGCTGCCGTGAATCAGGTGCAGCGGCCCCAGTTCGCCATGGGCGATGCGTGCGCGCGCC
This sequence comes from Stenotrophomonas sp. RIT309, assembly GCF_000632045.1. Taxonomy (NCBI): domain Bacteria; kingdom Pseudomonadati; phylum Pseudomonadota; class Gammaproteobacteria; order Lysobacterales; family Lysobacteraceae; genus Stenotrophomonas; species Stenotrophomonas sp. RIT309. The sequence continues at coordinate 73,926 of NZ_JFYS01000012.1, forward strand.
TCGCGGACCACCGGGTGGTAGCGGTAGACGAAGGGCACCGTGGCGACCAGCGCGTTGGCGGTAGCCAACGCCGCCAGCGCGCGGGCGTCCTCCAGCGTGGTGGCCAGCGGCTTCTCGCAGACCACGTGCTTGCCGGCTTCCAGTGCGGCCTGTGCCATGGGACGGTGCAGGTGGTTGGGCGTGCATACGTGCACGACCTGCACCTGTGGATCGGCGACCACCTCCTCGATGTCCCGATAGGCACGCGGGACACCCCACGCCTGCGCCACGTCGCGTGCGCGCTGCGGAGAAGAGGCGGCCACGCCACGGATGTCGGCACCCGCCAGCAGCGCCGCGCGACGGTGCACGGCACCGATCATTCCCGTGCCTACGATGGCGATTCCAGGCTTTGGCATCAGGTAGGGTCCTCAGGGCGTGGAAGGTGCGGCCGCAACCACTGGCCGGTCGCGGAACAGCAGCAGGAAGGCGATCAGCACGAGCAGCGCGACCCCTGCCGGGAACAGCCAGATCTGCTGCCAGTCCGGACCGGCTGCAGTGGTGAAGTGCTCCACCACCGCGCCGGACAGGAACGTGCCGATCAGCATGCCCACGCCATATGTGGCCAGGGTGATGAATCCCTGCGCGCTGCTGCGCGCGGCCGGGCCGGCATGCGCATCGGTGTAGATCTGGCCGGTGACGAAGAAGAAGTCGTAGCAGATGCCGTGCAGCACGATGCCGATCACCAGCAGCGAGAAGCCGCCGCCCGCATCGCCAAAGGCGAACATGACGTAACGCACGACCCATGCGGCCATGCCCACCGCCAGCATCGTCTTCACCCCCAGCCGCACGAACAGGAACGGCATGGCCAGCATCAGCAGGACTTCGGAGACCTGTCCCAGCGACTGCAGGCCCGCCGCGCCGCGCACGCCCAGATCGTTGAGATACGGGTTGGTGAAGTTGTAGTAGAACGCCAGCGGGATGCAGATCGCGATGGACGCAAGGAAGAACACCAGGTACGAGCGTGACTTCAGCAGGCGCAGCGAATCCAGCCCCAGGATCTGTCCCAGGCCGGCGTCGCGCTGCCGTGCCAGCGGCGGGGTGTGCGGCAGGGTGAACGCGTACAGGCCCAGCGCCAGCGACGCCATCGCCGCCATCCGGAAGGTCAGCTCGAGCCGATGCGCCTGTTCCCAGCCCAGCCAGCCGATCAGCACGCCTGCCACGATCCAGCCGACGCTGCCGGCCACCCGCACCAGCGGGAACTGTTTCTCGGGCGACTGCATGTGCCGCATCGCCACGCTGTTGGCCAGTGCCAGCGTCGGCATGAACAGCAGCATGTAGCCCATGACGCAGGCGGAGAACATGCTGAAGCTGGTTGCGGTGGACGCCAGCCACATCAGTACTGCGCCAGCCAGGTGCAGGACCGCAAGGATGCGCTGCGCCGCGAAGTAGCGGTCAGCGATCAAACCAACCAGGAAAGGCGCGACGATGGCACCGATGGACTGGCTGAGGAAGGCCGTCGCCACCTGGCTTGCGCTGGCCTGCAGCGGGCCCTGCACCAGATAGGTTCCCAGGGTGACGAACCATGCCCCCCAGATGAAGAACTGCAGAAACATCATCGCGCCCAAGCGCGACATGGTGTGCGTCATGGCTTGCCCTCCCAGGCAGTGATGTCTCAGATCCCGAGCATGCGGCGCAGTGATCCGGGATCGGTGCCGCTGTCGGCAAAGTCGTCGAAGGCGCGTCCGGTCACGCGGATGATGTGGTCGCGGATGAAGGTGGCTCCTTCCCGTGCACCGTCTTCCGGGTGCTTCAGGCAGCACTCCCATTCCAGCACTGCCCAGCCGGGGAAGTCGTACTGGGCGAATTTCGAGAAGATCGCCTTGAAGTCGATCTGCCCATCGCCGAGTGATCGGAATCGGCCCGGACGATCGATCCAGTCCTGGTAGCCGCCATACACGCCACTACTGGCACTGGAGTGATATTCCGCGTCCTTGACGTGGAAGATGCTGATGCGATCGTGGTAACGGTCGATGAAGCCGAGGTAGTCCATCTGCTGCAGCAGCAGGTGGCTGGGGTCGTACAGGATTTTCGCGCGGGGATGGTGGTCCACCACGTCGAGGAAGCGCTCGAAGGTCGCGCCGTCATGCAGGTCCTCGCCGGGATGGATCTCGAAGCACAGGTCCACGCCGCAGGCGTCAAAGGCATCCAGGATCGGGCGCCAGCGTCGGCCGAGTTCGGCGAAGGCTTCGTCCACCAGCCCGGGTGGCCGCTGCGGCCAGGGATAGAAGTAAGGCCAGGCCAGTGCGCCGGAGAATGTGGCATGCGCGGTCAGCCCCAGGCGTTGGCTGGCCTTGGCGGCCAGCAGCAGCTGCTCCACCGCCCAGGCCTGGCGGGCGGCCGGATCGCCACGCTTGTCCGGCGGCGCGAATCCGTCGAACAGGCTGTCATAGGCCGGATGGACGGCAACCAGCTGCCCCTGCAGGTGGGTGGACAGCTCGGTGATCTGCAGGCCATGTCCGCCCAGCATGCCGCTGACATCGTCGCAGTACGCCTGGCTGCGCGCCGCCTCGGCCAGATCGAACAGGTGGGGCGCGCTGGTCGGCACTTGTACGCCAGAATAGCCCAGCCCCGCGGCCCATCTGGCCAGCGTGTCCAGCCGATCAAAGGGAGGTGTGTCGCCGATGAACTGCGCCAGGAACAGCGCTGGACCCTTGAGCGTCTTCACGTTGATTCGCCCTCGATGCAATCGATTGCATTATCCTAGCAGGGGCATTCGAAAGACCCGTTGTGCACTGCACAGCGAAAGGAAGAGGTAGCGCCATGGCCACCATCTACGACATCGCAAGGCACGTCGGCGTCTCCGCAGGCACGGTGTCGCGAGCGCTTTCCCGGCCGGACAAAGTGCTGCCGGCTACTCGCGCGCGCATCGAGCAGGCCGCTGCTGCGCTGGGCTACGTGCCCAACACGGTGGCCAGGACACTCAAGACCCAGCGCAGCGGCAAGATCCTGGTCACCGTGCCGGACATCGCCAACCCGTTCTTCGCGCAGATCCTGCAGGGCGCGGAGGATGCGGCGCAGGCCGTTGGCTACGCCGTACTGCTGGGCGACACCCAGAACCTGCCCGAGCGCGAGGAGCGCTACGCGCAGATGCTCCGGCGCAACGAGGCCGATGGTCTGATCGTGCTGGGGCATCGCCTGCCGCCGACGGCGCGCGAAATTGTCCAGCAACGAGGTACCGCTGCACCGGTGGTCAATGGATGCGAATTCGATCCCGCGCTGGGCATCCCCAGCGTCCACATCGACAACGCGGCCGCCGCGCGCGCTGTGATGGAGCACCTGTACGGACTGGGGCACGAGCGGATCGCTGTGGTGGGCGGACCGCCCGACAATCCCCTGCACACGCAACGGCTGGAAGGCGTGCGCGCCGCCGGCAGGGCGCGTGGCCGCCTGCGCCACCTCAGCGTCGTGCCGGGTGACTTTTCCGTGGAGTCCGGCCATGCGGCCGCGATGGCGCTGCTGCCGCCCGCAACCGCACCCACCGCGATCTTCTGCTTCAGCGACCAGATGGCGCTGGGTGCGCTGGCAGCCTGCCGTGACCTGGGCATCCGCGTGCCGGATGACGTCTCCATCGTCGGCTTCGACGACCTGGCGTCATCGCGTTACCTCACGCCTCCGTTGACGACCATCAGGCAACCGATGCGCGAGATCGGTGAGCGCGCGGTCAACCTGCTGCTCGCCATCATCGAACAGGTCGATGTACCGCTTCAGCAGACGCTGGATTTCAGCGTGATGCTGCGGGGTTCGACGGCCCCGCCCAAGGGTCGCTGAGGCAAGGGCAGGGCGGCGGGATGCCGCGCTTTGCCCGGCTCAGGGCTTGCCGCGCCTGGCGTCCACGCTGAAGCGGCCAGGCCCGCTGCAGGCCAGCAGCAGGAAGCCGCCGGCGATGGCCAGATTTTTCAGGAACATGATCTGCTGCACCGGGTCGGCGAGCTGGTGGTGGAAGATGAAGGCCGTGACCAGGCTGAAGGCGGCGAGCACCGCTGCCACTGCCCGGGTCTGGAAACCGAGCAGGATGCACAGGGCCGTGCCGATCTCGAACAGGATGGTGGGCCACAACAGGATGCCGGGAAGACCCATCGCCGCCATGTAGCCCTGTGTTGCCGCCGGGTCGGACAGCTTGCCCAGGCCCGATACCAGGAACAGCAGCATCAGCAATACGCGGGCGGCCAGCTTCGCAAGGGAGTGAAGTGATGTGTCCACGGCAACGTCCTCAGGGTGGGCAGGGCGGGGGATGATCAACAACCATGCAGGGCGGTATGCCCTTGCCCAACCGACCGGGCGCTGCAGCAGGAGCTCCTGTCCGGCCATCGAATCCCATCACGGGTGAAGTGGATGTTGAGAGCGATGGCGCCGGCAGCTTGGGCGACCTGCGCGGTGCGTCCTTGCCTCAGCGCCGCTCGTACCAGCCGCGTGATGCATTGACGATGCGCACCACCGACAGCATCACCGGCACTTCGATCAGCACGCCCACCACGGTCGCCAACGCCGCGCCGGAATGCACGCCGAACAGGCCCACGGCGGTGGCCACGGCCAGTTCGAAGAAGTTGCTGGCGCCGATCAGCGCCGAGGGACCGGCCACGCAGTGGGCAACCCCCAGGCGCCGGTTGAGCAGGTAGGCCAGCCCGGAGTTGAAGTAGACCTGGATCAGGATCGGCACCGCCAGGATGGCGATGACCAGCGGCTGCCGAACGATCTGCTCGCCCTGGAAACCGAACAACAGCACCAGCGTCAGCAGCAGGGCCAGCAGCGAGACCGGGCCCAGCGTGCGCAGCGCGGACTGCAGGCCAGCCTGGCCGCGACGGGCCAGCATCCAGCGCCGCAGCAGTGCGGCCACCAGCACCGGCGCGATGATGTACAGCGACACCGACAGCAGCAGCGTGTCCCATGGCACGCTGATCGCCGACAGGCCCAGCAGCAGCGCCACCACCGGTGCATAGGCCACCACCATGATCGCGTCGTTCAACGCCACCTGGCTGAGGGTGAAATTGGCGTCGCCGCGGCACAGGTTGCTCCACACGAAGACCATCGCGGTGCAGGGCGCTGCTGCCAGCAGGATCAGCCCGGCGATGTAGCTGTCGATCTGCGCGGCGGGCAGCGCGTCGGCGAACACGTGGCGCAAGAAGAACCAGCCCAGCAACGCCATCGAGAAAGGCTTGACTGCCCAGTTGATGAACAGCGTTACGCCGATGCCTTTCCAGTGCTGGCCGAGCTGGCGCATCGCACTGAAATCGACGCGCAGCAGCATCGGGATGATCATCAGCCAGATCAGCACCGCGATGGGCAGGTTGACCTTGGCCACCTCCGCCGACGCCAGCGCAGCGAATGGCTGCGGCAGCGCGTGGCCAAGCAGGGTGCCGGCCACGATGCACAGCGCCACCCACAGGGTCAGGTAACGCTCGAACAATCCCATCGGTGGTGGTGCGCTCACGCCTGGCCGTCCCCGGGCTGCACGAAGCCAATGCGATCCAGCGCGTCCTTCAACGGCCCGCGGTCGGACCATGTAGCTGCGGGCAATGCCAGCAGGGCCAGCAACCGTGCCTTGACGATGGCATGGGCCTGCGCGAATGCAGCCGCCTTGTCCTCCGCGCTGCCATCGACGGCGGCCGGATCAGGCAGGCCCCAGTGCGCGCGCACGAAATCGCCGAACACCACCGGGCATGCCTCGGCGGCCGCGGCATCGCACACCGTGATCACCAGGTCCATCGGCGCGCCGTCGGCGAACTCGTCCCACGATTTGCTGCGCAGGCCCGCCGTTGCAATGCCCTCGGCCTGCAATTGCGCAAGTGCGAACGGATTGACCTCGCCGGTGGGCTGGCTGCCGGCGCTGAAGACCTCGAAGCGATGACCGGCCCACGCCCGCAGCGTGGCTTCGGCAAGGACGCTGCGGGCGGAATTGCCCGTGCACAGGAACAGGACGCGTTGGGTGGTCACGAAGCAGATCTCCGGTCAGCAGGCGCAATCAGGGGAGGTGGGGCTGCAGGCAGGATCGGGCGAGCCTGCGCAGCAGTTGTGGGTGAGGTAGTCGATCAGGCCGGTCATCGCGCTGAAGTTGGCGCGGTAGCAGACATTGCGGCCCTGGCTCTCGCTCTCGACCAGCCCGGCCTGCAGCAGCTCCTTCAGGTGGAAGCTGAGCGTGGCCGGCGGCACCTGCAGGGCGGCGGCGATGTCACCGGCCATGCGTCCGGCCGGGCCGGCTTCGACCAGCAGCCGGAACGCGGCCAGGCGGGTGGCATGGCCGAGGGCGGTAAGGGCGGTGATTGCATTCTTCGTTTCCATATTTCTAGAATAGTCGAATGAATGAATCCATCGCAAGCGCCACCCTTCCGAATCTGGTCGAAGCCTCGCTTCCCCAGCCCGACCCGACCCTGCTGGGCGCCGGCCGCGCACACCCGCCGCGGATCCTGCTGCTGTATGGCTCGCTGCGCCCGCAGTCGTTCAGCCGCAAGCTGGCGCTGGAGGCCGAGCGCCTGCTGCGCCACCTCGGCTGCGAGACCCGGGTGTTCGATCCGCATGGGTTGCCCATGCTCGACAGCGTCGGCGCAGATCACCCTGAAGTGCAGCGCCTGCGCGCGTGGTCGCACTGGTCCGAAGGCCAGGTCTGGATCAGCCCGGAGCGCCACGGCACGGTCACCGGCGTGTTCAAGAACCAGATCGACTGGCTGCCGCTGGAAGACGGCAGCGTGCGCCCGACGCAGGGCAGGGCGCTGGCGGTGATGCAGGTCAGTGGCGGTTCGCAGTCGTTCAACACGGTCAACACGCTGCGCGTGCTGGGGCGGTGGATGCGCATGCTGACCATCCCCAACCAGTCTTCGGTGGCCAAGGCATGGCAGGAGTTCGACGAGAACGGGCGGATGAAACCCTCGGCCTACTACGACCGGGTGGTGGATGTGATGGAGGAACTGGTCAAGTTCACCCTGCTCACGCGGGATCGTGCGGACTACCTGGTGGATCGCTACAGCGAGCGCAAGGGTGATCAGGAGGCGGTCGCATTGGCGCGTGCGGCAGGCGCGGTGGCCGCACGCTGACGGCACGCGACCGCCACAGGAACGCGCATGCGCGGGCGCATCACCTCAATCCACTACCATGGGCCACCCCACCAGGATGTGCCCCGATGTCCCTCGTCATCCCGACCCTGCCCAGGCCTCCCGCCGCACGCATCGCCGCCTGGCTGATGATGCTGCTCGGCATGTGGCTGGCACTGAAGCTTGGCCTGGTGGTGACCCTGCTGTCGGGCCTGCTGGTGTTCCAGCTGACCCATGTGCTGGCCTCCACCGTGGAAGGCAAGCTGCGTCCCGGCCGGGCGCGGGCGATCGCGGTGATCGTGCTCTCGGCGGTGATCATCAGCGTGCTGGTGCTGGCCGGTATCGGCGTGGCCTCGTTCTTCCGCAACGAGACCGGTGGCCCGGACGTGCTGCTGGCGCGGTTGATGGACATCCTCAACACCTCGCGCCACCAGGTGCCGGCCCTGCTGCAGCCCTACATTCCCGAGGATCTGACGGCGCTGCGCGCCGCCGTGAACGAATGGGCCGCCGAGCACCAGCGCCAGCTGGGCGTGGCCGGCACATCGGTGGTGCAGGTGGGCGTGCGGGTGCTGATCGGCATGGTGCTGGGCGCGATGATCGCGCTGTACGACGAACTGCCGCTGCCGAAGATGGGGCCGCTGGCGCAGGAACTGATCGGCCGCACCAGCCGCCTGGCCACCGCGTTCCGCCAGGTGGTGTTCGCGCAGGTGAAGATCTCGCTGCTCAACACCGTGTTCACCGCCATCTTCCTGCTGGGCGTGCTGCCGCTGTTCGGCGTGCACCTGCCGTTGTCGAAGACGCTGGTGCTGATCACCTTCCTGGCGGGCCTGCTGCCGGTGGTGGGCAACATCATCTCCAACACCATCATCGCCATCGTCGCGCTGTCGGTGTCGTTCTACGTGGCCGTGGCTGCGCTGCTGTACCTGGTGGTGATCCACAAGCTGGAGTACTTCCTCAACGCGCGCATCGTCGGCGGCGAGATCCAGGCGCGCGCCTGGGAGCTGCTGCTGGCCATGCTGGTGATGGAGGCGGCCTTCGGCCTGCCCGGGCTGGTAGCCGCGCCGGTGTTCTACGCCTACGTGAAGCGCGAACTGGTGGACCAGCGCTGGATCTGACCCGCCTTCACCCGGGCAGAGCGCTACACTGATCCGCACGCCAGGGGACACATCGATGGGCCGCAGGGCATCGCCAAACGGACTGCAGACCTGGCTCTGGATCCTCGGTGGCCTGTTCGTGCTGTGCACGCTGCCGCTGATGGCCATCGCGCTGGTGCAGGGCACGCAGCGTTACACCGAAGCCGAGGCCAACCTGGTCAGCCTGCAGCAACTGCGGCAGACCTTCGAACTGGCCAATCTGGTGTCGGCCGAGCGTGGACCGGCCAACAGCCTGCTCGGCGCCGACAGCACCGATGTGCAGGAGCAGCGCCGACTGGCCGCGCAGTTGGCGGTCGCACGGCAGCGGGTGGACGCAGCGACGCAGCACCTGCAGAGCGTGTTCCAGAACGACCCGCGGGTGGTGGACGAAACACCGCGCCTGCACGAAGCGCGGCGCCGGTTGCAGACTGCGCGCGCCGCGGTCGACCGGGTGGCCGCGCTGCCAAGAGGCGAGCGCTCGGCAGAGGAGGTGGAGCACGCGATCAACAACATGTTCGCGGTGTACGACCGGCTGCAGGCGCTGACCTCGGTGCAGATCAGCGATCTGGTCGCGGCTGATCGCGAAGCCGCGATTCCTGCCATGCAGGGGCAGATCCTGATCGACCTGCGCGAGCACGGTGGCCGCTTGGCATCCAACGTGATGGCGCCGCTGGCCGTGCCCGGCGCGTGGCGGGAGTCGCAGGTACGCGCCGCGCAGCAGACCGAGGGCCGCCTGCTGGAGCTGTGGCGGTTGGCCGCCAGCCATGAATCGGTGTTCCGCAGCGAGCCGGCGCTGTCCCTGCACTGGGACATGGCGCGCCGGCAGTTCTTCGGCCAGTCGCTGCCGATGGTGGAACAGCTGATCGACGATGGCCGGCGCGGCGTACCGCCACCCTGGACGGCGGCCGAGTTCACCGCGCGCTACGTGCCCACCCTGCAATCGCTGGAAGCGCTGCGTGATGGCTACCTCGGCGTTTCGATCGCGCGCTTCCAGCACACCCGCAACAAGGAAGCGGTACGCCTGGCCGTGCTGGGCGCCACCGTGCTGGGTACGCTGCTGCTGCTTGCGCTGGCACTGCGCATCGCCCACGTGCAGATCCTGCGGCCGTTGCTGCAGGCGCAGGCGCAGGTGATCCAGATCGCCTCGGAAACGCCGGGTGCAGAGCAGCATGCCACCCACCCGATGGCGGAAATGCAGCGCCTGTTCGATGCCATCGAGGTACTGCGGGCGAAGTCGCACCAGCGCTCGGCATTGACCCGTGAGCTGCGCGAGCTGGCCGATACCGATCAGCTGACCGGCCTGTTGAACCGGCGCTCGCTGGAGGAACGGGTACGACAGCGGCGTGCCGCGGGAAGCACGCAGGCGGTGGTGATTCTGCTGGACGTGGACCATTTCAAGGCGATCAACGATGGCCAGGGGCATGCGGCCGGCGACGATGTGCTGGTGCAGGTGGCGCAGTTGCTGCGCAGCCATCTGCGCCGCAACGACAGCATCGCCCGTTACGGCGGCGAGGAATTCCTGGTGCTGCTGGCCGATGGTGATCTGGCCAGTGGCCGGCGGTTGGCCGAGTCGCTGCGGGTGGCATTGCGTGCGCACGACATCGTGCTGGGCAGCCGTGACATCCTGCGGGTCACGGCCAGCTTCGGTGTTGCCCAGGGCGCGCTTGATCCGATCGGCTGGCACGCGCTGGTGCGTGCCGCCGACGCCGCCATGTACGAGGCCAAGGCGCTGGGCCGCGACCGGTTGCAGGTGGCGGGCAGCGGACGCGCCGCGCGCTGAGCGGGTCAGCCATTGTCCGCCTGCGCCCTGCGCAGGATGTGGCCGACCATGTGCCGGGCCACGGTGCTGGGCACCGGCAGGCCGCGCCAGCGCATCGCCCCCACGCGGAACGTGGCGCTGGCCGTGGCCAGCAAGCGGCCGCTGGGCGAGGTCAGGCGCCTGCGGGTGAAGATGATGCTGCCCTTGCTGTGCTCGATCTGCCCCCAGCCGATGATGCGCCCGGGACGGGCGGGACTGACGAAACTGGTCTTTGATTCGACCGTTACCGCCAACCGGTTGGGCGGCAGCGTTGCGTAGATCGCCGGGCCCATGCAGTCATCCAGCATCGCCGACAGGAAGCCGCCCTGGATGTTGCCCATCGGGTTGGTCAGGGCTGTGCTGGCATCGAACTCGACATTGATCTGGTCCTGTGCGGGATCGTGGCTGATGAAACGCCACCCCAGCAGCAGGCCGGCCTTGGACGGAGGAAGGTCGCCGTTGATCACGCTGTACAGCAGGGACTGGGGATTCATGCGGGAAACCTCGGTGTGGGGGAGGTCAGGCAGGTTGCAGCAGCGACAGCAGGGCCAGCAGGAATCCGATGCAGCACAGCGCGACCACGGCCGCACCGGCAGAGACCGGCGTCCTGGCACCCGTGCGCTTTCGCACGCCGGATGCGACCGCGACCGGTGGCAACGTGGCCAGCAGACAGAACAGCTGGAAGGCGACCAGCTGTGGCAGCGCGAAGTGACCACCGAAAAAGATCAGGCAGGCCAGCATCACCCCTGCGCCGGCCAGCGCGATCCAGCCCGCGCCGACCACCTTGATCAATGCCATCAGCAGCACCTGCATGCGCGGTGGGACGCCGCCCCAGGCCAGCCCGACCGCTTCACCGTGGTAGGGCATGAACTCCGAGCGTTTCAGGTAGGCGGCCGCGAACAGCGCGACGATGAAAAAGGCCAGCAGGTAGCTGCCGAACGCGAGCGAGGCGAACAGGTCCATGTGCCATCCATGCCGATGCCGAGAGGGAACCGATGGCCAAGGCAGGCGCTGCATCCCCTGGCTGGCACATGGCCGTGCGATTCTTGAACGGCGCCCTGTTAGCCGCGTGTCGCGCCGATCACGGCCCTTTCTGCATCCGGAATTAACGCGCGCAGCGTGTTGCGTGCTGCATCACAACGGTGTTGTGACCGACGTTGCGGCTTCACGCGTGCTGATGCCTTCCAGCTCCAGCCGCATGTGATCGAAATCGAGGGTCCAGGCTGGGAAGGCGGCCAGTACATCCCAGCCGAGCACACCCTGGTTGCGCACGCTCACCTCGGTTGGATCCTGCAGGGTGACCGCCAGCGACGGCAGCATCGCGCGCTGCCCGCCGATCTGCACCGTCACCTGTGGCCACTGTGCCACTGCGCGTTCGCTGCTGCCGCCGGCGCCGGCCAGGCGCTGGCGCGTTACCGCCAGGTCCTTCAGCACCTGCGGATGTGCGCGGGCGAAATGGGCCGACAGGGACGAGCTGCTGGCGCCGCTGTCCAGGTGCATGGGCACCTCGATGCCGCCGATGCGTGCGTCGACGAACAGATCGCTGCCCGCCAGCGCCAGGTTGCGGGGCAGGTCGGCCGCGCCGGCACCCGGTTGCGGTTGCAGCTGGCCATCGCCGCCGAAGCGGATCCGGCCCATCGCGCGCAGCACCGGGAAGCCGATGATCGCGTCGATGTGGTAGCCGCCGGGCACCGGCATGTCCAGCTGTGCATCGTCCAGCACCAGGAACACCACATTGCGCAGGTCCAGCCCGGCCAACTGCAGGCGGTCGGCGATGGCCACGCGGGTGGCCACGGTGCGCCGGCTCGAACTGCCCACCGCGGCCTCGTCGCCGATCTGCAGGCCGAGCCGTTGCGCAGTGCTGGAGGAGATCACCGATAGATTGGCGCCGGTATCGAGCACCGATTCCTGCGCACGGCCGTTGATGAGCACCGATGCGCGCGGCAGGCCGACCTTGTCGCGCGCGAATGCCGTGGGCGCAGGCGTGAACTGCTGCACGCGCTGCGGCGGCGCGCTTGCCAGTGCAGCGGCCAGTGTCGCCAGGGTCTGGCTTCCCTCCACTGCATCGCGGTCGGCAGGGCAGCGTTCGAACACGTGCAGGGATGCCTGCGCCGCGGCTGCGGCGCGCGCGTAGTCGGCCGCAGCGAAAGCCGCATCGGCGATGACCCGCTGCGCCAGCGCGGTATCGCAGGTGCCACCGCCGCGCTGGGCAATGAAGGCCTCGGCCAGGCTGATCGCCTGCCGCTCATGCAGTTGCGCCGCTGCCTGCCGTGCCTGTGCCAGCAACGGCCACGGCGCGGGCAGCACGGCCGTGGCATCGGCCAACGCAGACAGGTTGCCGTCGGCCGCCTCCCGCAGGCGCTCCCGCGCATCATCGGCGGAGAGCGGGCCCGCCCAGCAGGGCAGGGACAGCAGCAGGCAGAGTGCTGCCACCGACATGGCGCGGGCGCGCGGCAGCTTGGAATGTGCAGTCATCCGAAGTATCCTGTGGATGGGTAAAAACTTTCTGTAAAACAGAAATTACTATGCGCGAATCAGAAAAATCAAGGCGTCTCGTCCAGGCCGCGCGCCGGCTGCGCTGGGTGGCGTGGGCCGGCGTGCTGATGGCGCCGCTGTTGACCGTGGCAGCGCTGGCCAATACGTGGCTGGGCAGCACCGCGCCGGTGCAGGCGGAAATGGATGCGGGTGGGTTGCCGCTGGCCTGGGCCGGTACGCTGGCGCTGGCGCAGGCGGCACTGGTGGCCGCAGCGTTGTGGCAGCTGGCGCAGCTGCTGGGCCAGGTCCGCATCGAGCGCCTCTTCCCCCTGCAGGGCAGCCGCCGCTTCGGCCGTTTTGCCGGTCTGCTGCTGCTGGCGGTGCTGGTCAACGGCGTACTGGCGCCGCTGCTGGGCGCACTGCTGTCGGCCAGCGCGCACGGCCAGCTGCGCCTGTCCATCGACGGTGCCGACCTGCTGGCCGTGCTGGTGACCCTGGTACTGTGGCTGGTGGCCCGCTTCCTCGATGCCGCAGCGCGGTACGAGGACGACCATCATTCGATCATCTGAGGCGCCGATGGGAAGCATCGTCATCCGCCTCGATGTCATGCTGGCGCTGCGCAAGGTGCGCTCGCGCGAGCTGGCGCAGCATGTGGGCATCACCGAATCGAACCTGTCGCTGCTCAAGTCCGGGCGCGTGCGCGGCGTGCGCTTCGACACGCTGGCGCGGATCTGCGAGTACCTGCAGTGTCAGCCCGGAGACCTGCTGGTCTACGACCCGGACGCCGAGGGCGATGCCCCCGGCGATGAAGAATGAGCGCGCGGCGCATGTTCATCGGTGGCGCACGCGCTGCTGCCTAGACTGGCCACTCGCCCGTCCCAGGAGTACGCCATGACCCTGCGTTCCGTTGTGACTGCCACGCTGCTGGCGGGCCTGTTCGCTGGCTGCGCCAGCAGCACACCGCGGCCCGATCCGGGCGCCGATGCGCCACGTCATCCGACGATCGCCGCTGATGCCAGCCCGGTGCCTGCCTTCACCGGCGGCGGCGCCGGCTGGTCCATCGAGATCGCCTCCACCGGCAAGGGCAACCACGATGCCACGCTCACCGTTGCTGGCCGCAGCAGCGCTGGAACGCTGCGCTACTTCGGTCAGCCGGCCGGTGCGCCCAGTTCGTTGACGGTACTCAACGGTGAGCTGGGCAAGCAGCCCACCATCGTCGAGATCAAGCGCGAGCCCTGCCGCAACGCCGAAGGCGTGGATACATCGGCCAGCGTGCAGGTGACTGTCGAGGGCCAACCACAACGCCGCGGTTGCGGCTTCCTGGCCGTGTACTGACTGGCACTCGCATGATCCACATCCCAGTGCTGGAGACACCGCGCCTGCGCCTGCGTGCGCAATGCCTGGATGACTTCCCGGTGTATGCCGCGTTCCTGGCCTCGCCCCGTGCGCGCGGCATGGGCGGGCCGTTCGCTGAGGTCGCCGCGTGGGGGCAGTTCTGCCACGACCTGGCCAGCTGGCATCTGTTCGGCCACGGCGCGTTGATGATCGAGCGCCGCGACACGGGCGAGTGCATCGGCCAGGTCGGCATCAACCATGGCCCGCTGTTTCCGGAACAGGAACTGGGCTGGCTGCTGTATGCCGGGCAGGAAGGGCAGGGTTTCGCCAGCGAGGCGGCGGCGGCGCTGCGTGATTGGGCGTTCGTGGTGCGCGGATTGCCGACGCTGGTGAGCTACATGGCAGCGGACAACCACGCCTCGCAGGCAGTGGCGGTCCGCCTCGGCGGCGTGTTGGATGCGCAGGCGGTGCGCAGCGATCCGGATGACCTGGTGTTCCGCTATCCGCGCTGATGCGTGACGGTCACCACAGCGCGGGGGCGCTGCACGCGGGAATGCCAACTGCGGCCACTGCGTGAAGAAGGCGCCAGCAGCCATCCACGCATCGGTCACCGCGTCGGGCAGACGCTGGACACCCATCTGTTGAAGGAACTGCCCATGACCACGCTCACCCTTCCCGAACTGGCCAAGAAAATGGCCGACATCGATTTCACCATGCTGCAGACCCATGCCGGCGGCCAGATCGCTGGCCGCCCGATGAGCAACAACGGCGATGTGGACTACGAAGGCGACAGCTGGTTCTTCACCATGGAAAACACCGATATGGTGCGCGAGATCAGCGCCGACCCGAACGTGGCGCTGGGCCTGACCGGCAGCAAGTCGCTGCTGGGCAAGCCACCGCTGTTCGTGCACGTGCAGGGCAGGGCAGCGCTGGTCCGCGATCGCGCCACGATGGCCCAGCATTGGGTGAAGGACCTGGAGCGGTGGTTCGAGCAGGGCGTGGATACGCCGGGTCTGGTGCTGATCCACGTACACGCCAGCCGCATCCATTACTGGGATGGTGAGGACGAAGGCGAGATCGTGGTCTGATCGCGGGGGCCGCACAGGGCCCCTGCACAGTGCTGCCGCAGCTCAGGAATGTGCAGGCGTGCCGGACCACGCGGCCAGTTCCGGTGCCAGCGCATGTGCAACGGCGCGGCGCAGCAGTGCCGGGGCCACGTAATGGCGATGGGCGCTGTCGATCATGGCCATGTAGAAGCGGCCAAACGCATTGAGCGTCTGCACGCGCGAGCCCAGGCTGATCTGGACCTGGCCGTCCTCGCAGAACTGCACGCGCACGCTGCTGCGGAAGCGGAGATGGCGGTCGTCTGCGCCGAGCAGCACTTCGGCACACCGGTCTTCCGCATCTACTCGGGCATCCAGCACCGGGAAACGTCCGCCGAACACGCGGCTGCGATCGGTGGACAGCAGCGACGACACCGGGCAGCCCAGCGGCGAGGTGCGCAGACGCAGTGGTGCAACCAGACGATTGCGCAGGGCCATCAAGCGGCCGACGCCCGCCGGCGGGTTGCGCAGGAACCCGTCCAGTACGTCGGCCAGCAGGGCGGAGGCCGATCGATGGCGGGTCTGCCCGCCGTGCAGGGTCAGTGTGGTCGTGTCGTTGTAGTGACCGTGCGGCAGGGCGCTGGCGAGCATTCCCGCTGGAGGCGACGACGCGCTGCTGCAGACCGGGTACGCCGGCGTCGCCCGCTCCACGAATCCGCGCAGTGGCTCCAGGCTGAAGCGACGCAGCGGCCCCAGCAATGTGCGCGTCCGCGCACAGAGGTGTGCGCGCAGGCTGGGCGCCGCCGCCTGCAGTGACAGTTGCAGCAACGGCGTGGCGGCGAGTGTGGTTGCGCTGGGCCAGTGCGCCGCTGGCAGCACGTCGGTCAGGCTGGGAATGTCCGCGGCGTTTGCCTGTGCCAGTGCGCGAGCCTGCGCGCTCATTGCCCCGGCCAGTTCATTGCTGTGGCACGAGAGCGCGAACAGGGCAGGGTGGGCAGGACTGTTCGAGGCGAACTGGTGCCAGGTGCCACCACCAAAGCGCACGGTGAACAGGCAATCGGGCGGGATGCGGACACGACGCAGCGACCGCAGGAAGTGCGAGGGATCGTCCGCCAGCTGCTGATCGGATGCGCTGGCAAACCGCAGCTCGGCACCGGCACTGCCGGCGATGGCAGTGAACATGCGCGGCCCGGCATGGCGGTGGAAGGGATGGCCGCCGGCACCCACCACGAAGCTGTACAGCGATGACGGATCGCCGTGCTGCAGGTGCATGCCACCCAACCGTGCCGAGGGCTCGTCCAGCGCATCGACGAAGGCCGGGTGGTGGCGCTGGCGCTGGCTGGCATCGCTCACCAGCGCATCGCCGGCACCAATGCCGAGCTGCGCGATCAGGGTGACTTCCACCGGGCCACCACCGTCGTGTGCCGGAAGCTGGATACTCGGGAACGAACGGCTGGTGCGGGTCGAACCGGGCATCGCAGTGCTCCTCAGCGGGCGGGTGTCTTGCGGCGTGCGCGCGCTTCGCGCTTCAGCGGGCCGCCGACCGGACAGACTTCGGCAGCCCAGGAAAACAGCGTGTTGGCCAGGCGGTCGGGCACCTGCCGGAAGTACACGAACTGGCCGCGCTTCTCGCGTTCGATCAGGCCGGCGTCTTCCAGAATGCGCAGGTGGCTGGAGAGTGCCGGCTTGCTGAAATCGAAGCGCTCGGCCAGCTCGCCGGCGCTGAGTTCGCCGGCGCTGAGGTAGGCCAGGATCTGCCGGCGTGCGGTGGAGGCCAGGGCTTCGAAGATGCGGTCCATGGTTGTAGTTAACTAATTCGTTAACTGATGTTCCCCCTGGTGGCAGGTGATGTCAAGCGCGGGGGTGCCCGTTGCGTACTGCCTCCCGGCTTTGTCATCCTCCCCGCTGTTTTCCGTTCCGTGGAGTTCCGATGCGCCCTGCGCCCTGGCTGATCGCTGGCCTGCTGCTGCCGATCGTGGTGATGGCCCAGCCTGCGCGTGCGCCGAAGGCACCGGCGCAGGATCCCTTCAGCGAACTGTTCGACACTGCCTGCATGCAGCACATCGGCGCGCCGGCGCGGTTGCAGTCGCTGATGGATGCCAATGGCCTGACGCCGCTGCAGCCGGCCGAGGCCGCCACGCTGCTGCAGGGCCAGCCGGGCATGGCATGGATGGTGCCGTTGGCCAGTGGCCGCTACGCGGTCAGCTGGGCCGACGATGGCACCTGCACCGTGTATGCCGAGAAGGCCGACCCGGCGGTAGTGCAGAAGGGCTTCGCGCGGCTGATGCAGGCCGCACCGAAGCCGCTGCAGATCCGCTCGCTGCCCTCGCGCGGTCCATTGTCCGGCGACCAGGTGGCGATCCAGTACGGTTGGGCAACGCCGGGCGAAAGCAAGCTGCGCGTGCGCTTCCGGCTGGTCACCCGGCAGGCCGCCGAGGCCGGGGTGCAGGCGATGGCCTCGGCCACGCCGGGCGAAGCGATGCGCGAACAGGCCGCGCCGCCTGCACCGGCACCCGCCCGGTAGCGCTGCCGGAGTACACGCGATTCAGCCAACAGCCCGGGGATGTGATATATCGTTTATCGATAAATCCACCCCGGGGCGGCAGGGCCGCTCCACATCGGAGGCTGCTTGACCGCTCGTCCCGCCCGCGCCCTTCCTGCGCGCGGCTTGTTCACCCTGGCCCAGACCGCCGTGCAAGCGGTGCGCGCGATGTGCTGGCTGGGCATCCTGGCCGCGCTGCTGGCGGTGCCGCTGGTGGCCTACGACCGCAGCTGGCTGCTGGACAGCGTGCACGACGCGCAGGCCGCGGCCGTGCACGGTTCGCATCTGTTCCTGCATTTCTGCGTGGGCCTTGCCGCCATCGTCGCACTACTGGTGCTGTGCCTGGTGTTCCTGCGCCACCTGGCGCGGCTGCTGCGTTCTGCGGCCAACGAACGCCCTTTCACCCATGCCAATGCCGTACGCCTGCAACGCATGGCCTGGCTGATGCTGGCGATGGAGGTGCTGTCCATCGTGATCGGTCTGTATGCCAGCTGGATGGGGCCGGACTTTGCGTGGATGGAAGTTGGCGGTGGCATGTCGATCACCGGCCTGGTGGCCGTGCTGATGCTGTTCGTGCTGGCGCGGGTGTTCACCGTTGGCGCAGCGATGCGCGACGATCTGGACGGTGTGATTTGATGAGCATGATCTGATGGCGATCGTCATCACCCTCGACCGCATGCTGCAGCAGCGCGGCATGACCTTGTCCGAGCTGGCCGGGCGCATCGACATCACCCTGGCCAACCTGTCGATCCTGAAGACCGGCAAGGCACGCGCAATCCGCTTTTCCACCCTCGATGCGATCTGCCGCGAACTGCAATGCAGCCCTGGCGACCTGCTCGGGCATGACCCTGCGCAGGCGCAGGATGCGGATTGAGCCTGGCTGCGCCGCACGCCTGCACCGCACCACTTTTCCCCTACTGACGAAACGGACCTGAAATGGAATGGTTGGCTGACCCCTCGATATGGATGGGCCTTGCAACCCTGGTCGTGCTGGAGATCGTTCTCGGCATCGACAACCTGGTGTTCATCGCGATCCTGGCCGACAAGCTGCCGCCGCACCAGCGCGACCGCGCGCGGGTGATCGGCCTGGCATTGGCGCTGCTGATGCGGCTGGTGCTGCTGGCTGCGTTGGCCTGGATCATGAAACTGACCGAACCACTGGTCACGCTGCTGGAGCACAGCTTCTCCGGCCGCGATCTGATCCTGCTCGGCGGCGGCCTGTTCCTGCTGTTCAAGGGCACCATGGAGCTGCACGAGCGGCTTGAAGGCCGCGAGCATCACGAGGACGGCAAGAAGGTCTATGCCAGCTTTGCGATGGTGGTGGCGCAGATCGTGGTGCTCGATGCGGTGTTCTCGCTGGATTCGGTGATCACCGCGGTCGGCATGGTCGACAACCTCGGCGTGATGTATGCGGCGGTGACCATCGCGATGGCGCTGATGCTGCTGGCCAGCAAGCCGCTGACCCGCTTCGTCAACAAGCACCCGACCGTGGTGGTGCTGTGCCTGGGCTTCCTGCTGATGATCGGTTTCAGCCTGGTGGCCGAGGGCCTGGGCTACAGGATTCCGAAGGGGTACCTGTACGCGGCCATCGCGTTCTCGATCCTGGTGGAAGCGTTCAACCAGTGGATACGTTTCAACCGCGAGCGCAACGAGCAGCGCCAGCCGTTCCGCCAGCGTACTGCCGATGCCGTGCTGCGGCTGCTGGGTGCGCGCCAGGCCAATGGCCACGATGAAGATGAAGCCGATGAGCGAGGCAGCACCGAAGAACGCCTGCAGCCCGCCGAGCACGAGATGATCCGCAGTGTGCTGGGCCTGGCCGACCGTCCGGTATCGAGCGTGATGACGGTGCGTGCCGACGTGCAGTGGATCGACATGGCGCGTGGTCACGACGATGTGGTCGCACGCCTGGTGGCGTCGCCGCATACACGGATGCTGGTGGGCGAGGGCGATCTGGACAGCCTGCGAGGCGTGGTGCAGAGCCGCGACCTGCTCGCCGACCTGCTGCAGGGCAAGCCACTGCAACTGGAAGGCAACCTGCGCGAGCCGCAGTACGTGCTGTCCAGCGCCAGTGCGTTGCAGGCGCTGGAGCTGATCCGCCAGCACCCGGTGCCGTTGGCGGTGGCGGTGGACGAGTACGGCAGCGTGGAAGGCCTGGTAACGGCCAACGATCTGCTGGCGGCGATCGCCGGTGATCTGGCCGATACCCAGGACGAGCGCTATGGCGTGGTTGCACAGGGCGAGGACTGCTGGGACGCCGACGGCGCGCTGACCCTGGACGACCTGCAGCGGCTGGCCGGCGTGTCGCTGCCGCGCAGCGCGGACTACATGACCATTTCCGGGCTGGTGCTGGAGCAACTGGGGCGCCTGCCCGACATCGGCGACACGCTGGAGGTGGCCGGTATCCGCATCACCGTGCTGGCGATGGAGAAGCGGCGCATCACGCGGCTGCGGGTGGAACGCCTGCCGGAAGCGTGACGATGTCGGGGCTGGGCCCATGCCCGGCACTATCCATTGCCATCTTCTGCCGTCACCATGGCGGGCCTGTTCGCCGTTCTGGATTGTCGTAGTGCTGAGTACGATTGGTTTTCTGATGGGCCTGTATGTGGCCTGGCGCCTGTTCTGGCCGCTGCGCCTGCCTGTCTGGTCGAAGGTGGTGCTGTCGGTGCTGCTGGTGGGCATTGCCGTGCAGCTGCGCATCGTCGCCAGCTTCTGGGGCACGATGGCCTCCCCGGAAATTCCGAAGATGGTCATTGCCACGCTGGCCACCGGTTCCACCGGCGTGCTGCTGCTGGCTCTGGCGTTGCTGGTGCTGGACGCCGGCCTGTTGGCCGCGCGCCTGCTGCGCGCACCGCGCGTCCTTTCCGTACTGCGCAGCAAGGCGCTGCGCCCTTCTGCCGCGGTGCTGGCGCTGCTGCTCAGTGCCTTCGGTGTCAGCCAGGGCATGGCCGTACCCAAGCCACGGCAGATCGAGGTGGCCATCAGCGGACTGCCGCAGGCCTTCGATGGCTACCGTGTGCTGCAGCTCACCGACATCCACGCCAGCCGCCTGCTGACCGGCGACTGGGTGCGCCAGGTCGTGGCTGCAAGCAACGCACTGCGACCGGATCTGGTGGTGATCACCGGCGACCTGATCGACGGCAGCGTGCAGGCGCGCCGCAACGATTACACGCCACTCGCGGACCTGCGTGCGCCGGACGGGGTGATCGCCATTACCGGCAATCACGAGTACTACGCGCAGTACAGCGAATGGATGCAGGCCTTCCGTGCACTGCACATGCAGGTGCTGGAAAACAGCCACACCCAGGTGCGCCGTGGCGGGGCAGCACTGACCATCGCCGGCGTCACCGACCCGGTCGCCGCACGCTATGGCCTGCCGCTGCCCGACCTGGAGGCCGCCCTGACCGGTGCCGACCCCAACGCACCGGTGATCCTGCTCGACCATCGGCCACGCAATGCACGCGAGGCCGCTGCACGCGGGGTGAAGCTGCAGCTGTCCGGGCACACCCATGGCGGACAGATCATCGGCATGGACCAGCTGGTGAAGCGCGCCAACGGCGGCTTCGTCTCCGGTCGCTACGCGGTGGATGGCATGACGCTGTACGTGAGCAACGGTGCCGGCCTGTGGGCCGGGTTCCCGGCCCGCATCGGCGTACCGTCGGAGATTACGATGATCACCCTGCGCCGGGCGCCGTGATGCGGTGGGGTGTGGGATGGGGGATCGTGCAACGGCTCAGAGGATGAAGCCTCCATCGATGGTCAGGCTGCTGCCTGTCATGTAGCCCGCTTCCGGCCCCGCTACCCAACTGGCCAATGACGCGATCTCGGCAGGCTGGGCAATGCGGCCCAGGGGTACCCGCGCAGCAAGCTTTTCATCCAGCCCGGCGGTGATGTCGGTCGCAGTCGGGCCGGGTTGCAGGTTGTTGATGGTGATGCCGCTGGGGGCCAGCTCCAGCGCCAGCTCGCGCACCAGAGCGGCCACCGCCGCCTTGCTCATCGCATACAGGCTGCTGCCGGGCGAACCACTGCGCACGGCAGTGTTGCTGCCGATGGTGATGATGCGGCCACCGCCGGACAGATGCGGCAGGGCCGCCTGGATGGCCAGCACCACGCCACGTATGTTCACCGCCAGCAGCTGGTCCAACGTAGGCAGATCCACGCTGTCGATCGGTGTATGCCGGTACAGGCCGGCATTGACCACCAGCACATCCAACCCACCGAAGGCCTGCGCAGCGGCGGCCACGGCCCGGCGCAACGCATCGGCATCGCTGCTGTCAGCCTGGAAGGCGAGCGCGCGGCCACCGTGCGCGCGGATGGCATCAAGCGATGCCTGCGCCCCATCGGGGCGCGAGACGTGGGTGATGGCGACGTCATGGCCATCAACGGCCAAGCGTTGCACAATGGCCGCACCGATGCCGCGTGAGCCGCCGATGACCAGTGCACGGCGGCGAGAGGAAGAGACTGTCATGTTCAAACTCCGGTTGGGGATGATCAGGCCGCTGGCAGGGAAGGACGGGCGTGGGCGCTGCGGCGCAGCGACTGAGCACGTTTGCCGATCCAGCGGACCACGAAGGCGGTGAACAGCAGTGCCGAAGGCACCGCATACCAGAAGTTCGTGGGTACACGTTTGAAGTACGAATAGGTGAACACCGCCGCGATGACCCACATGCCGGTGACGTGCAGTCGCCGCCAGGCGGTTGGACCCATGCGCCGGGCGATGCTCCGGTGCGAGGTGATGGCCAGCGCCAGGATGGCCACGTAACCCATCGTTCCGGGAAGATTGGCAAGGGCGGAGCGCGCTGGCCAGAACGCCGGATTGAGGATGCCGAACGCGGTGATGGCGAAGGCATGCAGCAGATGCGAGAACCCAAACGACAGGCCGATGATGCGGCGTTCGCGCATCAGGAAGCGGGTGGTCGGCCCGGGCAGCAGGGTGGCAAATGACGATGCCGTAAACGCGGCCAGGAACAGCAGGAACGACGTGCGGGCAGTGACCCGGATCGCTGCGCGGCTGCCCTCGGCCAGATCCGGTTGCAGAGCGAAGGCTGCCAGCGCAAAGGCGATCAGGACTGCGGCGATGGCCATGAACAGGCGCCAGCCATGCAGCAAGGAAGTGTTGGAAACAGCCATGGTCAGACCTCGAATCAGATAGGGGTAGTGCCGGCCGCTGGCCGGCAATCTCAGAACCCGGTCAGCGCGACCAGCACGCCGGCCGCGCACAGTTCGCCCAGCAAGGGCGCGGCCACCACGCGCAGTGCATCGGTGGCCACGCCATGCGCCTCAGCCAGCGCCTGCCGGGCGTCGTCCACGCGCGCACCCTCGTTGCCAAATGACGACAACAGCGCATATGCAAGCGGTGCCAGTTCCTCGACCTGAAGGCGGTCGTCCGCCAGGCGACGCAGCAGCAGAAGTGTCGGCTCGCTGGCGGGCGCATCGTCCAGTCCGGCGTCCTCATGCACCGGCCACTGGTAGCCCAGTACCCGCACCAGCGGCGACAGCGCCAGCACGTCGCTGCCCGCAGGCATGGAGTGCAACGAATGCCCGGCATCACGCGCTTCGATGTGCAGTGCCTGCTGCGTGCTCTCGTAGTGCGCCAGTTCCGCCGCCCAGCCGGGCAGCGCGAACGTGTCCTGCGCCGCCAGCCAGGCAGCGAACTCGCTGGCGATCTGCGGGAACAGCGGGGTGTGGCAGTCGTGGTACGCGTAGTAGTGCTCGACCAGGCCACGCCAGCGCGCTTCGCCCAGTTGTTGATGCAGGCGCGGCAGGCTGCCGGCCAGCAGGTTGTCCAGGCTGGCGATGCACAGGCGGCGGTAGATCGCCAGCCGCCATGCCGCGATGCCATCGGGTGCGGGCATCGAGGGATCGCGCACATGGTCGGCCCAGCGCCGCTGCAACGTGGCCAGGGACTCAGCCATGGGGCACCTCCGGCAACTCGGCGTCGGCCTGGGCCATGCGGATCTGTTGCACTTCAGCCAGCAGTTCGGCCAGCGGCGGGAAATTGAAGTCGCGCTCCAGCAGAGTGGGGCGCACGCCTACGTGCGCATAGGCCTGGCGTAGCAGGGCCCAGACCACACCCTTCACCGGCGCGCCGTGGGTGTCGATCTTGAAGCCGTCGTCCTCGTCGAAGTGGCCAGCCACATGCAGGGAGGCCACGCGGTGGGCCGGCACGCGGCGCAGGAAATCGAAGGCGTCGTAGCCATTGTTGCAGGCGTTGACGAAGACATTGTTGACGTCCAGCAGCAGGTCGCAGTCGGCTTCGGCAAGCACGGCAGTGATGAACTCGATCTCGCTCATGTCGGCAGCGGGCACTGCGTAGTAGGAGATGTTCTCCACCGCGATACGACGCCCCAGGCTGTCCTGCACCTGGGCGATGCGACCGGCAACGTGGCGTACGGCCTCGGCGGTGAACGGCAGCGGCAGCAGGTCATAGAGGTGGCCCCCGGCGGCGCAGTAACTCAGGTGTTCGCTGTACAGCTGTACCTGGTGCAGGTCGAGAAAAGCACGGGTCTGTTGCAGCAGCGTGCGGTCCAGTGGGTCCGGGCCACCCAGCGACAGCGAAAGACCGTGGCAGGTCAGGCGGTGGCGCTCGCTCAGCTGGCGCAGCGCGGCACCGTGTGCACCGCCGACGCCGATCCAGTTGTCCGGCGAGCATTCGAGGAAGTCGATGGCATCGGCCGGCATCGCCAGCAGTTCATCGATCAGGCCTCGGCGCAGGCCGAGGCCCGCACTGGCGGTAGGCAAAGGCAGGGGCATGGTGGGTACTCCGGGATGAGGTGCCGCCACGAGGGCGGCACCGGGTGCGGGCAATCAGTCGGCAACGCGCGAGAACAGGCCCTTCGGCATCGGCTTGCCATTGGCGGTGTAGACGCTGCGCAGGTAGTCGTGCGCTTCCTGCTCGCTGATGTAACCGTCGTGGTCGGTGTCGATGCGGTCGAATTCGGCGGCACGTTTGGCGGCCACGGCATTGAACTCGGCACGCGACACCTTTCCGTCGTGGTCACGGTCGGTCCGGGCAAACGAGGCGTCGCCGCACTTGCCTTCGCCGCACTGGCCCTCGGCTACCTTGGCCTTGCCGGCGGGCTTGCTGGCGGTGGCCTTGTTGGCGCCGCACTTGCCTTCACCGCACTTGCCTTCGGCGGCGGCGCTCATGGCCACGGCACTGATCGCCAGCGGCTGGATCGCGGCAGCCTGGCCGGCCAGCAGCAGGCCGCCGGCCAGGGCAATGCCGATGGCGCCGATGCGCGGCAGACGGGAAGCAGAGGTGTTATTGGTCGAGACAGACATGGTGATGACTCCTTGGGATGTGCACGCATGGCGTGCGGGATGGACGCCGCTGGAAGGCGACGGAACGCGATGCGAGGAAGGGTGGGAAAGGGCGGAAGCGGATCAGGCGCTGCGGCGACGGCGCAGCACATGGGCCAGCAACAACGCGGCGCCGAGCAGGGCACCGCCGAAGCCGACGCCGGGCAGTAGTGCGGCGACCGGCAGCAGCAGCGCGATCAGGCTGCTGCCCCAGCCGAGGCCGTCATCGTCTGCGGCGGCGTGTTGGGGGCCGGCAAGCAGACGGTCCAGGCTGAGTGATCCAGCACCGTTGAGGATCAGCGGAAGCAGCATGGCCAGGAAAAGCAGCGGAAGCTTGAAGTTGCCGTAGCCCTGGTCGGTGATCGCATAGCCCCGCCAGAGTTCATCCAGGCCGTTCCACTGGTCGGGCCAGTGCACGGCGGCGATGGCCACGATGGTGAGCACCCAGAAGATGTACGCCACCGAGCGCGTGGCCAGGCCCAGCAGCAGCATCACCGCGCCCACCAGTTCCAGCCAGGTGGCCAGTTGCCAGTTGAGCGAGGCGGACAGGGTGGAGAAGGGGAACGGGAACCGGCCTTCCAGATCGGCGAACCAGTTCTGGCCGCCCAGCTTCTCGCGGCCGGATTCAAAGAATTCCCAGGCGAGCAGGGCGCGCAGGGCCAGCGGCGAAAGCCAGCGGCCGACGGCATCCAGGCGTGGGGTGTAGAGGGAGGAGGCGGTGCTGATCATGGGTGTGTCCTGCGGGCCGGTGGTCGATGGAGGCCATTTCGGGCCACGCAGGTATCGGCAACGTGTGCCGATGCCCGGGGTTTTGTCAGCGACTGTGGCTGCGGCAGGGGTTTCGTACAGTTGGATACAAAGACGCCGCATCGGGGGCGCATCGGCGCGTTGCGCGCCCGCGTGCGGGGAACGATATCCACCCGATGGCGCCGGGGCATGCCCAGCGGCCGAATGTATCCCACTGTAGGAACCCGCCGCCGCCCTACAGTCCGGTACAACTCGGCATCACAGCGAAACAGCAGCGATACACCGGCACGCGGAAATGGCCACTCCCAACACCGGAGTGCCACCCATGATCCGCACCACCCTGCTTGCCGCTGCCCTGGCCCTGGCCGGCGCCGCCACCCCCGCCTTCGCCGTGCAGGCCGATGCCGGCGCGCCGCCCACCATCATCCTGGTGCATGGCGCCTTCGCCGATGGCTCCAGCTGGAACAAGGTCATCGGCACCCTGCATGCCTGGAAGCTGCCGGCGGTGGCGGTACAGAATCCGCTCACCTCGCTGGCCGATGACGTTGCCGCTACCCGTCGCGCGATCGCTGCCGCGCCCGGCAAGGTGGTGCTGGTCGGCCACAGCTGGGGCGGCACGGTCATCACCGAAGCGGGCGACGATCCCAAGGTGCAGGCGCTGGTCTACGTGGCCGCGTTCGCACCGGATGTCGGCCAGTCCTCCGCGCAGCAGGGCGAAGGCTTCCCGGTCGGCCCCGGGCTGACCCGCCTGCAGGAGAAAGACGGTTACCTGACCCTGCCGGCCGATGCCATCGCCCAGGATTTCGCACCCGACGTGATGAAGAAGGCCGCCGCCCTGCTGTACAGCACGCAGGTGCCGTTGAAGGCCAGTGCGCTGGGTGAGGCCGTGACCACGGCGGCATGGCGCAGCAAGCCGAGCTGGTACGTGGTCAGCCGCGATGACCGCATGCTCTCGCCGCAGCTGCAGGTCGCCACCGCGCAGCGCATTGGCGCGCAGCTGCAGTCGATCGGCAGCAGCCATGTCTCGCTGCTCTCGCACCCCGCGCAGGTGGCCGACAGCATCCTGGAAGCTGCCGGTGTGAAGCCGGCCGAGCTGCCGCTGGCCGAGCAGGGGGGCTGAGCAATGGCCACGCTTCGTGCGTATACCGTGCCGCTGCTGCTGTCCCTGCTCGGCGCCGTTGCGCTGCTGCTTGCGTGGCCAAGCCCCGAAGCCGGTGCACAGACTGCCGAGGCCGCACCCGCTGCGGGATTCAGCGGCGGTGGGCCATGGCACAACAGCCCGCCGCTGACCCTGCAGCAGCTGCGCGGGCAGGTGGTGCTGGTCGAATTCTGGACCTACACCTGCAGCAACTGCCTCAACGTGGCGCCGTACGTTCACCAGTGGCATCGCCGATACGCGGAACAGGGCCTGCACGTGATCGGCGTGCACACCCCCGAATTCGCGTATGAAGGGCTGCCGGGGAACCTGCGCCGTGCGATCCACCGGCTGGATATCACCTGGCCGGTGGTGCAGGACAACCAGTACCGGATCTGGAACGCGTGGGGTAACCGTTTCTGGCCCGCGCTGTACCTGATCGACCGGCAGGGGCGGGTGGTCTACCGGCACTACGGTGAAGGCGACTATGCGCGTACCGAAAGCGAGATCCAGCGCCTGCTGGCCAGCCCCTGAGCCGCGCTACCATGGCCGCGTTGCGCGGCTTCGCCCCTGCCTCGATCGAGAATACGATGAACCACGTACCGCACATCCTTGTCGTCGACGATGACAGCGACATCCGCCAGATGCTGGCCGACTACCTGCAGCGCAACGGCCTGCGCGTCAGCCAGGCCGATGGTGGCCGCGCGATGCGCGCGCTGATGGACACCCATGCAGTGGACCTGGTGGTGCTGGATGTGATGATGCCCGGCGAGGATGGCTTGAGCCTGTGCCGCAACCTGCGGGCCGGCAAGCACCGCGCCGTGCCGGTGGTGCTGCTGACCGCCCGCGATGATGAGACCGACCGCATCATCGGCCTGGAAATGGGCGCCGATGATTACGTGACCAAACCGTTCTCCTCGCGCGAACTGCTGGCACGCATCAACGCGGTGATCCGCCGCACGCAGATGCTGCCGCCGAACCTGCAGGTGAGCGAAGCCGGCCGCCAGCTGGCCTTCGGCGAATGGCGCCTGGATACCACCGCCCGCCACCTGCTGGACGCGCAGGACACCGCCTATCCGCTCAGCGGCGCCGAGTTCCGGCTGCTGCGCGTGTTCCTTGACCACGCCAACCGTGTGCTCAGCCGCGACCAGCTGCTCAGCCTCACCCAGGGCCGCGATGCGGAGCTGTTCGACCGCTCGATCGACCTGCTGGTCAGCCGCGTGCGCCAGCGCCTGGGCGACGATGCGCGTGAGCCGACCTACATCAAGACCGTGCGCAGCGAAGGCTATGTGTTCAGCGTGCCGGTGCAGTTGCTGGGGCCGGAGGAATGAACGCCGCGGCGCGCCGCCTGCCGTGGCCGCGCACGCTGTCGGCGCGGCTGCTGCTGTTGCTGCTGGGTGGGCTGACTCTGGCCCATGCGCTGTCGTTCGGCCTGCTGTTCTACGAGCGCTACCAGTCCACCCGCAGCATGATGCTGCGCAACCTCGACGAGGACGTGGCCGTAAGCGTGGCCTTGCTGGAGCGCTTGCCCGCCAGCGAGCGCGAAGCGTGGGTGCCGCGTCTGGAACGGCGAACCTACCGCTATCTGTTGCGCCCGGCCGCGGCCGGCCCTGCGCCGGAGACTGATCGTGCGCGACAGGTCACCAGCATCATCGATGACAGTCTGCGGCGTCGATATCCGCTGCAGGCGCGGCAGGTCTCGCGTATGCCCGAGCGCTTCGAAGTGGAGCTGCGCCTGCACGACGGCACGCCGCTGACCATCGAGGTCACACCGTCCGGCCTGCCACTGGCACGCTGGTTACCGCTGGTGCTGATGGCGCAGCTGGCGCTGCTGCTGCTGTGCGCATGGTTGGCGGTACGGCTGGCGATGCGGCCGTTGGCACAGCTGTCGCACGCGATGGAGCACCTGCAGCCCGGCCAGGACGGGCCGGCGCTGCCTGAAGACGGTCCAGCGGAGGTAGGCACCGCAGCAACGGCACTCAACGCACTGCAGGCCCGCATCCGTGGTCATGTCAGTGAACGCCTGCAGATCCTGGCGGCAATCTCGCACGATCTGCAGACGCCGATCACGCGGATGAAGCTGCGGGTGGAAACGCTGCCTGAAGACGCCACCCAGCAACGGCTGCTGGCCGACCTGGACCATCTGGGACAGCTGGTACGCGAAGGCGTGGCGTACGCGCGCAGCAGCCATGTGGCCAGTGGTGAGCCGGTGGCAATGGATCTGGCGGCATTCCTGTCCAGCGTGGTCGGCGATTACCAGGACGTGGGCAAGCCAGTCAGTGGTGGCGCCCCGAGCGGCCTGATCGTGCAGACGTGGCCGCAACCACTGCGGCGGGTGGTCGGCAATCTGGTCGACAACGCTTTGCGCTATGCCGGGAGCGCGGAGATTGATGCCGGTCGCGACGAGGCGGGCAGGGTGTGGATTCGGATTTCCGATCGTGGCCCCGGTATTCCCGAAGAGCAGCTGCAGGCGGTATTGGCGCCCTTCCATCGGCTGGAAAGCTCACGCAACCGGGATACCGGCGGTACCGGGCTCGGTCTGGCCATCGCCGTGCAGTTGGCGCAATCGCTCGGTGGTTCTCTACGGCTGCACAATCGCGAGGGCGGCGGTTTGCAGGCGCTGTTGCAGTTGCCGGCCTGAAGTCTGGCGGGGCAGGCCATCCACGCATGGCGTGGATCTACTGCATCGTCACCGCCTTCATGACACGCTGCGGCCATGAAGGAAAGCACGCAATGACCGCAGGACGGCAGCGCTCGATGTGGGTGGCCGGCCTGTCCACGGTGGTGGAGTGGTACGACTTCACCCTGTACCTGTACTTCGCCACGGTGCTGTCGCGGGTGTTCTTCGGCGGTGGCGAAGAGGCGATGCTGGTCACCCTGGCCGGGTTCGCGGTGTCCTACGTGATGCGTCCGCTCGGTGCGCTGTGCTTCGGCCACCTGGGTGACCGGCTCGGCCGGCGCTGGATGCTGCTGGCTTCGATGGCGTTGATGGCCGCGGCCATGCTGGCCACCGCGTTGCTGCCGACCGCGGCAACTGCCGGTGCGACTGCTGGCGTGCTGTTGCTGATCCTGCGCTGCGTGATGGCCTTCTCCGTGGGCGGCGAATACACCGGCGTGGTCGCCTATCTTCTGGAAAGCGCGCCGGCGCGACGACGTGGCCTGGTCACCTCGCTGGCCTCGGCGGCCAGCGAAGTGGGCGCGTTGCTGGCTGTGGCGATCTCCGCGCTCACCGTGGCCCTGCTGCCTGCGCCGCAGCTGGACAGCTGGGGCTGGCGGATCCCGTTCTTCTTCGGCGCGGCGCTGGCACTGGTGATCCTGATCGCGCGTTCGGGCATGCACGAATCGCCGGAGTTCGAACGGCAGCGGCGCGAAGGCAGCATTCCGGCTACGCCGCTGCGGCACGTGCTGCGCAACCATCCTGGTGCGGTGGCGCGCACGTTCGCGATTTCCGCACTGGGTTCGATCACCTACTACGTGGGCATCACCTATGTGCCAGCATTCCTGCACGCACAGGGGCACGACGAAGGTGATGCGCTGTGGCTGTCGACGATTGCGGCGGTGGCGGTGATCGCGATCACCCCGCTGTGCGGGGCGCTGTCCGATCGCTTCGGGCGGCGTCCGCTGCTGCTGGGGCTGACGGTGCTGGCGGCGCTGCTGCCGCTGTCGATGTTCGGCTGGATGGCCTCTGCTGCGCCGTTGGGCATCGTGCTGGCAGCGGTGAGCCTGGCCTGTGTGGCCGGCGGTATCAGTGCGGTGGCGGCACCGGCCACGGCCGAGCAGTTCCCCGGCGAGGGCCGGGTCAGTGGTCTGGCGCTGGGGGTGACCATGGCCACCGCAGTGTTCGGCGGGGCGACGCCGTGGTTGGCGCAATGGTGGGTGGAACGCAGCGGCTGGGCGGCGGCACCGGGGGCGATGATCGCGCTGGTGGCGGTGCTGGTGCTGCCGGTGCTGTGGACGCTGCCGGAGACCGTGCCGAAGACCCGCCCCGTGTCCCGGGGCGGGCAGTGAGCGCTTAGACCTTCAGGGTCTGCTCGATGTCGGCCAGCACCGCGGCCGCATCCACGCCGATGGCGATGGACTGCAGGACATGGCCGTCCCACACGCTGGGGCCGAAGCCCATGCCTTCCGGCTTGGGAATGGTCATGCCACGGGCGACGCCGTCGGTGGCCACGCGCACGCTGGCGCGCTCGAACTGGAACAGCTCCGGGCGGGTCAGGGCGATGCAGGCGCAGCAGTCGTGCACGACCATGCCCTTGTGGCCGGCCTGCAGATAGAAGTCGACGTAGTCCTGCGACAGGGCGCGCACCAGTTCGGCATCGGCGCCGCCGATCGCGGCCAGCTTGTCCAGGCCGTCGCGATTCATCTCGACGCGGGTGGTCACGTCCAGGCCGATCGCGGTGACCGGCCAGTGGGCGGTGAACACGATGTCGGCCGCTTCCGCGTCGCCCCAGATGTTGGCCTCGGCCGCCGGGGTGATGTTGCCGTTGACGTGGAACGCACCGCCCATCAGTACCACGCCACGCACCAGGCCGGCGATGTCCGGGGCCTGCTGCAGGGCCAGCGCCAGGTTGGTCATGCGGCCGACCGCCACCAGGGTCACTTCGCCCGGATGGGCGCGCACCAGGTCGATGATCAGCTGGTGCGCGGGACGGCTGTCGGCGGTTGCGTCCAGCGCTTCCGGCACCGGGTGGTTGCCCAGGCCGTTGTGGCCATGGATGTGCACCGGCCAGGCTTCCGGGGTGGCTTCGGGCTGCAGCGGGCCGTCGGCGCCGCGCGCGACCGGCGCGGACAGGCCCCAGGCTTGCTTCAGGTACAGCGCGTTGTGGGTGGTCGACTCCACCGAGGCATTGCCGAAGGTGGTGGTGACGCCAATCAGGTCGATCTGCGGGTGCTTGTGCAGGTACAGCAGAGCCAGCGCGTCGTCGACGCCCGGGTCGGTATCGAAAATGACTTTCAGCATGTTGTTGTTCTTCTTCTTCCGTCTGGTGCAGGGGGGCCGGCGGCCCCGAGGGCAGGCCGGCGCGCCCTACATTGTCCCATCTTCATGACAGGCAGGGCGAACCGGCGGCGGTGGTATCGTCTGCGGGCCCGAACCCGTCGCAAGGAGCTGCGCCATGCTGGCTGTGACCCTCGTCCTGATTGCCCTGGTGCTGGGGCTGAACCTGGTGGCCAGCTTCGTGGTGCTGGGGCGCGACGACCTTCCCGTCAGCAGCCGCGCCGGGCAGCTGCTGGTGGTGTGGCTGCTGCCGCTGGTCGGCGCGATCCTGTGCATGGCGATGGCTACCGCCGATGGTTCGCCCGCGCGCGCCGATGGCAGCGGCGGTGGACCGGCCGATTTCTCCGGGGGCTATTCCGGAGACAGCAACAGCCACCACAGCTACAGCAGTTCCGACTGCAGCAGTGGCGACAGCGGTGGGGGCGGAGACGGCGGCAGCTGCGGCGGCGGCGGCGATTGAGGCGAGGTCACGCCCCGGTAGTGCCGGCCGCTGGCCGGCAACCCCATGAACTCAGCTTCCGCCTTCGGTCGGCAACGGCGCAGGCACGTTCAACAATCCGCCGCTGGCCACATACGCAGCCAAGGCCTGGCCCTGGCTGAGCAGGTGGCGTTCCATCGTGCGTTCGGCGGCTGCAGCATCGCGCTGGCGGAAGCAGTCCATCAGTTCGCGGTGTTCGGCCAGCGACTGCGCGGTGCGGCCCGGCGCCAGCAGCTGGCGGCCGCGATGCATCTTCAGGATGCGGTGCAGGTCGTGGGTGATGCGGATCAGCCACGGGTTGCCGGCGTAATGCTGCACCGTCTCGTGGATGAGGTAGTTGTTGCGGTAGTACTCGGCGATGTTGCCCTCGGCGGCGGCCGCTTCCATCGCCGCGTGCAGGTCCTCCAGCTGCTGCACGCCGGCGTCGTCGATGTGCTTGACCGCTTCATGCGCACATCGGCCTTCCAGCATCGCCATCACCGGGAACAGCTGGTTGAGGTCTTCCAGGGTCAGCCGGGTTACCCGTGCGCCGCGGCCGGCATCGATCTGCACCAGGCCTTCGGCGGCGAGCAGCTTCAGCGCTTCGCGCAGGGGCGTACGGCTGATGGCCAGTTCCTCGCACAGCGCCGGTTCGTCGATCCACTCGCCCGGCGGCAGGCGGTAGTCGTAGATCCGCTCGCGCACGTGTTCGGCCACCTCCTCATACAGAGGGGCGCGCTTCTTCGGAGGACGCGGAGCGGGAGCGATGGCCATGCGGAAAGTGTAACGCCAGGTAGTGCCGGCCGCTGGCCGGCAACCCGTGATCGTTCGACGGATCCACGAGGTTGCCGGCCAGCGACCGGCACTACCGCAGGCATTTACATCCAGCCCGGCACCACGAACACCAGCCACGCCAGCAGCGGGCCGAATGCCACCACCAGGCCGCTGTAGACCAGGAAGCGGCGGAACAGCGTTTCGCGTTCTTCCTTCGCGGCCGAGGCCACCACCAGTGCGCCGTTGGTCGAGAACGGACTGACATCGACGATGGTGGAGGACACCGCCAGCGCGCAGATCACGCCTGCGGCACTGAGATGGCCCTGCATCAGGAATGGCACCGCCAGCGGAATGGTGGCACCCAGCACCGCCGCCGACGAGGCGAATGCGGAGACGATGCCGCCCACGTAGCAGACCAGCAGCGCGCCCAGCAGCGGAATGCCGATGCTGGAGACGCCGTGGCCGATGAAGTCCACGGCACCGGCATGTTCCAGCACGCCGATGTAGGTGACCACGCCACAGATCAGCAGCACGGTGGACCAGCTGATGCCATCGACCGCACCCTTCTGGCTCTGCGGCGACAGCAGGGCCAGCACCACCGCAACCGTAATCGAGACCAGGCCGACGTTGAGGTTGTAGATCAGCGCGGCCACACCCAGGCCGAGCAGGCCGATCAGGGTGAACAAGCGCTCGCGGGTCAGGCCCACCGCATCCAGTGCCACCGGATCGTTGGACAGGGTGCCACCACCGGCTGCGACCAGCGCACCGTGGCCTTCGATGGCGAACTGCCGCGACGAAGCCTGCGGGCCACCGGCCATCGCCAGCTCCGCGTTGCCCACCGTGCCCGCCGCAGTGATCGAACCGCGACGCAGCAGCGCGATGCCGCCGAAGGCGAAGAAGCAGATCGTGGCCATCATGAAGTTGAAGCCGAGGCTGGTCAGGAACACCGCCATTTCGGTGACTTCCAGCCCGGCCTTCTGCACCACGCCATTGGTGATGCTGCCGTACACGCTGATCGGCGAGAAGCCACCGGCCTGCGCGCCATGGATCACCAGCAGGCCCATCATCAACGGATTGATGTTGTACTGCTTGGCAAAGCGCAGCGCGACCGGGCCGATGATCGCAACCGCGGCCGGGCCAAGCGCGCCGAAGGCGGTCAGCACGGCGGTGATCACGAACATCACCCACGGGATGGCCACGATATGGCCGCGTACCGCTTTCACCGCCCAGTGCACCAGCAGGTCGATGGTGCCGTTCTTCTGCGCGATCGCGAACAGGTAGGTGATGCCGACCAGGGTCAGGAACAGGTCGCCCGGGAAGCCGGCGAGAACCTCCTTGCCCCCCATGTCGACCCAGAGCCCGCCGACGATGAAGGCCAGTGCGAAGGCAACGGCGCCCATGTTGATCGGCATCGCGGTGGCGACGATGAACATGATCACCAGACCGATGATCGTTGCAATTTGTGGAGTCATGCGCCCTCCCAGACACCTGATTCGCGTGTTGCACGGATGGAAGCCCGCCATCCCGGGGTATGGCCTGTTACGTACTGCGCGTTACGTACTGCTCAAACCTGTTACTGCAGCCGCTGCAGCGCGCTGCGGACCCACGCCGCCGCGCCGTCCAGGCTCTGGAATTCCTCGATCGCGCGTACCTCGCAGCACGGATAGGCCGGCGCGATCATGCGTGCCAGTGCGTTGCCCGGGCCCAGCTGCAGGAACACGCGCGCGCCGCGCTCGAAGGCCTGGCGCATCACCTGTGCCCATTCGATGGTCTGTGCCAGCTGCGCGGACAGCGTGTGCACCACCGCTGCGGTGTCGCGCACCGGCCGTGCGTCGATGCCGGCCAGCAGCGGCAGGCGCGGCGCGTGCAACGTGGTGGCCTGCAGTGCGGCGGCAAACGGTGCGACCGCCGCCGACAGCAGTGGCGTATGCGCCGGCACATGTACCGGCAGCACGCGCACCTCGGCACCCTGTGCGTGCGCGGCAGCGGCCAGCGCACGCAGTGCCGGCAGCGTGCCGCCAACGATGAAATGATCTGTGCCGTTGGCGATCGCCACGTGCGTGCCGTGGATTTCGCACAATGTCTGCACATTCTGTCGGTCCAGCCCCAGCACCGCCTGCATTCCGGCATCGACCGGGCTGACGGCGTCCATGAATCGTGCGCGCTGGGCCGACAGGGACAGGCAGGTGGTCACGTCGAAACTATCGGCGATGGCATGTGCCGCCAGTTCGCCGATGCTGTACCCGGCCACCACGATCGGGTCCGGCACGGCGCCGCGCAGGGCATGCCAGTGCGCGATGCTGGCGGCGCACAGCAGCGGCTGCGCTTGTACGTTGTCGAAGCGGTCGTCGTCGGCCGCGGCCGCGAACACATCGCGCCCCAGCGCGTCGCTCGCCGCATCCAGTACCGCGCGTGCAGCGGCCATGCCGCGCACATGGTCGAACATCGCCGGATGCTGCGCACCCTGTCCGGGGCAGAGCAGGGCCAGGCTCATGCGCCCTCCTGCTGCAGCAGGAACCAGGCGCAGGCCAGCAGATCGGCACTGCCACCCGGGCTGAGCCGACGCCTCACGAACGCATCGCCGATGGACTGCAGGCGCACGCGCCAGTCCGGCGCGAAGGCGCCACCGGCGGAAAGGAATGTGGCCGCTTGTTGTTGCGCCCAGCGCAGGCCCTCGGTACCGCCGCGATGCAGCAGGTTCAGATCGTCCACCTGTGCCACCAGCTGCATCAGCGTCTGGCACAACGCGGCGTCGCGCGGCAGGCCGCTGTCCATCGCATGGCGCAGGGTAGGCAGGGCCAGCTCGCGCAGCACCGGGTAGCCGGCGGCAGCCTGTTCGCGTACGCCGCAGACTCCATGACGCGCACGTGCGCGCTGTCCCGGGCTGTGCGGGTCCAGCGGCGCAGTGATGAGCGCGTCTTTCCACTGCTGAACCGTCAGGCACACCTGCGCGCCCGACACGGCATGGCCATGCATGCGCCTGCGCTCAGCAGCAGCGGCCACCAGCAGGCCAAGGCTGAAGATCGCACCGCGATGGGTGTTGATGCCGCCGGTGGCGGCCAGCATGGCCGCTTCAGCGGCAATACCGTGATCGCGCAGCACTGTGAAGGGGGCGCCCGCGGCACCGGCCCTGGCCACCGCCGTGAAGTAGTGGCGCAGGGCGAAAAGACTGCGCAGGAAAGTTCCGGCATCCATGTCGTCATGGCTGCCGCTGTCGAACGGGGTGACCAGGCCCGGCTTCGGGGCGCACGCCAGTTCGGCGTGCAGGCTGGCAATGGCCAGCCGTCCCAGGCGTGCGCTGTCGACCACCGCGTCGCGGGCCGGCGACGGCTTCGGGGCGGCGATCATGCGATCGCCTCGCGCGTGGCGAACAGTGCATCACGCGCTTCCAAAGCGGCTCCATCAAGGCGTTTCACCAGCACCTGGCGACTGCGGCCGGCAAGTTCGCGCCAGTTCACCGCGCCACCATCGGGCAGGCACAGCTCGCCATCAAGGCGATGCGGATGGCGGGTCTCCCATGCCAGCAACTGCGCGATCAGCGCCTCGGCCTGCGCGGCATCGGTCACCTGCCACAGCAGGTCGATGTCCGAACGCTCATGTATATAGGGCAGGGCGGTCAGCCATTGCCAGGCGAAGGCGCCGAACACACGGGCCGGCGCCAGTGCCTGCAGGTCGTGGAGTGATTCCTGCCACGGCTGTGGAACACCTGCGTCGCCTGCTGCCAGCAGCTCGCTCAACGCCGGCGGAGCGCGCATGTGCGCGACGTCGCACAGCGGTACGCGCAACGACAGGCGCTGCTTGCCTTCGGCCGGTGGCAACGGAACGCCCAATCGCAGGCGCATATCGGCATCATCCGCGGCACGACGCGCCGCCACTGCAGGGAAGCCCTGCGCGAACCAGGCGGCAAGACGCGGCTCGTGCGCGGGCAGGTCGGCCCGCCAATCGGCATCGGCCGACAGCCAGACCAGCGTGTGCCGGGCCGGCCGCTCAGGCATTGCCCTGGCTCACAGCAGTGGCTACCTGCGCAGCCAGCGTACGGCCACCCCGTTCGGCGCCCAGTGCAGCGCGATGGTCACCGTCGACGGCTGCACGCAGTGCGTCCAGCAGGTGATGCGCCAGATCGCCATCCCACAGCGATTGCACTGCGCCCATCGCCACGTAGTTCTCCACGCCCGGTGCGAACACCGGCGAGGTCAGGCTGAGCGCCTGCAGTTTTTCCAACGGTTTCTTGGTCACCCGTGCCATCGCGCGCAGATCCATCACCCGCACCTGCGCATCGGGCAGGGCATGGATGAGGTCGGCCATCAGCCCGAACGACAGGAAGCCGCCGCTGACCGATTCGCCGTAGACCAGCGTGACCAGGCGCGCGCCACGGCGGCGGGCCAGGTCCAGGGTCTGTGCGAGGTGGGCGAAGTAGCCGTTGATGCCCAGCAGTTCATCGCGGCGCGCCAGCCGCTGGCCGGCGGTATCGACCAGCATCACGATGGGACGCTGCGGATGAGCAGCGGTGCTGGCCAGCACGGTGTCGGCCAGCACCAGCGCGTGGTCCACACCGACTTCGATCCTGTCGGTGGTGCCGATCACCGTCACCTCACCGTCGTCGGTGGTCGCTGTGCCGGTCAGTACCGAATCGTTCACCGCGATCGTATGGCCACGCGGGAACAGTGCGTCCAGCAGCGAATTCAATGGCAGGCTCATGGCAGGCTCCGGTGCGCAGTGGCGGCAAGGAAGGCATCGGTTTCCAGCAGCGCCAGACGTTCCGGGTCGGCAATGCCCTGGCGTGCCCAGATCTGCAGGCCATCGTTGCAGTCGCCCCACGCCTGTACGCGCGCCTTCAACGCGGCGTGGCGTGCCTGCAACGCGGCCAGTGCCGCGTCGGGGTCGGCGCTGGCGGTGTCGGGCTGCAGCGCATCCGAGGCGGCCTCGGCGAACGCGCTGATCGCATCGGGCACCAGCACCTGCGCCTGGTCGATCAGGTAGCGGTGCTTGCCACCGGTCACCCGCCACACCAATGCGCGGTCGCGCGAATCGAATTCCTCCACGCCGCGCACGGTCTCGATCACTTCGGGGCCGGACAGCGACAGCCGTCCTTCTTCGGACATGATCACCGTGCTGCAGCAGCGGGCGACGATGCCCATGCCACCGAAGGCGCCGTTGCCGCTGCCGATCAGCGCCACCACCGGTATCCCGGCGGCCCGCGCGGCGAGCGTGGCGCGCATGATTTCGGAAATGGCGATCAATCCCGCATTGGCTTCATGCAGGCGCACACCGCCGGTATCGAGCAGCAGCAGCACGCCATCGGGATGGGTGTCCGCCGCGCGGCGCAGCAGGCCGGTCAACTTGGCGCCATGCACCTCACCCACGCCGCCGCCCATGAATTCACCCTGCTGCGCGGCCACCAGCACGTGCTTGCCGTGCAGGCGTCCCTCACCGACGACGATGCCATCGTCGAAGGCGGCCGGCTGGTCCAGTTGCGCCAGATGCGGGCTGATGGCGCGCTGGGCTGGGCCGAGAAATTCGCGGAACGATCCTGCATCAAGCAGCCCGGCGATGCGCGCGCGGGCATCGGCTTCGTAATAGCTGATGCGCTGTGCGAGCGTCATGGCTGGCCTCCGGCAAGCAGGGTCTCGACGGCCTGGTCCAGGCGCAGGCTGACCACCGCCGGTGTAGCGCCGGCATCATTGATCGACACGCGTACATCGCGCAGGGGATGACGCTGGGCGAAGTCGGCGATCACCGCCTGCCATACCGTGCCGAAGCCACGTGCAGCGGTGATGATGCGCACGGTCATCGCACCGTCCAGGTCGGCCGGTTCCAGCAGGATTTCCAGGTTGCCCGAGGCCAGTACGCCCACCAGCACCGCATCGGTGGGGAAGCGCACGGGCGTCGTGCCGGCGAATCGATAGTCGAGGGTTTCCATGGCGTGGCCCTTACCAGTTGCGGAAGCGCTTGGGCGGGTCGTACAGACCGCCGGACCAGCGCACCAGGTCTTTCACCGAACGCGCGGCAAGAAGATCGCGGCTGGCATCGCGCACGTTGATGCCGAGATCGTCCGGGCGGCGGATCACTCCGCGGTCGCGCAGATTTTCCACCATGGCGCGGTCCCGTCCCCTGCCCACGGCGGTATAGCCGGCCACGCCGCGGATCGCCTGCTCGCGCTCTTCCGGGCTGCGGCACAGCAGCAGGTTGGCGATGCCTTCCTCGGTCAGCACATGGCTGACGTCGTCGCCGTAGATCATCACCGGCGGCAGCGGCATGCTCGCGCGTTCGGCCAGTTCCCAGGCATCGAGGCGGTCGACGAAGGCCGGCGCCATGTGCTCGCGGAAGGTTTCCACCATCTGCACCACCAGTTTGCGCCCGCGTGGCATCTCGCCGGGCCGCGCGGCC
Source organism: Stenotrophomonas sp. RIT309 (assembly GCF_000632045.1). Classification (NCBI taxonomy): domain Bacteria; kingdom Pseudomonadati; phylum Pseudomonadota; class Gammaproteobacteria; order Lysobacterales; family Lysobacteraceae; genus Stenotrophomonas; species Stenotrophomonas sp. RIT309. The sequence continues at coordinate 113,108 of NZ_JFYS01000012.1, forward strand.
TGCTGGCCCGCCTTGATCCAGGCGTCGCTGGCGTGGCGGCGGCCGCGTGCATCCGAACCCATGTTGGGCGCACCACCAAAGCCGGCGATGCGGTCGCGCGTTGCGGTGGAGCTGTTGCCCTGCAGGTCGATCTGCAGGGTGGAGCCGATGAACATGTCGCAGGCATACAGCCCTGCGGTCTGCGAAAACGCGCGGTTGGAGCGCATCGAACCATCGGCGCCGGTGAAGAACACATCCCCGCGCGCGGCGATGTACTTCTCCATGCCCAGTTCCGAACCAAACGAGTGCACGGATTTGACGAAACCCGATTCGATGGCTGGAATCAGTGCCGGGTGCGGGTTGAGCGCCCAGTGCTGGCAGATCTTTCCCTTCAGCCCCAGCGACTCGGCGTAGGTCGGCAGCAGCAGTTCGATTGCTGCGGTATCGAAACCGATGCCATGGTTGAGCCGGTTCACCCCGTACTCGGCGTAGATGCCCTTGATCGCCATCATCGCCATCAGCACCTGGATCTCGGAGATCTGTGCCGGATCGCGGGTGAACAGCGGTTCGATATGGTTCGGGCGCGGCGCCTGCACCACGAAGTTGACCCAGTCGGCAGGAATATCGACGCGGGGGACGGTGTCGACGATCTCGTTGACCTGGGCGATGACGATGCCGCCACCGAATGCGGTGGCCTCCACGATCACCGGCGTGTCTTCGGTGTTGGGGCCGGTGTAGAGATTGCCGTGGCGGTCGGCGGCCTGCGCCGCGACCAGTGCCACACGCGGTGTGAGGTCGATGAAGTAGCGGCCGAACAGTTCCAGGTAGGTGTGGATGGCACCGATCTGGATGCGTCCTTCGGCCACCAGGTTGGCCAGCCGCACCGACTGCGGCCCGGAGAAGGAGAAGTCCAGCCTGGAGGCGATGCCGCGTTCGAACACATCCAGGTGCGAGGGCAGCGACAGCACCGACTGCACCATGTGCAGGTCATGCACCCGTCCCGGGTCGAGGTCGGCCAGCGTCTGGGCGAGGAAGTCGGCCTGCTTCTGGTTGTTGCCTTCCAGGCAGACCTTGTCGCCCGGCTCCAGCAGCGCGTGCAGCAGCTCGGCGACATCGCCAGCCGCCACCTCGTGGCCCCTGGCCCATGGCGCGGCGCGTTCCAGCCGCGCCTGGCGGCCCCGCTCCAGCGTGTCCCAACTCGGGTTCATCGACGGACTTCCGAATGGCGTTGGAATAATTACGCCATAATTACGGAGGGGTGTGCAACCCGCAGTGCAGCAAAGAAAAGGCCCGCGCGAAGGCGGGCCCATTCAGGTGGGCCACGACCGTGGGTCGTGGCGGAGCGTCAGAAGCGTGCCGACCAACGGTCGGCACCCACCCCCCCAACAGTGGGCACCCCCCAATGGTCGGAACCCACCGTTCCCGGGTTGCTCAGAACTTCCAGCGCAGGCTGGCCGCCACGAAGCGCGGTTCGCCATAGTTGTTGTAGTCGAGGTTGGCCCAGTAGGTCTTGTCCAGCGCGTTGCGCACGCTCAGCGTCGCCGTCCAGTTGTCGCTGATGCGGTAGTTGGCGTTGAACTGCACCAGCGCATACGCCGGCTGGTTCACCGTCACCGTGCCGCCGAGCGGGTAGGGGATGTTGTAGCCCTGCACCTTGCTCTGCCACTGCACGCCACCGCCGATGCTCAGGCGTTCCAGCGCGCCGCGCAGCTGCAGCTGGGTGTTGAGCTGCAGCAGGTCTTCGGCCGGATTGGCGTACAGCAGATCGGTGGCCGCGCGGGTCACCTTGACGTGGGTATAGCCGGCATTGACCGTCCAGCCCGGCAGGATCTCGCCGTTGACGTCCACTTCCCAGCCGCGCGCCTTGGTGCCGTTGACGCCGATGTAGGCCGAGCTGCCGTCGCTGAGTGAGCCTTCCGGCACGCTCATGTCACGCACCGCGTAGTTGTCCTGCTTGGCTTCGAACACCGCCGCGTTGGCGGTCAGGCGACCGTCGAACCACTGCGTCTTCAGGCCCGCTTCCAGGTTGGAGCCCTGCACCGGCGCCAGCAGGTTCTCGTTGCGGTCCTTGTAGTTCTGCGGGTTGAAGATCTCGGTGTAGCTGGCATAGGCCGCCACGTTCGGGGTGATGTCGTACACCAGGCCCACGTACGGGGTCACCTCATCGCTCACCTTGTACGCGCCGCTGGTGGCGGTGTAGGCGCCGGCCGCGTTGTAGGCGCGGGTCTGGGTCTGCCAGCGGCTCAGGCGTGCGCCGGCGATCAGCGCCAGCGGATCGGCCAGGCGCAGGCGGGTGGCCAGGTAGAAGCCGCTCTGCGTGGTCTTGGCCACGCGGCGTGCGCCGGTGAGGGTGTAGGTCACTTCGGAGATGTCGCCATCCCAGGTGTGCACGTTGGGAATGTAGTAGCAGCGCTCGCTGCCGCAACGAGCCCAGTCGCGCGGATAGTTCAGCGCCAGCGTGTTGGTGGTGCCTTCCAGGTCGGCCCACTGCGCGCCCACGGTCACGTCGTGCTGCTGGCCCCACAGGTTGAAGGTGCCGGTCAGGTAGGCGTCGACGTTGCGGCGGGTGTCTTCCGAATCGCCGGCGGCGGTGCGCAGGTAGATGCCCGCGCCGGTCACCGGATCGGGATTGCCGGTGCCGTACAGGCGCATGTTCTGCACGTTGCCACGCGTGTAGGCGGTGTTGATCTTCAGCAGCCAGTTGTCACCGAAGCGCTGCTCCAGGTTGGCGAACACCGTGCTGGTCTCGCGCTGCCAGTAGCTCCACTTCGGTGCCAGGTTGGTCGAGCGCGGCAGATGGGCGAAGTTGCCCTGGCTGTCGAAGAACGGCACGGTGCCCCAGGTCGAGCCCACCGGGTTGTTGTCCTGGGTCTGGTAGCCGACGGTGACCGTGGTGCTGTCGGTCACATCGCCTTCCAGCACGGCCATGCCGGCCATCTTGTTCTCTTTGTAGCGGTCGTAATAGAAATCACGATCGGTGTAGGCGGCGACCACGCGGCTGCGGAAGCGGCCGTCGGCGGTCAGTGGTGCGGTCACGTCCGCTTCCATGCGGCGGTAGTCCCAGCTGCCGGCACTGACCGAGAACGAAGCGTCGAACTCCTTGCCCGGGCGCTTGCGCAGCAGGTTCACCGTGGCCGACGGCACACCCGCGCCGCTGAGCAGGCCGTTGGCGCCGCGGATCACTTCCACCCGGTCATAGAAGGCGGTGTCGTATTCCTGGTTGGTCGAGCCGCTGTAGGTCGGAATGCCATCCACCTGGAAATCGGTGATGGCAAAACCACGCGCGTAGTACAGCGGGCGCTGGGTGTCATAGAAGGACACGCTGACGCCGGTGACATTGCGCATCACGTCGTTGAGGCTGAACAACGATTCGTCCTGCAGGCGCTGCAGGCCGATCACCGTCGACGACTGCGGTGTTTCCTGCAGGGTGATCGGCAGGCGGGTGGTGCTCGATGGTGGCGCGGACTGCTCGGCGCGCACGCTCACCCGGTCCAGGGTCTTGGCGTCGGAGGCGTAGGCAGCGACCTCGGCCAATGCCGACGGCGCAGCCAGGGTGAGGCAGGACAGCAGGGCGGCGGGCAGCAGCGCACGGCGGGGCAGGCGGCTGGGGAAAATCTGGGTCATGGCGGGCTCGGAGCGTAGAGGCGGGGAAGGGGCGGCAACAGTCGTCCAGCACCCGGGGCGGCGGCTTCGGGCACGTCAGGTCCATCTGGGAGGGGCGCGGTCACTGCGCAGGACGCAAATGTAAATAATTCTTAACAACATTACAATTCGCGTCATTGCGCAGGGGCTTTCAGGCGCGCAGCAAGCGTCAGGGCGGGGTCGGATCCCATTGCCGCAGGCACTGGGCTCTGACCCTGCGAGGGGTCTCCCGGAACGGGTCAGAGCCCTCCCGTGCGGGAGGGATCCGCCCCGTCGCCGCGCGCAAACGCAGACGGCCACCCGAAGGTGGCCGTCCGCAGGCATCCGCCAAGCGCAGGCTTACAGCGCCTGCAGCTCTTCGTTGGCGTTGCGCTTTTCCTTGGCCGGGGCCGGCGCGGCCGTCGGTGCCAGTGCAGGCGTCGTACCTGCTTCCACCGGAACCTCCAGGTAGGGCAGGTGCAGGGTCTGGCTGGTCAACGTGCGGATCTCGTTGGTCAGCGCGGCACTTTCGTTGAGCTTGCGGCCGTACGAGGGAACGATCTCGCGCAGGCGGGCTTCCCAACCGGCCTTCATCTGTTCCGGGAAGGCCTTGGCCATCAGGTCCAGCATGATCGGCGGCGAGGTCGAAGCGCCCGGCGAGGCACCCAGCAGCGCAGCGAGGGTGTGGTCCTTGTCGGTCACGATCTCGGTACCGAACTGCAGCACCGCGCCCTTCAGCGGATCACGCTTGATGATCTGCACGCGCTGGCCGGCGGTGACCAGCTTCCAGTCGCCCGGCTTGGCATTGGGGAAGTACTTGACCAGTTCGGCCTGGCGATCGGCATCGTTCAGGCGCGCCTGGCCCATCAGGTACTGCACCAGGTCCAGGTTGTCCTTGCCCACTTCCAGCATCGGGCCGACGTTGTTGTGGTTGACCGACGAATACAGGTCCCACCACGAGCCGTGCTTGAGGAACTTGGTGCTGTACAGCGCGAACGGCCCGAACAGGACCACCGGCTTGCCATCCAGCTTGCGCGCATCCAGGTGCGGCACCGACATCGGCGGCGAACCGGTCTCGGCCATGCCATAGGCCTTCACGCCATGGCGCGAGGTCACGTCCTGGCCCTGGAAGGCGAGGAACTGGCCGCCCACCGGGAAGCCGGCGTAGTCCTTCGATTCCGGGATGCCCGACATCTGCAGCAGCTTCAGCGCCGCGCCACCGGCACCGATGAACACGAAGCGGGCGTGGGTGGTCGATTCGGTGCCGGCCTTGAGGTCCTTCACCGTCACGTTCCAGCTCTTGTCCGCGTTCTGCCGCAACGCGCTGACCTCGTGGTTGAGGTGCAGGCCGAAGTTCGGGCTGTGCTGCAGGCCGGCGGTCAGCTGGCGGGTGATGACGCCGAAGTTGACGTCGGTGCCCAGCGGCATCCACGTTGCGGCAACCTTCTGCTTCGGGTCGCGGCCTTCCATCAGCAGCGGTGCCCACTGCTTGATCTGCGCCGGGTCCTCGGAGTACTGCATGCCGTAGAACAGCGGGTTCTTCACCAGCGCCTGCTGGCGCTTGTGCAGGTAGGCGATGTTGTCATCGCCCCAGACGAAGCTCATGTGCGGGGTCGGGTTGATGAAGTCGCTGGGCTGGCTCAGCCGCCCCTCCTTCACCTGGTGCGACCAGAACTGGCGCGAGACTTCGAACGATTCGGCGATGCCGACCGCGCGCTTGGTCTCGATGCTGCCATCGGGCAGTTCCGGGGTGTAGTTCAGTTCGGCGAATGCCGAGTGGCCGGTGCCGGCGTTGTTCCAGCCGTCCGAGCTTTCACCGGCGACGCCGTCGAGACGCTCGTAGACCTGGATGTTCCAGTCCGGCTGCAGTTCCTGCAGGTAGGTGGCCAGGGTGATGCTCATGATGCCGGCGCCGACCAGCACGACATCGACGGGCTTGTCGTTGTTCGCGGCGGGCACCGAGCGCTGGGTCAGCGGCCAGTACAGGAACAGCGCGGCCACCAGCAACAGCAGCACGAGCAGGGCGAGCAGGGCCTTGCCAAATTTCTTCATGGGGGCGGGATCGTTGGCGGGGAAGGGGGTCAGGATGCGCAAGAAACAGGGAAAGAGCGTGAAGAAACAACGCCTTGCAGCATTCCTGTGGCAATTTTAACCGCTTCCGGTCCGATTTTGATGCAACGCAGCATCCGATGGCTTGCGGCACCCTCACCCGGTAGCGCCGGGCCATGCCCGGCGATGCCCTCGATCACGCCAGCTCAAGGATCTCGTCACCGGCCTCATCGATCTCGCCGGTCGCCTTCCAGCCCAAGTGCCGGTAGAAGCCATGGGAACGCGAGCGCGGGTCGGCCGAGCAGGCCAGGAACAGGCGGCTGTGGCCGGCATCGCGGCTCAGGCTGACCACGTCCTGCAGCAGTTGCCGGCCGATGCCACGGTTCTCGAATTCCGGCAGCAGGGCCAGCACCAGCACCTCGCCGCTTTCGCGGTCGGCAAAGCAGTAACCGGCCATCCGTTGGCCCTCCCAGGCGACGCGGCCAATCGAATCGCCATCGGCGATACCTGCGGCCCAGCTCTCTTCGGTGATGCCCAGTTCGGCCAGTTGCGCGGCACTGAAGGCGTTCTCGCGGGTACGCCCGCGCAGGTCGATGCAGGCGGCGGCGTCATCGGGACGGGCATTGCGGTAGTGGATCGTCATCTGGGAAACCTGCGGTCGAATGGAACCGGGCGATTGTGGCCGACGCCTATGGAGATTGGATGGAGACCGGCGGCGCTCCTCACTCACTGCCGATGGTGAAGTACTCCGTCGCGAAGTAGCCCAGTTGATAGGCCAGCGTCGCTGCGGCCAGCCCCAGTTGCGCGCGCGTACTGCGCAGATGCCAGCCCAGCGCGGCGACGATGAGCATCAGCACCGTATGCAGGGGGTAGGCCTCGCCCAGCAGCCGCCATCGGCTTCCCCCTTTGATCGCGGTATCCACAAGATCCAGAAGGGTCAATATCGCGACCACCCCGAAGATCCAGCGTCGACGCTGCATCAGGTAGTTGCCGTAACTGCCGTACTCGCGCAGGTCTTCGGGAAACAGCAGCGCGCACAGCAGGAACCAGGTCGCGCAGTAGGTGATCACGAACAGATAGATTTCAAACGTCCAGCGGTGTACTTCAACCAGGCGGAATTCCCACCACCAGAAGGTCACCAGCGATACCAGCGTCCACACCACCCAGCACAGGTGCAGCGCCGAACAGCCACGCCGCTGCGGGTGTTCGATGATCTGCGCCAGCCCCTTCAACAGGGTGGTGATGGACAGGCCGAGGATGATCCCCATCACCACGCGGATATGCAGGAATACCGGTTCGGTTTCCATCGGTCAGCCCCCTCGTCGGTCGCACCGATGCTTGCATGAAAAGGGGGCGGAGGGGATCAAGGCGTTTGTAGCACAAGCGACTTGATCCTCTCCGTCCCCTCTTCAGCGCCTGCGCTGCACCAGTGCCGAGGCGGCGTCCAGCACTGCCCGGGTCAGCAGCGCCATCGTCTGCACGTCGCCTTTCCAGTGCTGCCAGTACAGCGGCACGTCTTCCCACGCGCGCTGCCGCACGTAGACCAGGCGCCCGGCGTCCAGATGGCGCTTGACCAGCGGCAGCGGGTTCATCGTCCAGCCCAGCCCGCCCAGATTGGCCTGCACGAAGGCGCGGGTGGAGGGAATCCACCACGTCGGCGCGGTGCTGGGCAGGTCGGCGCCGGCCATGCGCCGGGCAAAGCGTGACTGCATGTCGTCCTTGCGGTTGAACACCAGCACCGGTGCCTGCGCTAGCGCCTGTGCGGTCACGCCCTTGGCGAAGTGCTGCTCGCGGAACTCCGGCGTACAGGTGGCGGCGTAGCGGATGCTGCCCAGCGCGTGGATCTGGCAACCCTGCACCGGCTCGTCCAGGGTGGTCACGGCCCCCAGCACGGTGCCCTGGCGCAGCAGTTCGACGGTGTGGTCCTGGTCCTCCACCCGCAGGTCCAGGGTGGTGCCGGTGCCCTGCGCGAACTGCTGGGCGGCTTGTGGGAACCAGGTCTCCAGGCTGTCGTGGTTCACCGCTACGGGGATGCTGGCCTGCGGCAGGTCCTCGTCGGCCAGGCCCATCCGGTGCAGCGCGTCGTGCTCCAGCAGGGCGGTCTGCTCGGCCAGCTGCACCAGCAACTGGCCCTCGACAGTCGCGGTCGCAGGCGTGCCGCGCTTGACCAGCAGGCGGCCGATGCGGTCTTCCAGTGCCTTGACCCGCTGCGAGATGGCCGAGGGGGTGACGTTGAGCGACTGCGCGGCACGGTCGAAGCTGCCTTCGCGGATCACCGCAGCCAGGGCCCGCAGCTGGGCATGGTCGATGCGCATGGCGATTAAGCTCCGCTAATGTTGGTTTAGTAAGTTTAGCTCGTCTTTTCTATGTTGCGGCGCGACAATGGCGCCCGTTCCGGTGCTGTCCGCCTTCGCGAGGCACCGCTCCCCCCAAGCAAGACAAGGTAGTGAATCCCATGTTCTCGGTCATCTCCGCCAGCACCGGCCTTGGTGCCTGGTTCAGTGGTGCGGCTACCGGCATCGGCCTGTTTGCCGTGGTCGGCGCCCAGAGCGCCTTCATCCTGCGCCAGGGCATCCTGCGCAAGCACATCGTGCCGGTGGTCGCCACCTGCGCGGCCATCGATGCAATCTTCATCTTCGCCAGCGTGGCCGGCCTGCGCACGCTCACCACCGCGCTGCCGTGGCTGACCACCGCCGTCCTCTGGACCGGTGTGGCCTTCCTGGCCTGGTATGCGATGAAGTCGGCACGCCGTGCGATCGCCGGTGGCGGTGGCATGGGCGAAGCCGACAGCGATGACGGCAGCCGTCGTGCGGTGCTGATGGCGGCAGTCGGCTTCTCGCTGATCAATCCGCACTTCTGGCTGGACATGATGGTGATCGGCTCCATCGCCGAGAACTTCGGCAATGCGCGCATGGCCTTCGCGGCCGGCGTGGTCACCGCCAGCTGCCTGTGGCTGACCGCGCAGGGCCTGGGCGCGCGCCTGCTTGCGCCGCTGTTCACCAAGCCCAGCACCTGGCGCGTGCTGGACGGCACCATCGCGGTGATCCTCAGCATCCTGGCCCTCACTCTGGCGATGCGCGGGGTCCATTGACCCGGCGCACGCCCCCCGAACCCACGTCCTTACTCTCTCTCCAAGGTAGTGGCAACGACGGCACCGGCAACGGTGCCGTCGTTTTTTCTGCCCACTGGCGGCGCGGCCGCTTGCCTGCCTAGAATCGAGACTGCGGGCAGGGAGTCCGTTCTCAGGGGGAAGGATGCGCAGGATTGTGCTTGCCGCGCTGCTGTGCGCGGTGGTGGGCGGGACGTCGGCGGGTACCGGCGGGGGGGACCTGGACCGCTACCTGCGGCAGGAAGCATTCGCCGACATCAAGATTTCGCCGGGTGGCGAGTACGTGGCTGCCACGGTTCCGATCGAGGCGGGTACGGCGCTGGCGATCTACCGGATCGCCGACATGAAGATGGTCGGCACCTTCCGCCCACCCCGCAACAACCACGCCCATACCTTCGACTGGGTAAGCAATGAACGCCTGCTGGTGGGCATGGCGCAGAAGCTGGGTGTGCTGGATCGACCGGCGCCCACCGGCGAGCTGTTCGGCATCAACGCCAACGGCAAGGGGGGAGAACTGCTGGTCGGCTACCGCACCGCTGAAACCGGACTGGGCACCAACATCAAGGTCAAGCCTGCGGGAATGGTGGCGGCTTTCCTCACCGATGAGTTGAAGGACGACGATCGCAACGTGCTGGTGGCGGTCACTCCGTTCACCGACAACGCGGCCACCCAGATCGAACGCATGGACGTGAGCACCGGTCGCCGCAACGCGGTCGCGCGCGCGCCGATCGCGCAGGCCGCCTTCACTACCGACGCCCGGGGCGAAGTGCGCTTCGCTTACGGCGTCGGACCTGACCAGAAAAAGAAGCTGTATTACCGCGCCGGTGCCAGCAGCGAATGGATACTGCTGCACGACGAGGCCTTGAACCCGCGCAACGAAGCGGCCATCGGCTTCTCGGCCGACGGCCGCCTGGCCTATCTGCAGGTGGAGCAGGCCGAAGGCCCCGACGTGATCGTCAGCTGGGACCCGCAGAGCAACGAGCGGCGAACGGTTCTGCGTGATGAGATCGCCGACCCTGCACGCATCATCCACCGCCCCGGTACGCAGGTGCCGGTGGGCGCGCTGTTCATGGGCACTACCCCACGCACGCGCTTCTTCGATGAGACCTCGGAGGATGCCCGGCTTTATCGCAGCCTGGAAACCGCGCTGGGTGCTCCGGTATACATCACCTCCAGCACCCGCAACGGCAGCACTGTCCTGGTGGAATCCTGGTCGGGCCGCAATCCGGGTGATTTCTACCTGTATGACACGCTGGGCAAGCGCGCCCGGCACCTGATCAGCCGCAGCGACTGGATCGACCCGGCGCAGAGTGCCGACGTACGCGCCATCACCTTGCAGGCCCGCGACGGCCGCCCCCTGCATGGGTTCCTTACCGTGCCACCGGGGGTGCCGATGCGCGCGCTACCGATGGTGGTGGTGCCGCATGGCGGTCCGATCGGGGTCCTGGACGATGGCACGTACTCCACCGAGACGCAGATGCTGGCGGCCGCCGGCTATGCCGTGCTGCAGGTGAATTTCCGTGGCTCGGCCGGTTACGGGCGCGCACATGCGCAGGCTGCGCGCAAACAGTGGGGCGCGGCGATGCAGGATGATGTGACCGATGCCACGCGCTGGGCCATCGAGCAGGGAATTGCCGACCGTGAACGCATCTGCATCTATGGGGCCAGCTACGGCGCCTATGCGGCGCTGATGGGGACGGTGCGAGAGCCGGGTCTTTACCGTTGTGCGGCAGGTTACGTTGGCATCTACGACCTGCCCTTGATGTATGCGCGCGGGGATATCCAGAGTGACGAATCCGGGTTGATCTACCTGCGCGAGTGGCTGGGACGGCCCAAGGATCTTGTCGAACGCTCGCCGGTCAACCTGGCCGCGCAGGTTGGCGTGCCGGTGCTGCTGGCCGCCGGCCGCGAAGACCAGCGCGCACCGGTGCTGCATACCGAGCGGATGGAGGCGGCATTGAAGCAGGCCGGAACGCCTGTGCAGGCCCTGTACTACAAGAACGAAGGGCATGGGCTGTACAACCTGGCCAACCAGCGCGACTACTACGGCCACCTGCTGGCGTTCCTGTCGCGCAGCCTGGGCGGAGCAACGGCGCAGGTGACGGCCGCTGGCAATGCGGAGAAGGCGCCCTGAGTCCGGCGATGGCGGCCTCGCCACTGGCGGAGCCATCGCGGGCCTGCCTAGAATCGGCGAATCTGGACCGGGTGTCCGGGCAGGGAGGGGGAAGGATGCGAAGGACTGTACTTGCCGCGCTGTTGTGCGCGGTGGTGGGCGGGACGTCGGCGGGTACCGGCGGGGTGGACCTGGAGAAGTACCTGAAACCGGAGTCGTTTTCGAACGTCAAGCTCTCGCCCGGCGGCGACTACGTTGCCGGCACGGTACCGCTGGACGATTCCACCGCGCTGGTCATCCTGCGCACGTCCGACCGCAAGCCTGCCGGCGTGTTCCGCCCGCAGGACAAGAACCACGCCAACACCTTTGAATGGGTGAGCAACGAGCGCCTGCTGGTCGGCCTGGCCGAGAAGCTCGGAGTACTCGATACGCCGCAGCCCACCGGTGAACTGTACGGGGTCAACGTCGATGGCAAGGGCGGGGAACTGCTGGTCGGCTACCGCGTGCAGGGGCGCGGGTTGGGCACGCGCATCCAGCCGAAGAAGGTGGAGGACGTCGCGGCCTTCCTCACCGACGAACTGGCGGGCGACGACCGCAATGTGCTGATCGCGGTATGGCCCTTCGCCGAGGACCCCTACGCCCGGGTCGAGCGGCTTGACGTGGTCAGTGGGCGTCGCGTGCGCGTTTCCGGTTCACCCGTGCAGCGTGCCGATTTCACTACCGATCATCAGGGTGAAGTGCGCTTCGCCCACGGCGCAGCGTCGGACAACGTCAACAAGCTCTACTACCGCGCCGGGACCAATGCGCAGTGGTCGCTGGTCAATGACGAGTCGCTGAGCCACCGGATAGAAACCGCAATCGGCTTCTCCGAAGATGGCGCGCTGGCCTATCTGCAGGTCGAGCAGCCCACCGGGCCCGATGCCATCGTCAGCTGGAACCCTCAGACCGGCCAACGGCGCGAGGTGCTGCGCGATGGCGTGGTCGATCCTTACGCGATCATCTTCCGCCCGGGCACCCGCGTGCCGGTGGGCGCGCTGTTTGCCGGCGATGCACCGCGTACGCGGTTCTTCGATGAGAAGGGCGCCGATGCCCGTCAGTACCGCAGCCTTGAAGCGGCGTTCGGCGGCCCGGTGTTCATCACCTCCAGTACCCGTGATGGCGGCAAGGTGGTGGTGCAGACGTGGTCGGGCAGCAATCCCGGGGATTTCTACCTGTTCGACACCCGCGCGAAGGCCGCCGAGCATCTGCTCAGCCGCAGCGAATGGATCGACCCGAAACTGGCCGCCACCGTGCGTCCGTTCTCGCTCAAGGCGCGCGACGGACTGACGCTGCACGGCTTCCTGACCCTGCCGCCGGGCAGCGAAGGGCGCAATCTGCCGTTGGTCGTGCTGCCGCACGGTGGCCCCATCGGCGTATTCGATGAGGGCAGCTACAGCAACGAGCCGCAGATGCTGGCAGCAGCAGGGTATGCCGTGTTGCAGGTCAACTTCCGTGGTTCGGCCAACTATGGCCGCGCGTTCACCCAGGCGGGTGCGAAGCAGTGGGGCGCGGCCATGCAGGACGATGTGACCGACGCCACCCGCTGGGCCATCGCAGAGGGCATCGCCGACAGCAACCGCATCTGCATCTATGGGGCCAGCTACGGTGCGTATGCCGCGATGATGGGGCCGATCCGCGAACCCGGACTGTACCAGTGCGCGGCCGGCTACGTCGGTGTGTACGACCTGCCGCTGATGTTCAGTGGTGAGGCACAGTTGAGCGATTCGGCCATGGCCTGGCAGCGCGAATGGGTAGGCGATCCGAAGACCCTAGGAGCCCGTTCGCCGGTGAACCTGGCCGCGCAGCTGAAAGTGCCGGTGTTCCTGGCCGCTGGCGGCGAAGACACGCGTGCGCCGATCAAGCACACCGAGCGCATGGAGGCAGCGCTGAAGGCGGCCGGCTCACCGGTGGAGAGCCTGTACTACCGCACCGAAGGGCACGGTTTCCACCGGCCTGAGCACCAGCGCGAGTACTACAGCAGGCTGCTGGCCTTCCTGTCACGCAGCCTGGGCGGCAGCACCGCCAGCACCAGCGCGAGCGCAAGCGCCGACAAGGCGCCGTAAGGCAGGCGAGCCGCGCGCCGCGGACCCGGTGCCGGGCAGGGGGATGCCCGGCTTCAAGGAGAACGTCATGAAACATGCAACGGTGCTGGCCGCATTGATGGCCATCTGCGGCGTGGGTGGGGCGGAGGCTGCGGAGGTTTCGCTGGACGGCTACGTACGCCGCGCGGAGTTCAATGACATCCAGCTCTCGCCCACCGGCGAGTACCTGGCCATGACCTTGCCACTGGACGGCGCAACTGCCGTGGCGGTGCTGCGTACCGACACGATGGAACTGGTCGGCAATTTCCGGCCGCCACGCAACAATCATGCAGCCGAGGTCGACTGGGTGAGTGACACCCGCCTGCTCATCGGCCTGGCCGAGAAATGGGGGCCACTGGACCAGCCACGGCCGACCGGCGAACTGTATGCCATCGATGCCAATGGCAAGCGCGGTGATCTGCTGGTCGGTTACCGTGCGCGCCCGGACGAGCCCGGCTTCGTGACCGGACGGGTGGCCGAGCAGGTCGCTGCATTCCTGGCCGATCCGCTGGCTGCCGACGAGCGCAACGTGTTGATCTCGCTGTGGCCATTTGCCAACGACACCAATACGCGGTTGGAACGGATGGATGTCATCACCGGGCGCCGCGTCCTGGTCTCGCGCTCGCCGGTGCAGCGCGCAACGTTCACCACCGACAATCAAGGTGAACTGCGCTTCGCCCACGGTGCCGCCGCCGACAACGTCAACAAGCTCTACTATCGCCAGGACCGCGATCAGTGGACCCTGGTCAACGACGAAGGCAGCAGCCATCGCATCGAACGCCCGATCGGCTTCTCCGCCGATAACCGGCTGGCCTACCTGGTGGTGGAGCAGGCCCGTGGCCCCGATACGGTGGTCAGCTGGGACCCGGTCAGCGGCGAACGACGTACGCTGCTGCAGGACGACACCGTCGACCCCACTCGCGTGGTCTACCAGCCCGGCACGCGCGTGCCGGTGGGTATCCAGTTCGTCAGCGCCGTCACGCGCACCGCCTTCTTCGATGAGCAGTCGCCGACCGCCAGCACCCAGCGCAGGCTTGAAAAGGCGTTTCCCGGGCAGGTCGTGAGCCTGCTCACCGGCACCCGCGACAACGCGCGCCTGCTGGTGAAGGTGAGCTCTGCGACCAATCCCGGCGACTATTTCCTGTACACCACCGCCACCCGCAACGCCGCGTTCCTCACCAGCCGCCATCGCTGGTTTGATCGTGACGGCGGTGCCAGCGTTCGCCCGGTCACCCTGGCTGCACGGGACGGCCTGCCGCTGCATGGCTTCCTGACCCTGCCCAGGGGCAGTGATGGCCACAACCTGCCGATGGTGGTGGTCCCGCATGGTGGCCCGATCGGCGTGTTCGATGACGGTGGTTTCGAGCGCGAGAACCAGTTGCTGGCCGACGCCGGCTACGCGGTGCTGCAGGTCAACTTCCGCGGCTCGGGCAACTACGGCCGTGCACATACCCAGGCCGCTGCCCGGCAATGGGGCCGCGCGATGCAGGACGATGTGACCGACGCCACCCGCTGGGCGATCAGCCAAGGCATCGCCGACAGCGCACGCATCTGCATCTACGGTGCCAGCTACGGTGCGTACTCGGCCATGATGGGCGCTGTGCGCGAGCCGGGGCTGTACCGCTGCGCGGCAGGCTATGTGGGGGTGTACGACCTGCCGTTGATGTTCAAACGCGGCGACATCCAGGATCGCGCCTCCGGCGTGACCTATCTGCAGGAGTGGCTGGGTGATCCGGCCACGCTGGCGGCGGTGTCGCCGGTGAATCTTGCGGCGAGCATCAAGGTGCCCGTGCTGCTGGCCGCTGGTCGCGAAGATCTGCGTGCCCCGGTGCAGCACACCGAACGCATGGAAGCGGCATTGAAACAGGCCGGCGTGCCCGTGGAAGCGCTGTATTACCCGCGCGAGGGCCATGGCCTGTACGCCGAGGCCAACCAGCGCGACTACTACAGCCGATTGCTTGCCTTCCTGTCACGCAGCCTGGGCGGTGGCACGGCTGCCGCCGCGACGTCTTCCGACAAGGGCAAGGCGCCCTGAAACACGCGCGGCGGCGACCGACGTGGTGGCCGCCGCGGCATCCTACCGCCGGGCGTTACTTCACCCCATGCATCATCCGCTTCAACAGCGGCGCAGCGATGAAGGCCAGCAACGCGCAGCCCAGGCCGATCCACATCAGCAGCCAGAACAGGTGCGCATAGGCACCGGCCGCAGCGGCCATGTCCAGCGTTTCGCCTTCAGGCACGTCGATCGCCGCCAGCTTGCCGAACAGCGCGGCCAGCGTTTCGGAGAAGGCCGTCGCCAGGAACCAGGTGCCCATCATCAGGCTCATCACCCGTGGCACCGCCAGCTGGGTGACCGCCGACAGGCCGACCGGCGACAGGCACATCTCGCCGCTGGCCAGCAGGAAGTAGGCCAGCACCAGCCACCACACGCTGGCCATCTCGCCGGTGGCACCAACGTGCTGCGCGGCCAGCGCCAGCGGTACGAACGAGAGCGCACCGATCACCAGGCCCCAGGCCGACTTCACCGGCTTGCCCGGTTCCCAGCCGCGACGGTCCATCCAGGTCCACAACGCGGCGAAGGCCGGCGCCAGCAGCACCAGGAACAGGCCTCCGAGGTAGGTCAGCGAACCGGCGGTCTGCGGGATCACCAGGCAGTCGCGCACCAGCAGCACCAGCATCAACGCGACGATGGCGATGAAGAACGTGCGCGGCGCGGACGAGCCGGGGCGACGCTCGGACAGGCGCGCGCTGACCACGAAGCCCAGCGGTGCCAGCAGCAGCGAGAGGATCGACCACGGCAGCGGTGAGCCTTCGCGGATCACCAGCGCCGGCACGATGTCCTTGGTCAGCAGGCGGTCGGTGAAGGTCACCCACGAACCATACGACTGCTCGTACATCGTGAAGAACACCAGCGCCATGAAGATCAGCACCATCAGCGCGACCATCTGCTGGCGCTGCACCGGCGTGCACTGGGTGCCGGTGAACCACGCGAACCAGACCAGCACGCCGCCCAACACCACCAGCATCAGCATCAGTGCCAGGCTGATTTCACCGCCAAGCGCGAAGGCACCGTTGCCGGCCGCCCACATCAGCCAGGCCACCGGCAGCACGCCGATCACCGCGCACAGGTAGATCAGCCATTCGCGCGGCAGGCCCAGCACCTTCTGCTTCAAGGTCGCCGGTTGCGGCGGCTCGGCGTGGCCCTGCAGGTATTTCTGGCCCCACAGGAACATCGCCAGGCCGGCCAGCATGCCGATGCCGGCCGCACCGAAGCCGTACTTCCAACCGTAAACCTCGCCCAGGAAACCGCACACCAGCGAAGAGAACAGGGCGCCCAGGTTGATGCCGGCATAGAACAGCGAGAAGCCCGAATCGCGGCGCGGATCGTCCTGCGGATAGAGCTTGCCGACGATGGTGGAGATGTTCGGCTTGAGGAAGCCGACGCCCATGATGATCAGCGCCAGCGACAGGTAGGTCACGGCCAATGCCGAGGTGTCGCGCACTACTTCGCCATTGACCCGGTATGCGGCGTGGCCCTCGAAGGCCATGCCGAGGTGGCCGAGCACCAGCAGGATGCCGCCGAACAGCACCGCCCGGCGCATGCCCAGCCAGCGGTCGGCCAACATGCCGCCGAACACCGGGATGCAGTACACCAGCCCGCCGTAGGCGCCGAGCAGGTCCAGCCCGGCCTTGTCGCCGAACAGGTGGTACTTGGTGAGGTACAGCAGCAGCAGCGCCTTCATGCCGTAGAAGGAGAAGCGCTCCCACATTTCGGTGAAGAAGCAGACGTAGACGCCCTTGGGATGGCCCAGGAAGTCGTCGGAAACGATAGCAGTGGAATTCATCGCGGAATTATAGGCGTGCGCTGCAGGCCGCGCCGGGCAGCACCGGGCCATGCCCGGCGGTCCTGCGCAACGCCGGGCATGGCCCGGCGCTACCGTTCACAGGTACCGCAGCCAGGCCAGGTCGCGTCGGCGCGCCTTGAACCGCGCGAACGCCCGCGTCGGCGGGTACAGCACCACCGCCAATGCACAGGCCACCAGCAGCAGGCCGGCCACCGAGTCCAGTGCATACAGGCAACCGTGGGTCGGGCCCCAGGTCTTCAGGGCCGCCAGGTACAGCAGCTTCAGCACGTACAGGTGCAGCAGATAGAAGAACATCGGCGCTGCGCCGATATCGGCCAGCGGCTGCAGCGCACGCGCCAGCGGCGGCCACTCGTACAGCCGCAACAGCAGCAGGCCCACGCCCAGGGTCAGCAGCAGGAACTGCAGCGAGGGCGGGTACTTGGTGATGTTGAACACGCTCATCCACGTGCGCAGCGTGGTCTGCTGGTACTGCCACGGCGTGTCGCCATAGCCGTTGGCGAAGCGCAGCAGGGCGAAGGCGGCCAGCGCGCCCAGCCCGGACCACAGCAGCCGCTGCCGGCGCTGCTGCGGGTCGCTGCCGGCAGCGAACCACGGCGCCATCAGGTAGCCCAGCGCGATCACCCCGATCCACGGCAGCACGGGATAGGAGGTACGCAGGCTCAACGGCCCAGCCTCGATCCAGTCGCGCTGGTGCAGCACCTTCCACAGCACCGCCAGGGCGCCGTCGCCCTGCACCCGTACGCCGTCCAGCAGGTTGTGGCCGACCACCAGCGTCACCGCCAGAACGGCCAGCAGCGGCCGCGGCAGCCACAGCAGGCCGGCCAGCGCGATCATGCTCAGGCCGATCGCCCAGATCACCTGCAGGTACACCGTCTCCGGCGGCCACTGGAAGGTCCAGGCGACGTTGACCAGAGTCAGTTCCAGCACCACCAGGAACAGGCCGCGCTTGAGCAGGAAAGCCGCAATGGCACGGCGCGGATCGGCATGGCGCTGGCCGTACAGCCCGGCCGACAGGCCGGTCAGCAGCACGAACACCGGCGCGCACAGGTGGGCCAGCAGGCGGCACGCGAACAGGGCAGGGGACACCGTCGCCGCGTCCATCGGATCGCTGACCTGATGCTGCAGGAAGAACGTCTCGCGCACGTGGTCGAGCAGCATCAGCAGCATCACGGTGCCGCGCAACTGGTCGATGGAGGCCAGCCGGGAGGAGGGGAAGGAGGACATGCGGTGGGTGGGTACAGGTCAACCGAAAGTTATAACATAGCGTTTGCGGAGTGCCCACTCGGGCTTTGCCGCATCGGCTGGCTCGCGGTGCCGCTGCGGGCCCGTGCCTGTTCCAGCTGCAACCCCCATCCTTTGGCACGCTGGACTTGCTGCCCCCTGAACGCTAGCGTGACAGGGATTTTTTGCCAGCAGGGGCTTTCATGAACCATGACGCTGCGCCCAAGCAGCTCACTTTCCGCGCGGTGGTCCTGGCCATCGTGCTGGCGGTGGTGCTGTCGGCCGCAAACGCCTACCTCGGTCTGTTCGCAGGCCTGACCATCGCCACCGCGATTCCCGCCGCGGTCATTTCCATGGGCGTGCTGCGCCTGCTGGGGGGCGGTTCGATACTTGAGAACAACATCGTGCAGACCGGCGCTTCGGCCGGTTCGTCGATCGCCGCCGGTGTGATCTTCACCATCCCCGCGCTGGTGATCATGGGCTACTGGCCGGACTTCAAGTACTGGTGGGTGCTGGGCATCGCCGGTCTCGGTGGCCTGCTGGGCGTGCTGTTCTCGGTGCCGCTGCGCCGTTCGATGATCGTCGAAGATCCGCTTCCGTTCCCGGAAGGCAAGGCTGCGGCCGAAGTGCTCAAGGCCGGTGAGAACCCCGGCCCGGGCCTGAAGATCCTCGGCCTGTCGGCGGTGATCGGTGCGTTCGTGAAGCTGGCCGCGGAAAGCGGCATGCGCCTGATCCCAGACGCCTGGGCCACCTCGGCCTATGTCGGCAGCTCCAAGGTCACCGCCTTCATCGGCACCAACCTGTCGCCCGCACTGCTGGGCGTGGGCTACATCGTCGGCCTCAACGTCGGCATCGTGGTGGTGTCCGGCTCGATCCTGACCTGGCACATCGCCATCCCGATCTACCAGGCGTTCTTCATGAACACCGATCCGGCGCTGGCCGCCTCGATCGCCACCGCCTCGTCCACCGAAGCGGCGTTCGCCATCTGGGGTGCGAAGATGCGCTACCTCGGTGTCGGCGCGATGCTGATCGGCGGCATCTGGACCCTGATCTCGCTGCGCAAGTCGCTGCTCAACGGCGTCAAGAGTGGCTTTGCGGCCGCGCGCAAGAGCGGTGGCCCGGTGCTGGCGCACACCGAGCGCGACCTGCCGATGAAGTGGATGCTGGTGGCCTTGGTGGTGTTCACCCTGCCGCTGCTGGCGCTGTACCAGGCCATCGTCGGCCAGTGGCATGTGTCGATCCCGATGACCCTCATCATGATCGTCGCCGGCTTCCTGTTCGTTTCGGTGTCGGCCTACCTGGCCGGCCTGATCGGTTCGTCCAACAACCCGGTCTCGGGCATCACCATCTCCACCATCCTGTTCGCTTCGGCGGTGCTGGTGCTGCTGCTGGGCAAGGATGGCCTGCAGCCGGTCGGTGCCTTCGGTGCGCCGCTGGGTGCGGTGGCCGCGATCATGATCGGCGCGGTGGTGTGCTGTGCCGCCGCCGTCGGTGGCGACAACCTGCAGGACCTCAAGGCCGGCTACATCGTCGGCGCCACCCCGTGGAAGCAGCAGCTGATGCTGGGCATCGGCGCGTTCTCGTGCGCGCTGATCATGGCCCCGGTGCTGAACCTGCTGGCCACCGCCTACGGCATCGGCGTCAAGTCCGAGCTGCACCCGAATGCGCTGGCCGCACCGCAGGCCAACCTGATGGCGTCGGTGGCCAAGGGCCTGTTCGGTGGCGAGCTGCCGTGGACCTTCATCGGCATCGGTGCCGTGGTCGGTGCCGCCATCATCGCGTTCGACAGCTGGCTGAAGTCGCGCAACTCGCGTTTCCGCGTGCCGGTGCTGGCCGCGGCGATCGGCATCTACCTGCCGCTGGAACTGATGGTGCCGATCTTCCTCGGTGGCCTGATCTCCTATCTGGTCGAACGCTTCCACAAGGTGCGCGCCGATGACGAAGAGGGCCGCGACCGCGTGCACAAACCGGGCGTGCTGTTCGCTGCCGGCCTGATCACCGGTGAGGCGCTGATGGGTATCGCCATCGCCGTGCCGATCGTGGTCAGCAGCCGTGCCGACGTGCTGGCCGTGCCGTTCCACCTGCCGGCCGCGCAGTGGATCGGCCTGGCCGTGCTGTTCCTGGTCGGCTGGCTGATCTACCGCACCGGCAAGCGCGCCGTGGCGTAAGGGATGGGGGAGTGCCGGCCGCTGGCCGGCAACCCTGGAACCCGTAACGCCCCATGGGTGCCGGCCAGCGGCCGGCACTACCGGTGTCCCAAGTAAACCGCGCTACGGCGCGGTTTGCTTTTTCTGGCGGCAGCTCAGCCACGGCCATGACCGATGGCCTTGGCAGGCCCGGCCGCGCAGGCCTACCATCGGTTTTTTGCCGTCCTGCGGAGACCCCGATGAAACTGCGTCATGCCCTGCTGCCACTGAGCCTGCTGGCTGCCCTGCCCAGCGTCGCCGCTGCCCGTGGCCTGGAAGTCCGCGACATGGTGGCCATGGACCGCGTCTCCGCGCCGGTATTGACCGCCGACGGCGGCACCGTGGTGTTCGCCAAGCGCAGCACCGATGCCAACCTCAAGGCCAGCACCGCACTGTTCGCGCGCAACCTGCGCACCCGCGACGCGGCACCGCCGAAGCAGATCACGCCGGCTGGCTGGAACGTCAACTCTGCATCGCTGTCGGCCGATGGCCAGACCGTGTACTTCCTCAGCGCCAAGAACGGCAGCCAACAGCTGTACGCACAGCCGATCAGTGGCGGCGCCCCGCGCCAGCTGACCGACTTCCCGGTGGACGTGGACAGCTACCACGTGTCGCCGCAGGACGACCGCGTGCTGTTCAGCGCCGGCGTGTTCCAGGCCTGTGCCTCGGACCTGGCCTGCACCGAAAAGAAGCTGAAGGACGTGGAAGGCGCCAAGGCCAGCGGCAAGGTCTTCGATTCGCTGTTCGTGCGCCACTGGGATACCTGGAACGACGGCCGCCGCAACACCCTGTTCGTCGCCCCGTTGCCGTCAGCCAAGGCCGGTGCGGTCAAGGGCGCTTCGGCGCTGAGCGCGACCATCGACGGCGACGCTCCGTCCAAGCCGTTCGGTGGCAATGACGATTTCGCCTGGTCGCCGGATGGCAGCAGCGTGGTCGCCAGCATCCGCGTGGCCGGCAAGCAGGAGCCGTGGTCGACCAACTTCGACCTGTACCGCTTCGATGCCGCCGGCAAGCAGGCGCCGGTCAACCTGACCGCGTCCAACCCGGCCTGGGATGCCGGCCCGGTGTTCAGCGCTGACGGCAAGACCCTGTTCTACCGCGCGATGAAGCGCCCGGGCTTCGAGGCGGACCGCTTCGGCCTGATGGCGATGGACCTGGCCAGCGGCAAGACGCGCGAGATCGCGCCGCAGTGGGACCGTTCGGCCGGCGGCATCACTCTGTCCGCCGACGGCGCCAGCATCTACACCACCGCCGACGACCTCGGCGAACACCCGCTGTTCCAGATCGACGTGGCCAGCGGCAAGGCCACCAAGCTGATCGGCGATGGCAGCGTCACCGCCGTCGACGTGGCCGGCAACAGCGTGGCCATTACCCGCAACAGCCTGAAGAGCAATGACCAGGTGCTGGTCGGCCTGCTGCCGGCCGCTGGCGAGCCGATCGGCGCGCTGCGCGCGCTGACCCCGGCCGCTGGCGAAGTGCTCAAGGATGTGAGCTTCGGCGACTACGAGCAGTTCGAGTTCAAGGGCTGGAACAACGACACCGTGCACGGCTATGTGGTCAAGCCGCACAACTACCAGGAAGGCAAGTCCTACCCGGTTGCGTTCCTTATCCATGGCGGCCCGCAGGGCAGCTTCGGTAATGGCTGGAGCTACCGCTGGAACCCGCAGACGTACGCAGGCCAGGGCTACGCTGTGGTGATGATCGATTTCCACGGCTCCACCGGTTACGGCCAGGCCTTCACCGATGCGATCAGCCAGCACTGGGGTGACCGTCCGCTGGAAGACCTGCAGAAGGGCTGGAGCGCGGCGCTGAAGAAGTACGACTTCCTCAACGGTGACAAGGCCTGCGCACTGGGTGCCAGCTACGGCGGCTTCATGGTCAACTGGATCGCCGGCAACTGGAACAGCCCGTTCAAGTGCCTGGTCAACCATGACGGTGTGTTCGACCAGCGCATGATGGGCTATGCCACCGAAGAACTGTGGTTCACCGAGTGGGAGCAGGGCGGCACCCCGTACCAGAAGGCGGCGAACTACGAGAAGTTCAACCCGGTCAACCACGTGGCTGACTGGAAGAAGCCGATCCTGGTGATCCATGGCCAGCAGGACTTCCGCATTCCGGTCGAGCAGGGCCTGGCTGCCTTCACCGCGGCCCAGCGCCAGGGCATCGAGTCGAAGTTCCTGTACTTCCCGGACGAGAACCACTGGGTGCTGAAGCCGAACAACAGCATCCTGTGGCATGACACCGTCAACGCCTGGCTGAAGCAGCACATCGGCGAGTAAGCGATACCGGCGCCGCCCTTGTGGCGGCGCGCGGCTTTCCGGTAGTGCCGGCCGCTGGCCGGCAACTGCACGTTGCGACCTACCTACATGGGGTTGCCGGCCAGCGGCCGGCACTACCAGGATGCCTGCATGCCCTCGACTGCCCTGATCCAGAACGACATCGTCGTCTTCGGCCTGATCGCCGCCACCCTTGGCGCCGTGTTCTGGACCGCTTCGCGCGAGCAGGGCCTGTGGAAGCGCTTCTACACCTTCGTGCCGGCGCTGCTGCTGTGCTATCTGCTGCCGGGCATCTACAACACGTTCGGCCTGATCGACGGGCAGAACACCAAGCTGTACAACCCGGTCGCGCGTGACATCCTGCTGCCGGCGGCGCTGATCCTGCTGACTTTGGCGGTCGACATCAAGGGCATCCTGCGGCTGGGGCCCAAGCTGGTGCTGATGTACCTGGGCGCCTCGGCCAGCATCATGCTGGGTGCGGTGGTCGCGTTCCTGGTCATGCGTGCCATCCATCCGGACACCGTCGCCGGCGATACCTGGGCCGGCATGGCGGCGCTGGCCGGCAGCTGGATCGGCGGCGGTGCCAACATGCTGGCCATGCGCGAAGTGTTCGATGTCAACGCGACCACGTTCGGCCAGTTCGCCGTGGTCGATGTGGGTGTCGGCTACGTGTGGATGGCGGCGTTGATCTTCATGGCTGGGCGCGCGGCGAAGATCGATGCGCGCAGCGGTGCCGATACCTCCGCCATCGACGAGCTGAAGGAGCGCATCGCACGCTTCCAGGCCGAGCATGAGCGCATTCCCAGCCTGACCGATCTGATGCTGATCGTGGCCGTGGCCTTCGGTGGCGTCGGCCTGGCTCACGCCATCGGCGCGCCGCTGGCGGCCTGGTTCAAGGTCCACGTCAGCTGGGCATCGCAGTTCAGCCTGGATGCGCCGTTCGTGTGGGTGGTGGTGCTGTCGACTACGCTCGGCCTGGGCCTCAGCTTCACCCGTGCACGTACGCTGGAAGGCGCGGGCGCCTCGCGCCTGGGCTCGCTGCTGCTGTACTTCCTGATCGCCTGCATCGGCATGCAGATGGATCTGCTGGCGTTGCTGGATCGCCCGTGGCTGTTCCTGCTCGGCATCATCTGGATCAGCGTGCACATCGCGCTGCTGTGGTGTCTGGGCAAGCTGTTGAAGGTGCCGTTCTTCTACTTCGCCATCGGTTCGCAGTCGAACATCGGCGGCCCGGCCTCGGCACCGGTGGTGGCCGCTGCGTTCCATCCGGCGTTGGCGCCGGTAGGCGTGCTGCTGGGCACGATGGGCTATGCCACCGGCACCTATCTGGCGTATGTGGTCGGCATCACCCTGCGCGCGCTGGCCACGTGACCCACGGTAGCGCCGGGCCATGCCCGGCGAACCCCATCGCGGCGGCGGATGTGCATGCCGCCGGGCATGGCCCGGCGCTACCGATGCGTTAAGCCACCGGCAAGCCGCGTTCGATCAGCCAAGCCTTTGCGTCTTCGGCGTCCTGTTCAAACCACGCCTTCGTCGACCCCAATCGATACGTATACCCCCACGCATCCATGTCGGCCATCAGCCGCTCACTGCCGACACCGGGCAGGTGCCCGGCCAGCACGATCTGCAGGTAGCAGGTGGCGTCTTCTTCGGGCACCGAATCGGTGGCGTCGGTATGCACCTGCGCGCGCCGCTCCGGTGGCAGCACGATCAGGTGGCAGGCTTCGTGCAGCATCGAATGCACTGGCGTGTCATCGCGCACGTAGACGTCGCTGGCGATGATGCCCGCCTCGGGCTCGCCCCAGTAACTGCCCGGGATCGGTTCGCCGGCCGCAACGTGGTGCAGGCGCAGCTCATGTGCAGCGAGCAGGCGCTGGGCATCGGCGAAGGCGATGTCGCCGACGCGGGTAACGTTCGGTTCGGGCGTGGTATCAGTCATGCGGGTCAGGCAGCCCCGCCCATGCAGGCACGGGCGGGGCAGGGGGGTCAGGGTTTGTCCGGGCCTTCAGGCAGCGCCACGGAGATGTCCAGCACGTCGTGCTGGCCATCCTTGACCAGGTCCACCTTCACTGCATCGACGTCGATGTTGACGTACTTCTTGATCACTTCCAGCAGCTCGCGCTGCAGCAGCGGCAGGTAGTCGGGACCGCCGCGGTGGCTGCGCTCCTGCGCGATGATGATCTGCAGGCGGTTCTTGGCGGTTTCGGCGGTGGTCTTCTTCGCTTTGAGGAAATCAAACAGGCCCATGCTTACCCTCCGAACAGCTTGCTGAAGAAGCCCTTCTTCTCGACGTTGGTGAAGCGCATCGGGCGTTCTTCGCCGAGGATGCGTGCGACGGCGTCGTCATAGGCCTGGCCGGCAGCGGATTCGCCATCCAGGATGACCGGCTCGCCCTTGTTGGAGGCATTGAGCACGTCGCCCGATTCGGGGATCACGCCGATCGCCTTCAGGCCAAGGACCTCCTCGACGTCGGCGATGCTGAGCATCTCGCCGCTTTCCACGCGCACCGGGGTGTAGCGGGTCAGCAGCAGGAAGGCCGGCACGTCCTGGCCGGATTCGGCCTTGTGGGTCTTCGAATCGAGCAGGCCGATGATGCGGTCCGAGTCGCGTACCGAGGACACTTCCGGGTTCACCACCACCACGGCGCGGTCGGCGAAGTACATCGCCAGGAAGGCGCCCTTCTCGATGCCGGCCGGGGAGTCGCAGATGATGTAGTCGAAGCCGTCGGCGGCCAGGTCCTTCAGGACCTTGCCCACGCCTTCCTGGGTCAGTGCATCCTTGTCGCGCGTCTGCGAGGCAGCCAGCACGAACAGGTTGTCGAAGCGCTTGTCCTTGATCAGGGCCTGCTTGAGGGTGGCTTCGCCGTGCACGACATTCACGAAGTCGTACACCACGCGGCGTTCGCAGCCCATGATCAGGTCGAGGTTGCGCAGGCCGACGTCGAAGTCGATCACCGCCACCTTCTTGCCACGCCTTGCCAGGCCGCAGGCCAGGCTTGCGCTGGAAGTGGTCTTGCCGACGCCGCCCTTGCCGGAGGTGACTACGATGATTTCAGCCAAAGGACTTCTCCTGATGATTCTGTTTGAGGTGCTGCATCAGTCCAGCGCAGCGATCTTGATCTGGTCCTGTTCCAGCCACACCTGCACGGCTTTGCCGCGCAGGGTTTCCGGTACATCGTCCAGTACCTTGTAGTGGCCTGCAATGGCGACCAGTTCCGCATGGAAATCACGGCAGAAAATGCGTGCCGCGGTGTTGCCCTGGGCCCCTGCCAGCGCACGGCCGCGCAGGGTTCCGTAGATATGGATGCTGCCATCGGCGATGACCTCGGCGCCGGCGCCGACGGTGGCCATCACGGTCAGGTCGCAGTTTTCCGCATACAGCTGCTGCCCCGAACGCACGTTGCCCAGCTGCATGCGGCCCGGCTGTGGCGCGGCGGCATCGGCAGCCTTGCCCATCGGCGTGGCCGGAGCCGGAGCCGGCGCGGCCTTCGCTTCGGCGCGCGCGGCACGGCGCGGTTCCGGTGCGGCTGCCGGCGGCGGGGCAGGTTCTGCCTCGGCGCGCTCGTACTGGGCGCGGAACTTGGCCAGCAGCGGCAGGCCGAGCTGCTGCGAGAGCAGGTCGACCGCACTGGTGCCATAGGCCAATGCCACCGGCAGTACGCCGGCACCGCGCAGGCCATCGACCAGCGCCTGCGCCGTTGCCACGTCGGGCACCTGGCTGAGGCCGCCGAAGTCCAGAATCACCGCTGCACGGCCGAACAGCTTCGGTGCACGGCTTACCCGTTCCTGCATTTCCTGCACGAGGCGTTCAACATCAAGGGTGCGGATGCGCAGGTTGGCGATGCCCACCTGGCCGATCTTCAGTTCACCGGCCTGTTCGTAATCGAAATTCACTGCCACGCTCAGGTCCCCGTCGACCGCTGTGCCTGCGCCGGCAGCTGCCGGTCGCGCGCCCATGCAACATCAGGCAGCTTGCCGCCATAGGTTTCATTCACCCACGGGAAGCTGCACAGTTCCTTGGCCAGCATGCTGGCGCGCACGTCCACCTGCGGCATGGTGTTCTGGCCCAGCTCGCGGAAGCCGAAGCTGCCGTGGAACAGCAGGGCGGCATCGGCGCCGTGGTCCAGGAACACTTCACAGGTCATCTGCGGGTAGCGCAGCTCGGCGAAGCTCTGCGCATCGGCGTAGAACGCACGGCCGACGCCACCACCGCGACGGCGGCTGGCGACCACGATGCGGTCGATATAGAAGAAGGGGGTGTCCAGGTGCTGCTTGAACCAGGCGAAATTGCTGCTGTCGTGCTGGCTGTCGCTGCCGAAGCCGATCAGGAAGCCGGCCAGGTTGCCGTCGCGCTCGGCGACGCGGAAATATTCAGCGGTTGCATAGAACAGGCGCAGGCGCTCGGCATCCAGGGGAAGGATGGCCAGGCCAGCATTGTTGTTCAAAGCCAGGACGGAATCGAGCTCGTGCTCGCGCACGTCGCGGATGACAATCGACATTGTGACTCCGTGGGGTAACGCGGTTGGTCCCATGTACGGACCCTGCGCATGATTATTGCATGCCCGGGGTGGGCTGCGGCATGAACAGGGGACCGCACCGAACATGACTTTATGCCCTTGGGCCCTGACGCGCACAGGCTACGATGGGCCATGCTGGCCCGACTCAACCACAATGCGATGCTGCGCTACTCCGGGTTGTTCACCTGGGGCACCGTCGGCCTTTGGCTTGCGATCTACCTGATCGATCCGGTGTCGCTGACACTGGAAAGCCTGGACGGCGAGGCCGGCTTCCGGATCATTCCCTGGGCCTCGGCCTACCTGGCCTTCGGCTTCGTGTACTGGGTGCTGACGCGCTCGCTGGGCGAAAGCCGGCCCGGCTTCTTCGACCATGCCGCGCTGATCCTGCTGACGGCCTGCGCGATCGGCGTGAGCTATTTCTCCGGCACCGCACTGGGCAGCATCCTGCTGATGGTGGTGGCCGGCCTGCTGCCCTGGCTGCTGGGCCCGCGCATCGGCGTGGTGTGGCTGGTGGCCAGCAACCTGGCCGTGCTGCCGGTCTACATCCAGCCGCTGGGCTTCCCACCGGTCATCGCCGTGCTGCAGGCCGTCGGCTACATGGGTTTTTCCAGCTTCGTGTTCGTGATCGCGCTGGTGGCCCGCCGCCAGGCCGAAGCGCGCGAGGAGCAGCGCCGGCTGAATGCAGAGCTGCGCGCCACGCGTGCGCTGCTGGCCGAAAGCGCGCGGGTGAACGAGCGCACCCGCATTTCGCGCGAACTGCATGATCTGCTGGGCCACCAGCTGACCGCGTTGACCCTGAATCTGGAAGTGGCCGGCCACCTGGCCGAAGGGCAGGCGCTGGAGCACGTGAAGCGCTCGCATGCCCTGGCCAAGCTGCTGCTGGGCAATGTGCGCGAGGTGGTCAGCCAGCTGCGCGAGACCGGCGCCATCGACCTGGCCGCTGCGCTGCGTCCGCTGACCGAGCACGTGCCGTCGCTGGACATCCAGCTGGAGATCGAGGAGCCGCTGAACGTGGAAGACCCGCAGCGGGCCCACGTACTGCTGCGCTGCACCCAGGAGATCATCACCAACACCGTGCGCCATGCCGGCGCCCGCCACCTGTGGCTGCGGGTGTACCGTGAGGTCCCGGACCAGGTCGTGGTGGAAGCCCGCGACGACGGCGTCGGGGCGGAAACGGTCAATGTGGGCAATGGTTTGCGCGGCATGCGCGAACGCCTGCAACAATGTGGAGGCCAGCTGCAGGTGGAAACCCGCCCCGGCGAAGGCTTCCGGCTGCGGGCGACGGTACCGGCAACGGTGCTGGCGGCCCTTACCCAGGTTCCTGAAGGAGTGCGTTGATGATTCGCGTCTGCCTGGTCGACGACCAAACCCTGGTGCGGCAGGGGATCCGCTCGCTGCTGGCGCTCGACGACGGCATCGAAGTGGTGGCCGAGGCCGCCGATGGCCGCCAGGCGGTCGAGCTGATCCCGCAGATTCGCCCGGACGTGGTCCTGATGGACATGCGCATGCCGGTGATGTCCGGGCTGGAGGCGCTGCAGGTGCTGTCACGGCAGGAACAGCTGCCGCCGACCATCATCCTGACCACCTTCGACGATGACCAGCTGGTGCTGGCCGGGCTCAAGGCCGGTGCCAAGGGCTACCTGCTCAAGGATGTGACCCTGGCGCAGCTGGTCGGGGCGATCCGCACGGTGGCCGATGGCGGTTCACTGGTGCAGCCGGCGGTGACCCAGCGGCTGCTGTCCGGGCTGGAGCACATGCGCAACGACTTCGTCAGCCTGGACCGGCCCGACCCGCTGACCGACCGTGAGACCGAGATCCTGCGGCTGATGGCCAGCGGTTTCTCCAACAAGGAGATCGCCAATTCGCTGGGGGTCGCCGAGGGCACGATCAAGAACCATGTGTCCAACATCCTTTCCAAACTGGGCGTACGTGACCGTACGCGTGCAGTCCTGAAAGCGTTTGAACTCCAGTTGGTGTGAGGAAAATCCTTTAGCGACAAAGACTTGGCACGCAGTCTGGGCCCGGATTCAGGGTTGCCCCCCACTTGCCCCCTACATGCCGGGTACGCGGATGCGTTACCCTTCGAATTCTTTGTGCATACAAATGCGCAGCCGGCACGGAAACCGGTGCGCCAATCCCGATAACCAATGCCCGCGAAGCCTGCTAGGATTGGCGCTTCGCTTCAATCAACCCGGCCGTGGGATCGGCCCCGGAGACTCTCTGAATGACCCGTATTATCGAGTTCCTGATCGCCTTGGGGATCGTGGCTGGCCTGTTCGTCATCATTGGCGTCTGTCTGCCGGGCGAGCGTCACATCACCGAAAGCATCGAGACCAACCGCAAGATGACGATCGTGTACGACACGGTCAGCAGTCTGCGCCGCTTCAAGGACTGGAACCCGCTGGTACTGCGCGATCCCGCCGTTGAACTGAAGCTGTCCGGCCCGGCCTCCGGCGTCGGTGCCACTCTCGACTACACCTCCAAGGACCTGGGCACCGGTTCCTGGAAGGTGACCGAAGCCGAAGAGAACAAGCGTGTTGTTATCGCCATCGACGACGCCTCCAAGGGTCACGACAAGGTCAGCACCTTCACCCTGGAGCCGACCGGCAAGGGCGGTCGCAACGTCAAGATCACCCAGGACTACTCGGTGAAGTATGGCTTTGACCTGTTCGGTCGCTACGCAGGCCTGTATGTCAGCCGCCAGATCGGCGATGACATCAAGATGGGTCTGTCGCGCCTGGCGAACATGCTGGCCACCGTGCCGAATGTCGACTACCGCACCTCCGAAGCCCCGCTGACCGATCTGGGCATCGTCGATGTCCCGGCCGAAGACCTGCTGGTCGTCACCGCCGGTAATGTCGACCGTGGCCAGGATTCCATCACCAAGTCCATCAAGGACAACCAGGAGTGGATCAAGCGCGTGATCGAGGCCAATGGCCTGGAAGCCGCCGGTCCGCTGCGTATCATCACCACCGATTTCGGTGCTGAGAAGTACGCCTTCGACATCGCCCAGCCGGTGAAGAAGAAGGGTGCCGAAGGCGTGCCGGCCGAACAGCTGACCGTCAAGATCGACGGTGGCGCTCCGGTCAAGTACGTCCGCGTTGCTCCGCACCGTTCGGCGCATGCGGCCTACACCGGTCACATGGCAGGCCTGGACGTTGCCCGCAGCGCCCTGCGCGCCTGGGCCGTGACCTCGGGTAACGAAGTCATCGACCGTCCGTACGAAACCTGGAAGGACGGCGTGGACAAGTCGTTCACCCCGGAAGCGACGTACGACATCTACTGGGCCGTCAAGTAAGCCTCGGCTGACTCATGTAGTGCTGGACACGAAAACGCGCCGCTTCCTGCGGCGCGTTTTTTTTCATCCCGAGCCCGGTGTCGGGCATTGCGCAAGGAGCTGTCATGTTCAATTCCGAACGACGCGCGCGTAAACCGTCGTTGCTGGCCTGCCTGGGGGCGCTGATGGCAGCGGCCTCGATCGGTCTCTCGGCCTATGCCGCGCATGGCGTGTCCGATCCGCTGGCGCAGCAGCACCTGAACATGGCGGCGTTGTACGCCTTTGCCCACGGAGCGGTACTGGCCGCCCTCGGCCCGCGCGCGCAGGGCGCGATCGCGCATCTGGCGTTGTACGTGTTGCTGCTGGGCGTGCTGCTGTTCTCCGGCAGCCTGGTGGGCGGTGCGCTGTGGCAGTGGCCGACCCGGCTGGCGCCGGTAGGTGGCACCACGCTGATGGCCGGGTGGGTATTGCTGGCGATCAACGCGCTGCGGCGCTAGCCGCAACGCCCAAGCACTGGTAGCGCCGGGCCACGCCCGAGGTCGAGCGCAGCGACCCGCGTCTGCCTTTGCTTTTTTGTTTGTTCAATTCCGTGGCGGACGCACGCGGAAACTGTCCGTGGCCGGGAGGATGGGCGGCGCAGGGGCGTAAGCGCCATGGATGGCGCGCCCGAGCTTACATGGGCGTACTTGCAGCGGCCCCTGCGCCGCCCACCCTCCCGGCCAGCCCGAGGACCACAGTCGAGCAGCCGCCACGAAGGGCTCAGCCGTTGGCCGGTTTCCAGCACCAGTGCCACGGTTCGTAGACGATCCCATGCGGGTTGTCGCGCGGATAGCTCAGATGGAACCCGTGCGCCGCGGCATTGGCCTGCAGCCACGCAAACGCAGCGGTCGCCTCGAAGGTCTCCTCTGCCGGCGCATCCCCCGGTGTGCCGATGTCCAGGGCGTGACCACTGTGGTGTTCGCTGAAACCAGGGGCGGCATTGACCTTCAGGATCTGCGGCACGCTCTGCCCGCGCGCCAGCTTGCGTTCGAAAATGCCGAGCTGATACGCATGGCTGCGGAAGCCGGAGATCGCGTCCAGTGCAATTCCATCCCGGGCGGCATGCAGGCGCATCCGTCGCCAGCCCTGCGCGGCACCGCGGCGCAGCCACAACGGGCGGGCAAAGCGATCACGTCCGGCCCAGTGCAGCACGCACGGCTCGGCTTCCAGTGCCAGCCCGCTGTCGTGCGCATAGCGCTGTGCATCCAGGCCCAGCTGCTGCAGGCGCTGCTGCAGGCCAACCAGCGGCAGCCACTGGTCTTCCAGTGCAGCGCCGAACGGTCGTGACCGTGCGCCATCCAGCAGGGCCAGCGCGTCCTCCACGCCGGGCTCGCGTGGCAGGCGCGGCACCAGCGAGTGCACACCGTGCGCCAGTACTGCCGCCAGGTATCGGCCATCGCGCTTGCGCCGCAGTACCCATTGCGCGCGGGCCAGCAGGCGGGCGTCGAGATTGCTGCGCGCGCGCAGCAGCGGCGCAGGCCATAGTTCGACGATCTCGGTATTGATCAACAGCGGAGTGGTGCGGTGCATCGATCCAGCTTACTGCCGTGGCGCCGTGGCGGCCACCTTGCGCAGCGCCTCGAGCAGGGCCTGCGGGCGCTCCAGGCTGAGCAGCAGGGTGCTGCCGCCGCGCACCGGAATCACCAGCGTGCGTGCGCGGTCGGTGACCAGGGCAAAGCCCTTGCCGCCGCCCTGCAGGCGGAAGTGCCCGGAGTAGAAGCCGGGCATGCTGTAGCCGTTGGTCTTGAAACGGATGCCATAGCGGCGATCACGGCTCAGGTCGACCACCTCGGCCTGGTCCAGCAGCAGGTCGGCCACCGGCGTGCGGCGACGGTACAAGGTTGAACGCACGTCCAGCACGTTGCCTGCCAGCTCCACCCGGCGGCGGAAGAACGCCCAGCCCAGGCCGATGCCCATCAGCACGATCACCGCCAGGCTCCATGCCGCGCTGCCGCCCATCAGGAAGAACGGCGGCGACAGGGTGACCTCCATCCAGGGAGCCTCGCTGCGATTGTCGTGCAGCTGTGCCCACATGCCCACGCCCAGTACCGCCAGCAGTGGCAGCAGCACCCACAGCACCCGCAGCGAAGAACTCTCGGCAACCTCGAACGGGCGTGCATCACTGCCGCTCATCGCTGCGCCTCCACCCAACGCGCAACGTCATCGATCAGCTGCCCATCCACGTGGCCCGGCTGCGCGTATTCCTTCAATGAACTGGGGCCGCTGCCGGCGATGCCGATGTGGTTGAGGGCAGGGTAGGCCTTCCATTGCACGTCCCGGCGATCGGCCAGGGCTTTTTTCCACAGTGCCCAATCCGTTTCCGGTACCTGGAAGTCGCGGCCCCCGTGCAGCATCAGCAGTGGTTTTTTCAGCGCAACCGCGTCGCCGCGTGCGTTCACCGCTTCGATGCTTTTCCAGAACGTCTGCGGCACGCCCAGTGGCTGTTCGCTGGCTGGCACAAGAGTTTCGCTGCGGGCCGCGGCGATCTGCGCGTCGAGCTTGTCCAGGAACGCTTGTTCCGGGGCGCTGATCGAGCCGTCCAGCGACAGCAGGTAGCGGTTCTGCTCCGGCAGCAGTTCAAGCAATGTGCGCGCCGGCGCGGCCCACAGGATCGCGCCGCGCGCCTGTGGCCAGCGGCTGGCGATGCGCGGGGCGAGCATGCCGCCCTGGCTGTGGCCGAGCACGAAGATCCGCTTGCCGTCGATGCGTGGGTCCCCCGCCAACGCGCTCAACGCGGCGATGGCATCGTCGGTGGTCTCGTCATCAACATTGAAGCTGCCGCTCTGGAAGTCCTGGGGGCGGGCATGGGTGCGCTTGTCGTAGCGCAGCACGGCGATGCCCTGGGCGGCCAGGCCGCGGGCGATGTCCAGGAACGGACGGTTGCCACCGATGGTTTCGTCGCGATCCTGTGGGCCGGAGCCGTGCACCAGCACTACGGCCGGGAACGGTCCTTTGCCCTTGGGCAGGGACAAGGTGCCGGGCAGCGCACCGCGTGCCTGTGGCACGCTGAAATCGGCTTCGCTGTAGTTCGCGTCGGCCGGCGGTGGCGCTGCCTTGGCGGCCGGGGCCGGGCGCAGCAACAGGCCAGCCACTTGGTCCTGCCCGTTCACCGCCACCTGCGCGATCACCGCGCCACTGGCGAACTGCAACGGTACTTCCACCAGGTGCAGGCCCTGCTGCTCACTGCTGTGCGCCGGGCCGCGCTGCTTCAGCTCACCCAGCGACTGCCACAGGCCCTGCAGCTTGTCGGCAGGCACGGCCGCGGCCATCTGCGGGGTCAGCATGGCCTCGGCATCGGCGGTGCGCCCTGCCTGCAGGTGATCGAGCAGGCGTGCTGCGACCTGCTGCGGTTCGCCAGCGGATGCACTGGCGGACAACAGGGCAAGGGAAACAGCAAGCAACGAGCGGCGTGCGCTCATGGTCACAGCTCCTTCTTGAAGACCAGCAGGGCCGGGCGCATTGGCGCCGGGACGATGATGTTGACCAGTTCCCAGCCCAGCTGGCCCTGGCGGCTGAGTTCGGCCTGGATGTCGTCAGCTTTCTGCAGGCCCATCATGGATGTCTTGACCTCGACGGTCAGGTAGCTCCAGCGCTTGCTCATTCCTTGTCCTCCGGCGATGGCTTGGGTTTCGGCAGGCGGCCTGCCTTGCGCAGTGCGTCGCGCAGCACGTATTCGATCTGTGCGTTGAGGCTGCGCAGTTCATCGTCCGCCCAGCGCTGTGCGGCCGCCAGGACCTCGGCGTTGATGCGCAGCGGATAGGCTTTTTTCTCGCTCATGCAGACTCCTGGCGGGGCGGTGGGGCGCCCCGTTGCGAGGGTGGCTCAGTACAGCGAGCCGGTGTTGACGACCGGCTGCGTGCCGCGGTCCGAGCACAGCACGGTCAACAGGTTGCTGACCATGTGCGCCTTGCGCTCCTCGTCCAGCTGCACCACGCCGTTTTTCTGCAGCTCGGCCAGCGCCATCTCGACCATGCCGACCGCACCGGCGACGATGCGCGTGCGTGCGGCGATGACCGCGTTGGCCTGCTGCCGCTGCAGCATCGCCTGGGCGATTTCGGCGGCGTAGGCGAGGTGGCTGATGCGCGCATCGATCACCTGCACGCCGGCATCGGCCAGGCGCTCGGCCAGTTCGTTCTTCAGGTGCTGGGAGATCTCGCTGGCATGGCTGCGCAGCGCCAGCTGGCCGTCCTCGTGCTGGTCATAGGGGTAGCTGGTGGCCATCGCGCGCAGCGCCGATTCGGACTGGATGTGCACGAAGCTCTCGTAGTCGTCCACGTTGTAAACCGCTTCGGAGGCATCGACCACCTGCCAGACGATCACCGCAGCGATCTCGATCGGGCTGCCGTCCAGCTCGTTGACCTTCAGCTTGCCGCTCTCGAAATTGCGCACGCGCTGGCTCACGCGGCGCTTGCTGAAGAAGGGATTGTTCCAGCGCAGGCCGTTGTCCTTGACGGTGCCTACGTACTTGCCGAACAGGCTGACCACCGCCGCCTGGTTGGGCTGCACGGTGTACAGACCGGCCAGCGCGACCAGCGCCAGCGCAGCGATCAGCAGGCCGGCCAGGATCAGCAGCACGTTGGGCGAGCCGGTGCCGGCCTTCGCCGCGACCCCGGCCACGAACAGGGCGCCGCCGGCGAGGGCTACGACCAGGGACCCGGCGAGCGCGCCCAGGCCGTTGAGGGAGGACAGCGACTTCTCTTTCATGGCGGTACGTCCTTGAGGGTTCGAATTGAAGATATCAAAGTGATATCACATTCGGGCTACCGTTCGTCGGCTGGGCGTGCCCAGGCGCTGCGGCTGGACCGGCTAGAATGCCCACCCGCCTTCACATCGCTGCTGGAACCCCGCCATGGCCAAGCTTGGAACCCCGTTGTCCCCCTCCGCCACCCGTGTGCTGCTGCTGGGCTCGGGCGAACTTGGCAAGGAAGTGGCCATCGAACTGCAGCGACTGGGCGTGGAAGTGATCGCTGCCGACCGTTACGCCGATGCCCCGGCCATGCAGGTGGCACATCGTTCGCACGTGATCGAAATGCTGGACGCGATGGCCCTGCGCCAGTTGATCGCCCAGGAGCAGCCGCACCTGGTGGTGCCCGAGATCGAGGCGATCCATACCGAGACCCTGGTGCAGCTGGAGCAGGAGCAGGGCCTGCGGGTGATTCCGACCGCGCGTGCTGCGCGCCTGACCATGGACCGTGAGGGCATCCGCCGCCTGGCCGCCGAGACGCTGGGCCTGCCGACCTCGCCGTACCGCTTTGTCGACACCGAGGCCGAGTACCGCGCCGCCGTGGCGGCGATCGGCCTGCCGTGCGTGGTCAAGCCGGTGATGTCGTCCTCGGGCAAGGGCCAGAGCACGCTGCGCAGCGAGGCGGACATCGCCCCCGCATGGGAATACGCGCAGACCGGTGGCCGTGCCGGCGCCGGCCGCTGCATCGTCGAGGGTTTCATCGACTTCGATTACGAGATCACCCTGCTGACCGTACGCCACGCCGCCGGGACTTCGTTCTGCGCGCCGATCGGCCACCTGCAGAAGGAGGGCGACTATCGCGAAAGCTGGCAGCCGCAACCGATGTCGGACAACGCGCTGGCGCGTGCCGAGGAGATCTCGCGCGCGATCACCGATGATCTCGGTGGCTGGGGGCTGTTCGGCGTCGAACTGTTCGTGAAGGGCGACGAGGTGTGGTTCAGCGAAGTATCGCCGCGCCCGCACGACACCGGCCTGGTGACGCTGGTCTCGCAGGAGCTGAGCGAGTTCGCGCTGCATGCGCGGGCCATCCTCGGCCTGCCGATCCCGGTGATCCGCCAGCGTGGCCCATCGGCCTCGTGCGCGCTGCTGGCGCATGGCGAAGGCGTGCCGTACTTCAACAACGTGGCCGCCGCGCTGCAGGTGCCGGACACCGCCGTGCGCCTGTTCGGCAAGCCGAGCGTGCATGGCCACCGCCGCGTGGGCGTGACCTTGGCGCGCGCGGAATCCATCGACGAAGCACGCGCCATCGCGCGTGACGCCGCCGAAGCGATCGGCG
The DNA here is from genome assembly GCF_000632045.1 of Stenotrophomonas sp. RIT309. Classification (NCBI taxonomy): domain Bacteria; kingdom Pseudomonadati; phylum Pseudomonadota; class Gammaproteobacteria; order Lysobacterales; family Lysobacteraceae; genus Stenotrophomonas; species Stenotrophomonas sp. RIT309. Next base: position 149,500 of record NZ_JFYS01000012.1, read on the forward strand.
TCGAGCTGCGCTCGTAAAACGGTAGCGCCGGGCCATGCCCGGCGGCTTCCCATAGGGCGCGCGACGCGGCCGGAAAAGCCGCCGGGCATGGCGCGGCGCTACCGGTTTATTTCACATCCACCCATACCAGGTGGTGGTCGCTGCCATCGGCGATCTTCGCTTCGGCACTCTCATTGGCCGGCCAGAACACGCCGCTGCCGAGGTACTCGAAACCGACCGAGGGCAGCACGTAGTCCAGGCGCATGGTGCCGGACTTCGGGCCGAAATCGCCGGTGGCATGGAACGGTGCACCCTTGCGGGTGATGCCCTTGGCCGCATAGGCCAGGCTGGTCTGCTCGGCGCCGATGCTGCGTGGGGTGGGGTAGCGCAGCACGCGGGCGTTCTCGATCAGTTCGACGATCGCCTCGTGGCGGCCATCGCCATCGACCGGATCATTGTTGAGGTCGCCAAGGATGACAAAACGCGCATCCTGGGCCAGGCCGCCGCACTGGCCCTTGTCGTCGCACAGCCACGGCTTGTCACCTGTGGACAGGTATTCCTGCCACAAGCGCAGTTCGTCATGGTTGCGCGCGGCGTTGCGCTTTTCCGGGCCGTCGAACACCGGCGGCGTCGGGTGCGAGACCAGCGCGTGGACCACGCCGGCCGGGGTCTTCACCGGTACATCCCAGTGCGACTTCGACGACAGCCGCAGCTGCGACCAGACGGTGTCGTTGTAGAAGCTCTTGCCGGTGCGCGGATCGACCGGGCGGATCGCGCCGGGCATCGCACTCCACTTCAGCAGCTGGAAGCTGCGCACCTTGGCTTCGTCGATCGGGTAGCGCGACAGCACCAGCATGCCGTACTGGCCCGGGTGCAGGCCGTAGCCCCAGGCGTCGTTGCCGCGACCGCGGCCTTCGCCGCCGACCACGCCGTTGTTGTCCAGGTCCAGGCCACTGGGCACGCCGGTGTTCACCGGCGCCAGGTAGCGGTAGGCGAAGTGCAGCGGCTTGCCGCCACCGGGCTGGGCCACTTCCAGGTAGCGCTTCTGGAACAGGTCGGCGGCACGATGGGCGTCATCGAAGTCGAACTCGTTCAGCAGCACCAGGTCAGGGCGCGCCTGCTGCAGTACCGCGGCGATCTTGCGCGCATGTTCGCTGTCGCCTTCCAGTTCGGCGATCAGGCCGCCGGCTTCGTCCGAATACAGCGAGGTGTTGTAGGTGGCCAGGCGCAGCGCTGCAGACGGTTTTTCGGTCATCGCGGGGGACGTGGCGAAGGCGGGAGCGGCGGCGCCACAGAGCAGGGCCAGGCCGAGAATCAGGGGTTTGGCGTTCATGGGCCATATTGTGCACCTGGCCCGGTGTCAGTGGTTTGTCAGCGTCCGTCCAGTTCGTCATCGAAATCATGCCAGCGGCGGCCATCGTAGGCCTCCAGCGGGCGATAGCGCCGCTTGTAGTCCATCTTCTGGTGCTCGCGTATCCAGTAGCCCAGGTACAGGTGGGGCAGGCCCTCGCGGCGGGCCCACTCCAGCTGCTGCAGGATCGCGAACGTGCCCAGCCCGCGCGCGGCATGGGCGGGGTCGAAGAAGGTATAGACCGCCGACAGCCCGTGTTCGGTCACATCGGTTACTGCCACGCCCAGCAGCTGGCTGGGCTGCCCGTCGTGGCCGGGCAGGCGCATTTCCATGAAGCGCGTGTGCGACCAGCTGCCGATCAGGAACTGTTCGAACTCGTGCGGGCCGTGGTCGTCCATGCCGCCCTTGGCATGACGATGCACCAGGTAGCGGTGGTACAGCTCGAACAGATCCTCGCGTGGCATGGCCGCGGTGATGCGTACTTCCAGATCGGCATTGCGGGCGGCGCAGCGGCGCTGGCTGCGATCCGGGGCGAAGCGGGCCACCGGAATGCGCACGGCGACGCAGGCGTGGCAGTTCGCACAATGCGGGCGATAGACCAGGTCGCCGCTGCGTCGGAAGCCCCAGCTCAGGGCCAGCGGGTACAGCCCGCCGAGGCGACGGTCCTGCGGGTCCAGCACCAGGTCGCGTGCAACCCGGTCCGGCCAGTACCCGCAGGGGTGCTCGCCGGTCTGGAACAGTCGCAGTTCGTCGTCTCTGTCGCCGTGTCTCGCCATGGGCACAGCATAGCTCCAGCCTGTCGCAATGGCGGCGACTGTCCGCCGGATGAATGGAATGGGCGGCTGCGTCAACCGAGGTCGTGGTCAGGCGTTGTTGTCCTCCGAGGGTGAGGTGTTCACCCCGATGCCAATCCCATTCCCAGGAGTGACCCCATGATCCGTACCCCCCTGCTGCTGGCCCTGCTGCTCGGCACCTCCGCGACCGGCATTGCCTTGGCTGCCGACACCCCGGCTGCACCGGCGCAGCGTTCGGCCAAGCTGGATACCAATGGCGACGGCGTCATCGACCGCAGCGAAGCGGCGGCCAACCCGCGCCTGGCCGCAAAGTTCGACGAGCTGGACAAGAACAAGGACGGCAAGCTCTCGCGTGATGAGCTGCCGCGCTGGAAGCATGGCCGCCACGGTGGTCGCGGCGGCGAGCGCTGGGCCAAGCTGGACACGAACAAGGATGGCCGCATCAGCCGTGACGAAGCCAAGGCCGATCCGCGCCTGGCCGAGCGTTTCGACCAGCTCGACCTCAACAAGGATGGCTACCTGGACAAGGCCGACCGCGAGCTGCGCATGAAGCAGCATCGTGACGCTTGGTTCGCCGCGGCCGATACCAACAAGGATGGCCAGCTGAGCAAGGCCGAGTTCGACGCCGCCAAGGGCCCGATGCATGGTGGCCCGCGCCACGGCGGCCCGCGTGACGGCGCCGCGCCGAAGCCGCAGCGCTGATTTTCAGTGCAGTGATCGACGACAACGCCGGCAGTGCGCCGGCGTTGTCCGTTACAGGCGGCCGCTGAGCGTCATCGTGTAGGCCAGGGCACCGATGACGATCAGGTTCACCGCCATCATGCCGGTCAGGCCGTACATGGATTCGTACTTCCAGTTGATCCCGTTACGCCCACGCCGGGCTGCATCACGCGCGAGCAGCGGCGCCATGATTCGCCGCAGCGTCACCAGGCACTGGTAGTTGACCACCACCAGGCCCAGTGCCAGCACCAGCAGCTGCGCCCACATCGGCGCCTGCAGCAGCACGGTGAACAGGATGGCCAGGCACCAGCCCAGGCTGGTGCCGGTGCTGAGGTTGACGAAGCGGCGGACCTGGACCTGCTCGGCACCGGTCTCTGCGTAGGACAGCAGGAAACGCCCTCCGAGATAGCTGCCGAGTGCGCCACCGACGACGCCACCGATGATCGCGGCCCAGCTTGACGCAGGCAGCATCTGCAGCTGGCCCAGCGTGGCGGTCAACGAGCCGAGCGCGGTGCCGCCGGCAGCGCTGGCGCCACCGAGGCCGAGCTTGCTGCCCCCCACGCCGACGCCGGTTCCCAGCAGGATCGCCGCGCTGGCGGTGCCGGGCGCGGCGATCATCACCATCGACACCACCGCCGTTGCGAACGCAGCACTGGGCGCGCTGCTGCGTGCGAATTCGCCGAAGCGCTGCAGCAGGCCCTCGCGCACCTGCGCACGGGCACGTGACAGGCGCTTGCGTACCGCCGCGTCGCTCAGCCCGAGCAGGTCAGCGACCTGCTGCGAATGCTGGCCCTCGCGGTAATACAACAGCAGGACTTCGCGGCTGTCGGCGGGCAGGGCAGAGATGATGTCTTCGGCAGCGATTTCCTCTTCCAGCCGCTGCAGGCGATCGGCCACGCCCGGGGTCGGATCCGCAGCCATGGTCAGCGCCACTTCGGCAGCCTCGCCGCTCAGCGGTCGGCCACGTTGTGCGCGCAGCCAGTCGCGGGCGAGGTTGCGGGTGATCTGCCGCAGCCAAGGCAGGAAGCTGCTCGCGCTGCGCAGCTGGTGCAGCTGCTGCCAGCCCTTCACGAACGCTTCCTGGGCGATGTCCTCGCTGGCCTGGCGGTCGCCGGTGATGGCCAGGGCGATGGCGGTGACCGTGTTCTGGCAGGCCAGCACGATGCGGCCATAGGCATGCTGGCAACCGCTGCTGGCGGCCGGCAGTTCGCGTTCCAGGGTTTCGTCGATGCTTGCGGCGAAGATCGTCATGGCGGCGGGCTCCTGCAGGGATTGTGTCCCATGACGGAGGCGCGCGCCGAATGTGACCGGTTCGCGTCCCGGTAGCGCCGGGCCATGCCCGGCGGCGTTTCTGTCAGGCCGCTGCGCTCGCCGGGCATGGCCCGGCACTACCTGCGCGTTACGTGGACGGCTGGATGCGGACCCGCACTTCCTCTTCTTCCGGCGGTGCCGGCGCGGTCGGCTGTGCTTGCTGCGGCTGTGCCTGCGGGGCGGGCACCGGCGCGGTTGGGGCAGGGGCACCGCGATGGCGCAGGCCGATCACCAGCGCCACCCCGGCGATCACCACCAGCAGGGCAATGCGGATGCGCCAGGCCCAGCCACGACCACCGGCACTTTCCTGCACATCATCGCGGAAGGCGAATTCGGCGGTCGGGTGGTCACGACGGGTGGTGTCGAGCAGACGGGCGTCGCGCAGGATTTCGCGCGCACGCGGCTGGTCGTCGGCGCGCACGACCCACACCGCCGGGTAGGCGCCTGCATTGCCCAGGTCGGTATAGCTGAACTGACCCCGGCGACGGGTCTTGTATGAGCGTCCGTTGGTGACCTTCACCTGGATGTCGTGGCTGCGCAGGAGCTCGGCCACGCCTTCCACGGTTTCCACGCGCTGGCTGCTGAAAATCTGACGCATCGGTCAATCCTTGGCCGGCACGGCGGCCGCTGCTGCCTGGTCCGGAACCACGCGGATCAAGCCTTCCTGGGCGGTGCTGGCAACCAGCACGCCATCACGGGTGAAGAACTGGCCGCGGGCCAGGCCGCGCGAATCCTGCGCACTCGGGCTGTCCAGCGAGTACAGCAGCCAATCGTCGGCGCGGAACGGGCGGTGGAACCAGATCGCGTGGTCCAGCGAGGCCATCTGCACGTGCGGATGATAGTAGCTGATGCCGTGCGGGAAGGTCGCCGTGCCCAGCAGGTGGAAGTCCGACGCGTAGGCCAGCAGTGTCTGGTGCAGCTCGGGAGCATCGCCCACGCGCTCGCTCAGGCGCAGCCAGACCTGGTGGTAGGGCGGGCGCTTGGGCGGGTTCAGTTCATCGCGCGGATACACATGGCGGAACTCGAACGGACCGCCGCGCGAGAGCCAGCGCTGCACCTTGATCGGCAAGCGCTCAAGCACCTCCGCCGGCAACGGCCGGTTCGGTTCGATGTCTTCCGGTTGCGGCACTTCGGGCATCTTGTGCTGGTGCTCGGCACCGGATTCGGCCTGCTGGAACGAGGCCGCGCAGAAGAAGATCACCTTGCCATGCTGGATGGCGGTCACCCGGCGCACCGAGAAGCTGCCACCGTCGCGGGTACGGTCGACGTCGTAGACGATCGGATGGTCGATGTTGCCGGCGCGGAGGAAATAGGCGTGCAGCGAGTGCACATGGCGACCATTGTCGACCGTGGCCTGCGCGGCCGCCAGGGCCTGGCCCAGCACCTGCCCGCCGAACACGTACTTGGTACCGATGTCGCGGCTCTGGCCGCGGAACAGGTTGTCCTCCAGCCGCTCCAGGGTGAGCAGATCGATCAGCTCGGAGACGACGGGTTCGGGCATGTCGTTCAAGGGGGCGGCCACAGCGATGAAAGAGGGGTCGATTATACCGGTGTAGGCCGGATGCCCCATCTTCGGTAGTGCCGGCCGCTGGCCGGCATCCGCAGGCGTCCCGGAAGGATCGCCAGGCTGCCGGCCAGCGGCCGGCACTACCGTTTACTTGCCGAGACGCGCCGCCAGTGCCTGCAGTGCGTTCTGCGCATCCGGGGCGAACCAGGCCTCGACGAAGCGGTCGAGCTGGATCAGGTCCGGATGCAGGGCGTCGTGCAGCTCGGCGCGGGCGATGGCACGGGTCAGCAGCATCGGCTGCCGCGGCTGCTTCAGCAGATCCTGCAGCCAGGCCACCGCACGGGCCGCCACCAGTTCGCCATCCACCAGTTCATCGACCAGGCCGATCTGCAGCGCCTGTTCGGCCGGTACCAGCGCGCCGGTGGCCAGCAGCACGCTGGAGCGGTGCGCGCCCACCGCACGGCGCAACAGGCGCTGGATGCCTTCCGGTGCGATCAGGCCGACCTGCACTTCGTTCAGGCCGATGGCATACGGGCGCGCCGGATCGGCACTGCGTGCCATCACCCGGTAGTCGCAGCACAGGGCCAGCACGCAGCCGCCCGCCGGTGCATGGCCGGTGATCGCCGCAACCACCGGGATGCGGCTCTCGGCCAGCGTGCGCACCGCGCCGAAGAACGCGTTCCAGGTGTCCAGCAGCTTGTGCTTGTCATCGCCATGCGAGAGCAGGTGCGGCACGTCCATGCCGCCGGTGAAGATGCGCTCGCTGCCGGACAGCACGATGCCGTGCGCGTCCTCGGCCATCGCCAGTTCGATGGCATGGATCAACTGCCGGCACAGCTCGGTGTCCAGTGCATTGACCGGCGGCCGCGCCAGCCGCAGTTCGCGGATAGGGCCATGGTTGATCACCTCGATGAGCGTCGTCATGCTGCGGGTCTCGTTGCGAAGAAGGAACCTGGGCGATGATAACCAAACCATTCGTTGGCGTACTGTTGATGATGTGTGCGGGCGCAGCATCGGCGGCGGCCGCGGTGCCGGAGTGCGTCACCGTCTCGCAGGGCTGGGTACGTCTGCCGCCCAGCCCGACGGCGACGCCCATGACTGCCGGCTATGGCGTGATCCGTAACGGCTGCCCCACCGCGGTGACCATCATCGGTGCGCGCAGTGCGAGTTTCGGTGATGTGTCGTTGCACGAGACCCGGATCGTCGACGGGGTCAGCCGCATGCGTGCCGTCGAGCGCCTGCCATTGGCGCCGGGCGAACGCGCCGTGCTCAAGCCCGGCGGCCTGCACCTGATGTTGATGGACGGCAGGCGCGTATTGGAGGAGGGGCAGCCCGTGTGGCTGCAGGTGCAACTGGAGGGTGGCACCGAAGTCAGCACGGCCCTGATAGTGCGCAAGGCCGCGCCGTAACGCGGCGCTCGTTCCGCCGGGCATGGCCCGGCGCTACCCAGGCATCACCACCGAATCGACATCGGTAGCGCCGGGCCATGCCCGGCGAGCGCGCAGCGCGGTGGGGCTTAATCGGTAGCGCCGGGCCATGCCCGGCGAGCGCGCAGCGCGGTGGGGCTTACGACCAGTCGTACGAGAACAGCACCGTGCGGCTTTCCGGCTCGTACAGCATCACGATCGCATCGGCACCGGTTGCACACCAGTTGTAGCCGGCCACTTCGGCCACGGCGAAGAACTTGTGGCCATCGCGGGTGATGATCGCGCGCTCGGCATCGTCCGGCGCATGCCGGTCGTCGGCAGCCTCGGTGAACGCCAGCGCGAAGGCGGCCGGAATCTCCGCGGTTTCGATCCAGTTGCCGGTCGAGATCTGCCCGCCCAGCACATCGAGGTACGCCTGCTCGCCGGGCTCGCCGTCGCCATAGCGCGAATAGCTGGCCAGGCGTCCATGCTGCTGGAAGTACGCACGTGCCTTGCTGTAGCTCTCACGCATCTCAGCGATGTGCTTCAGCGCGTGCTTGTCCTGCACCTGGTCGCCGATGAAGTAGCCCTCGTCGCCGAGAAAGCGCATGCGGTTGTCGGCGGTCAGTGCAAAGGCGATCCAGTTGGTGCCGGTTAACGCGTTGTGGTGCTCTTCGGTGGTTTCACCAATACAGCCGTCGTAGGGCTCGATCGGGCACAGCATCGTGGCCACGCTGCCGGCCAGTTCCGGGCGCAGCACGCCCAGGTCGATCTTCAGCAGCGGCAGCAGATGCTGGCCAAGCCAAGCCTGGTCATCGGGGAATACGTCGGCGGGGAAGGGGACCATGCCGGGCAGCAGGTCGCGCAGTTCGGTCTGGTGGATCATGTCAGTCCTTTGATTGGAACGGTCGCGCCGGGCCATGCCCGGCGGGGAGAGTGCCGGCCAGCGGCCGGCACTGCCTTCAGGTGGACGCGCTGCGGATCGCGTCCGGCAGCGGCGCGCTCTTGCCGGTCTGCGTGTCCATCCAGACCACCACCACGTTGCCGTCCGAATACAGCTTCGACTCGTCCTGCTGGTCGACGATGCGATGACCGATGGTCACGCTGCTGTTGCCCAGGCGCTCGACGAACAGCTCGACCAGGATGTCGTTGGGCCACACGATCGGCAACCGGTAGTTGACGTTGGTGGCAGCCACCACCGGTGCGATGCGGTCGGTCATCGACACGCCTTCCACGCCCAGCATCCAGCGCACGCGCGCCTCTTCCAGGTAGGAGATGTACTTGGCGTTGTTGACGTGGCCCATGCTGTCCATGTCACGCCAGCGCACGCTGATCGGAATGCGGGCCAGGATCTTGTGTTCGCTGCTCATCAGGCGTCCTTCTTCTTCTTGGTGCCGGCCGTGGCGGTCTTGCTGGCCTTGCCGGTGCTCTTGGCGGCGGCTGCCTTCTTCGCCGGCTTCTCGGGCTTGACCTTGCGCGGCGGGCGTGCATCGGGCTTGTTGGCCACGGCGGCGGGCTGGTCCGGTCGCGCAGTAGTGGACGGCAGCATCCGGGCGAGGAACTGCCCGGTATACGAATCCGGGCATGCGGCCACGTCTTCCGGCGTGCCGGTCACCAGGATGGTGCCGCCGCGATGACCGCCTTCCGGACCCAGGTCGACGATCCAGTCCGCAGTCTTGATGACGTCCAGGTTGTGCTCGATCACCACCACCGTGTTGCCCTCGTCGCGCAGCTTGTGCAGCACGCCGAGCAGCGCCTCGATGTCGTGGAAGTGCAGGCCGGTGGTCGGCTCGTCGAGGATGTACAGGGTGCGGCCGGTATCGCGGCGCGACAGTTCCTTGGACAGCTTCACGCGCTGCGCTTCACCACCGGACAGCGTGGTCGCGCTCTGCCCCAGCTTGATGTAGCTCAGGCCGACATCGACCAGGGTCTCCAGTTTGCGGGCGATGGACGGGACCGGTTCGAACAGCTTCAGTGCATCTTCGACGGTCATTTCCAGCACGTCGTTGATGTTGAAGCCCTTGTACAGGATCTCCAGCGTTTCGCGGTTGTAGCGCTTGCCATGGCAGACGTCGCAGGGCACGTACACGTCGGGCAGGAAGTGCATCTCGACCTTGATCAGGCCATCGCCCTGGCAGGCCTCGCAGCGGCCGCCACGCACGTTGAAACTGAAGCGTCCCGGCGAATAGCCGCGCGCACGCGATTCGGGCACCTGTGCGAACAGCTCGCGCAGCGGAGTGAACAAGCCGGTGTAGGTGGCCGGGTTCGAGCGCGGGGTGCGGCCGATCGGCGACTGGTCGATGTCCACCACCTTGTCGAACAGGTCCAGGCCATCGATCTCCTTGTACGGCGCGATCGGGTGCGAGGCGCCGTTGATCTCGTTGGCAGCCAGCGAGAACAGGGTGTCGTTGATCAGGGTTGACTTGCCCGAGCCGGACACACCGGTCACGCAGGTCAGCAGCCCTGCCGGGATGGCCAGGTCCACGCCTTTCAGGTTGTTGCCGGTGGCGCCACGCAGATGCAGCGTCATCTTCGGGTTCGGCTTGTGCCGGCGCGCCGGGATCTTGATCGCGCGCTTGCCCGACAGGTACTGGCCGGTCAGCGAACGCGGCGCATCCAGGAGGTCCTGCAGGCTGCCCTGGCCGACGATCTCACCGCCGTGCACGCCCGCACCCGGACCGATGTCCAGCACGTAGTCGGCCAGGCGGATCGCATCTTCGTCGTGCTCGACCACGATCACCGTGTTGCCAAGGTCGCGCAGGCGGGTGAGGGTGCCCAGCAGGCGCTCGTTGTCGCGCTGGTGCAGGCCGATGGACGGCTCATCGAGCACGTACATCACGCCCACCAGACCAGCACCGATCTGGCTGGCCAGGCGGATGCGCTGTGCCTCGCCACCGGACAGGGTGTCGGCCTTGCGCTCCAGGGTCAGGTAATCCAGGCCGACGTCGACCAGGAAGCCGAGGCGTTCGCCGATCTCCTTGACGATCTTCGCGGCGATCTCGCCACGCCAGCCCGGCAGGCTGAGTTCGCTGAAGAACTTCAGGGCTTCATCGATCGGCAGCACCACCAGTTCCGGCAGCGGGCGGTCGGCCACGAACACGTTGCGCGCGGCCTTGTTCAGGCGCGCGCCGTTGCACTCGGGGCAGGCATGTTCGCTGATGTACTTGCCCAGCTCTTCCTGCACCGCCGCCGATTCGGTTTCCTTGTAGCGGCGTTCGAGGTTGGGAATGATGCCTTCGAAGCGGTGCTTGCGCTGGGTGCGGCCACCGGCCTCGGTGAAGTAGGTGAAGGTGATCGCGTCCTCGCCGCTGCCGTACAGCACGGCCTGCTGCACCTTTGCCGGCAGTGAGTTCCACGCCGCGTCGGTGTCGAACTTGTAGTGCTTGGCCAGCGAGGCGATCAGCTGGAAGTAATAGGCGTTGCGGCGATCCCAGCCACGCACGGCACCGGCCGCCAGCGACAACTCCGGATGCACCACCACGCGCGAGGGATCGAAGAACTCGGCCATGCCCAGCCCGTCGCAGCCGGGGCAGGCGCCCATCGGTGCGTTGAACGAAAACAGGCGCGGCTCCAGTTCCGGCAGCGAGTAGTCGCAGACCGGGCAGGAATACTTGGACGAGAACAGGGTAGGGGTTGCCGCGGCATCGTCCAGCGACTGCACCGACGCCATGCCATCACCCAGCTTCAGGGCGGTTTCGAAGCTCTCGGCCAGGCGCTGCTTGATGTCTTCGCGCGGGCGGAAGCGATCGATCACCGCTTCGATGGTGTGCTTCTGGCGCAGCGCCAGCGGCGGCACCGCGTCGATTTCGTACAGTTCGCCATCGACGCGCACACGCACGAAGCCCTGCGCGCGCAGCTGGTCGAACACCTGCGCGTGCTCGCCCTTGCGGTCGCGGATCACCGGCGCCAGCAGCATGTAGCGCTGTTCCGGGTCCAGTGTCAGCATATGGTCGACCATCTGGCTGACCGTCTGCGCTTCCAGCGGATAGCCGTGGTCGGGGCAACGCGGCGTGCCGACGCGTGCATACAGCAGGCGCAGGTAGTCGTAGATCTCGGTGATGGTGCCGACCGTCGAGCGCGGGTTGTGCGAGGTCGACTTCTGCTCGATCGAGATCGCCGGCGACAGGCCTTCGATGTGGTCCAGGTCCGGCTTTTCCATCACGCTCAGGAACTGCCGCGCGTACGCCGACAGGGACTCGACGTAACGCCGCTGACCCTCGGCATAGATGGTGTCGAACGCCAGCGACGACTTGCCCGAGCCGGACAGGCCGGTGATCACGATCAGTTTGTCGCGGGGCAGGTCGAGGTCGATGTTCTTGAGGTTGTGCGTCCGCGCGCCGCGGATGCGGATGAAATCCATCGCCATGGGGAATCCGGTTGTGGGGGCGTGGCTGGGCCGCCGGGCCAGCGATAGGGCGGCAATCGGTCAGCCTACCGAGGTGACCAGATGGGGGCAATGGGCGACAATGCCAGCCCGGTGTCTCACCCGGTGAGACCGCCTGTCAGGCAGGGGTCAGATCCCTTTTCACCGTGTGAAAAGGGATCTGACCCCTGCCTGGGGGGCCCCGGGCCGTTCAGGGGGTTGACTTGACCCGTCCGGGCCCCTCTGCGTACAATCCCGCTCCTGTCCGCCCTCGACGGCGGCAGTCCATAGACCACAATAACTACAGAGGAAGTCTGGTCATGTACGCAGTACTGGTCACCGGCGGTAAGCAATACCGCGTGGCGCAGGGCGAAAAGCTCCGCATTGAAAAGCTCGAAGTCGAAGTCGGCAGCGAGATCAAGTTCGACAACATCCTGCTGCTCGGCGACAGCGATGGCATCAAGATCGGCGACGCCCTGAGCGGCGCTGCGGTCACCGCCACCGTCCTGTCCCAGGGTCGTGCTGACAAGGTCCGGATCATCAAGTTCCGTCGCCGTAAGCACCACATGAAGCGCCAGGGTCACCGTCAGTACTACACCGAAATCGAGATCACCGGCATTGCCGGTGGCAGCAAGTAAGGAGATAGGTCATGGCACATAAAAAAGGCGTAGGCTCTTCGCGCAACGGTCGCGACTCCAACCCGAAGTACCTCGGCGTCAAGATCTTCGGCGGCCAGGCCATCGAAGCAGGCAACATCATCGTGCGTCAGCGCGGCACCCAGTTCCACCCGGGTACCGGCGTCGGCCTCGGCCGTGACCACACCCTGTTCGCCCTGACGGACGGCAAGGTGGAGTTCACCGTGAAGGGCCCGAAGAAGCGTCGCACCGTCAGCGTCGTCTCGGTCGAAGCCTGATAAGGCTGCGTCCGGCGCCCATGCCTCGGCATGGCCGTGCTGGATGAAGAGCTCGCTGCATGAAGAGCCCCGCTTCGGCGGGGCTTTTCGTTGGAATCAATGGTAAAACGGGCATCGCCCGGTTGTCGGCCAGCGGCCGGCACTACATCAAGGTGGCGGCGTGCATGCCGCGCCCATCGCAGGCATCGAAACAATGAAACTGGTAGACGAAGCAGAAATCGAAGTGTTCGCCGGCAACGGCGGCAACGGCTGCATTGGCTTCCGTCGCGAGAAGTTCATTCCGCTCGGCGGCCCGGACGGCGGCGACGGCGGTGCGGGCGGCAGCGTGTGGATCCGCGCCGACGAAAACCTGAACACCCTGGTCGACTTCCGCCATGACCGCATCTTCAAGGCGCAGCGCGGCGAGAACGGCATGGGCCGCCAGGCCTATGGCAAGGGTGGCGAAGACCTGGTCATCACCGTGCCGGTCGGCACCGTGATCATCAACGTGGCCACCGATGAAATCATCGGCGACCTGACCCAGCATGGTGATCGCCTGCTGGTGGCCAAGGGCGGCCGCGGCGGCCTGGGCAACATGCATTTCAAGAGCTCCACCAACCGCTCGCCGCGCCAGGCGCTGCCGGGTGAGCCGGGTGAGGAGCGCACGCTGAAGCTGGAGCTGAAGCTGCTGGCCGATGTCGGCCTGCTGGGCTTCCCCAATGCCGGCAAGAGCACCCTGATCCGCGCCGTCTCTGCGGCAACGCCGAAGGTGGCCGATTACCCGTTCACCACGCTGTACCCGAACCTGGGTGTGGTGAAGGTGGAAAACTACCGCAGCTTCGTGATCGCCGATATTCCGGGCCTGATCGAAGGTGCTGCCGACGGTGCCGGCCTGGGCGCGCAGTTCCTGCGCCACCTGCAGCGCACCCGCCTGCTGCTGCATCTCGTCGACATTTCGCCGATGGAAGGTGGTGTGGAAGGTGTGTCGCCGGTCGAGCAGGTGCGTGCCATCGAGCGCGAACTGGAAAAGCACGATCCGGAGCTGCTGGCCAAGCCGCGCTGGCTGGTGCTGAACAAGGCCGACCTGATGTTCGAGGACGAGGCCAAGGCCGCTGCCGAGAAGATCGTCGCCGAGCTGGGCTGGAAGGAGCCGTGGTTCCTGGTGTCCGCACTGGGTCGTGAAGGCACCTTCCCGATCATGAGCCGGATCATGGCGTTCTTCGATCGCCAGAAGGAAGACGAGCTCGAGGCGGCACGCAACGCGCAGTAATGCCGTTGTGGTTCCCGCGAAAAACCCGGCTTCGGCCGGGTTTTTTTGTACGTGGGTAGTGCCGGCCGCTGGCCGGCAATCCACCGAGGTTGCCGGCCGGCGGCCGGCACTACCAGATTGCGGGCAACAAAAAACCCGGCCGAAGCCGGGCTTTTGCGTGCTGCCGGAGCCGGGGCTCCAGCAACCAACCGGATCAGGCGGCCTGGAGGGCCTTGATGCGGTCGTTCAGGCGGCTCTTGTGGCGAGCAGCCTTGTTCTTGTGGATCAGGCCACGCGCGCTGAAACGATCCAGGATCGGCTGGGCAACGGCGAAGGCGGCTTGAGCGCCGGCGGCATCGTTGGCGTCCAGCGCCTTGATCACTTTCTTGACAGCGGTGCGCAGCATCGAGCGCTGAGCCACGTTGCGCGCGTTGCGCACGACGGTCTGCTTGGCGCGCTTCTTGGCGGACTTGATATTGGCCACGGTGGTGGTTTCCTGAAAAATCGGTGTTATGGGAACAGCAAGCTAGCTAGTATGATGGCGTAAGAAATGTACGTCAAGTCGATTGTCAAGAGGGACGTTGAGTGAGTTCACCCAAGATGTTGCGGGGCCTGCTGTCGTTCAGCAGCATGACCATGGTCTCGCGGGTTCTCGGCCTGGTCCGGGACCAGGTGGTGACCTCGACCTTCGGCACCAACGCCATCACCGATGCTTTCTGGGTCGCCTTCAGGATACCCAATTTCCTGCGCCGGCTGTTCGCCGAGGGTTCCTTTGCCACCGCATTCGTGCCGGTGTTCACCGAGGTGAAGGAAACCCGCAGCCACGCCGAGCTGCGTGAACTGATGGCCCGCACCGCCGGCACCCTGGGCGGCGTGCTGATGCTGGTCACCGCGCTGGCGCTGATCTTCGCGCCGCAGCTGGCGTCGGTCTTCTCCAGTGGGGTGGACACCGACCCGGCCAAGCAGGGCCTGCTGATAGACCTGTTCCGCCTGACCTTCCCGTTCCTGCTGTTCGTCTCGCTGACGGCCCTGGCCGGCGGTGCGCTGAACAGTTTCCAGCGCTTCGCGATGCCGGCGCTGACGCCGGTCATCCTCAACCTGTGCATGATCGCCGGCGCGCTGTGGCTGGCGCCGCGGCTGGGTGGCACCCCGGAAAAGCAGATCCTCGCCCTGGGCTGGGCGGTACTCGCCGCCGGCCTGCTGCAGCTGCTGTTCCAGCTGCCTTCGTTGAAGGGCATCGACCTGCTGACCCTGCCGCGCTGGGGCTGGAACCATCCGGGCGTGCGCAAGGTGATGACGCTGATGGTGCCGACCCTGTTCGGCTCGTCGGTGGCGCAGATCAACCTGCTGCTGGACACCGTCATCGCCGCCAAGCTGACCGACGGTTCGCAGTCCTGGCTGTCGCTGGCCGATCGCTTCCTGGAACTGCCGCTGGGCGTGTTCGGCGTGGCCCTGGGCACGGTGATCCTGCCGGCGCTGGCACGGCACCACGTCAGCACCGACCGCGAAGGCTTCTCGCGCTCGCTGGACTGGGGCCTGCGCATGACCCTGCTGATCTCGGTGCCGGCCATGCTGGGCCTGCTGCTGCTGGCCGAACCGCTGATCTCCACGATCTTCCAGCACGGCCAGTTCACCGCCTTCGACACCCGCATGACGGCGCTGTCGGTGTACGGCCTGAGCTTCGGCCTGCCGGCGTTCGCGCTGCTGAAGGTGGTGCTGCCGGCGTTCTACGCGCGCCAGGACACCAGGACGCCGGTGCGCGCCGGTGTCGCCGCGCTGGTGGCCAACATGGTGTTCAACTTCGCCCTGCTGGCGGTGCTGTACCAGGTGATGGTGCCCGACGAGCTGAAGGCGCAGGGGGTGATGGCGGCGCTGGGCAAGCAGCCCGGCCTGCACCTGGCGCTGGGCATTGCCAGCGCGCTGTCCAGTTACCTGAACCTGGGGCTGCTCTGGTACTGGCTGGGCAAGACCGATGTCTACCAGCGGCGGCCGGGCTGGGGCGGCTACCTGCTGCGCCTGTTGCTGGCGTGCACGGCGATGGTCGGCGTGCTGCTGGCCCTGCTGTACTGGCTGCCGGGCTTCTCGTCGATGGGCGTGTGGGAACGGATCGGCGCGCTCGGCCTGCTGGTCGGCGGTGGCGGGCTGACCTATCTGCTTGCGATGGTGGCGATGGGCTTCCGTCCGCGCGACCTGCGTGGGCATTGATCGTGGCTCCCGGCGGCTATACTTCAGGGTTACACCATTGAAGGGGCGGGCTTCGGCCGGCCGGAACGAGAGTTGATGAGCAGGCTGTTCAGAAGCGTCGAGGGCGGGGAGCTGTTCCCCAACGGAAGCGTGGTCTGCATCGGTGCATTCGACGGCCTCCACCTGGGCCATCGTGCGCTGGTGCGGCACGCGGTCGCGCGTGCGCGCGCCTTGGGTGTGGCTGCGGTGGCGGTGGCCTTCGAGCCCTTGCCGCGTGAGTTCTTCGCCCAGGGTACGCCGCCGCCGCGGTTGACCCTGGCACGCAGCAAGGTCGAGATCCTGCACGAACTGGGCGTTGATGCGATCGGCCTGCTGCGCTTCGACGCGGCGATGGCGGCGATGCCCGCCGAAACCTTCGTGCGCCAGCTGCTGGCGCAGCGCCTGAACGCCCGCGAGGTGTGGATCGGGCCGGAGTTCTGTTTCGGCAACCGTCGCCGTGGCGATCTGGCCCTGCTGCAGGCGCTGGGCGCCGAGCTCGGTTTCAGCGCCGGCGAGATTGAAGCGGTCGACCTGCATGGTGACCGCATCTCCAGCACCCGTATCCGCCAGCTGCTGCAGGAAGGCGACTTCGCCCGCGTCGGCGACCTGCTCGGTCGCCCGTACTCGATCAGCGGGCGGGTCGTGCGCGGGCGCCAGCTCGGCCGTACGCTGGGCTTCCCCACCGCCAACCTGCGTTTCCCGAAGACCCCGGCACTGTCGGGCATCTACGCGACCTGGGTGCACGGGGTGTTCGACCAGCCGTGGCCGTCGGTGTCCAGTTTCGGTACCCGGCCGACCGTGGACGGCGTGGAGCCGCTGCTGGAGGCGCACCTGTTTGATTTCCAGGGCGACCTGTACGGGCGTCACATCGAAGTCGAATTCGTTGCCAAACTGCGTGACGAAGAGAAATTCAACGATCTGGCGGCGCTGACCGACCAGATGCACCGCGACGCCGAACAGGCGCGTGCCATCCTTTCCGAACATAGATTGCGAGCCACTGCGTGAGCCAGGACTACAAGACCACCCTCAACCTGCCGGCCACCGAATTCCCGATGCGCGGCGACCTGCCCAAGCGCGAGCCGGGCATTCTGGCGCGCTGGGAAGAGCAGGGGCTCTACCAGCAGCTGCGCGACAACGCCGCCGGCCGCCCGCTGTTCGTGCTGCATGACGGCCCGCCGTACGCCAATGCGCGCATCCACCTGGGCCATGCGGTCAACAAGATCCTCAAGGACATCATCGTCAAGTCGCGCTACCTGGCCGGCTTCGATGCGCCCTATGTGCCGGGCTGGGACTGCCATGGCCTGCCGATCGAAATCGCGGTGGAAAAGAAGTGGGGCAAGGTCGGGGTGAAGCTCGATGCGGTCGCGTTCCGGCAGAAGTGCCGCGAGTTCGCCGAGGAGCAGATCGACATCCAGCGCGCCGACTTCAAGCGCCTGGGCGTCACCGGCGACTGGGACAACCCGTACAAGACCCTGAGCTTCGATTTCGAGGCCAACGAGATCCGCGCGCTGTCCAAGGTCATCGCCAACGGCCACCTGCTGCGCGGCGCCAAGCCGGTGTACTGGTGCTTCGATTGCGGTTCGGCGTTGGCCGAGGCCGAGATCGAATACCAGGAAAAGACCTCGCCGGCGATCGACGTGGCCTACACCGCGCGCGATGCGCAGGCCGTGGCGCAGGCGTTCGGCGTAAGCGTGCCGGCCGACGTGGAAGTGGCCGTGCCGATCTGGACCACCACCCCGTGGACGCTGCCGGCCTCGCTGGCGGTATCGCTGGGCGCGGACATCCGCTACGTGCTGGCCGAAGGCCCGGCGCACAACGGCAAGCGCCGTTGGCTGGTGCTGGCCGCTGCACTGGCCGAGCGCTCGCTGCAGCGCTACGGCGTGGACGCGGTGGTGCTGCACGGTGAGGCCGAAGGTTCGGCGCTGGAAAACCAGCTGCTGATCCATCCGTTCTACCCGGAGCGCGAGATCCTCGTGCTCAACGGCGAACACGTGTCCGACGAGGACGGTACCGGTGCGGTGCATACCGCCCCCGGCCACGGCCAGGAAGACTACGTGGTCAGCCAGAAGTACGGCCTGCTGGACAAGTACAACGCCGGCCAGGTGACCCCGGTTGACGGCCGTGGCGTCTACCTGGAATCGACGCCGCCGGCAGGCGAGGTGGTGCTGGCGGGCCAGCACCTGTGGAAGGCGCAGGAGGCGATCGTGCAGGTGCTGCGCGACAGCGGCGCGCTGCTGGCCTTCGTCGAGATCCGCCACAGCTACCCGCACTGCTGGCGGCACAAGACGCCGGTGGTGTTCCGCGCCACCCCGCAGTGGTTCATCTCGATGGACAAGGCCAACCTGCGCAGCGATGCGCTGGCCGCCATCGATACCGTCGGCTGGTTCCCGACGTGGGGCAAGGCGCGCATCCAGAGCATGGTCGACGGCCGCCCGGACTGGACCATCTCGCGCCAGCGCACGTGGGGCGTTCCGATTGCACTGTTCACCCATCGCCAGACCGGCGAGATCCACCCGCGTTCGGTGGAGCTGATGCAGCAGGTGGCCGACCGCGTGCAGGCTGAAGGCATCGACGTGTGGTATTCGCTGGACGCGGCCGAACTGCTGGGCGCTGAAGCGGCCGACTACGAGAAGGTCACCGACATCCTTGATGTCTGGTTCGACTCGGGCGTGACCCACGAAGCGGTGCTGGCTGCCCGTGGCTTCGGCAAGCCGGCCGACCTGTACCTGGAAGGTTCGGACCAGCATCGCGGCTGGTTCCAGTCCTCGCTGCTGACCGGCGTGGCCATCGACAAGCGCGCGCCGTACAAGCAGTGCCTCACCCACGGGTTCACCGTGGACGAGCACGGCCGCAAGATGTCCAAGTCGCTGGGCAACGGCATCGAGCCGCAGGAAATCATGAACAAGCTGGGCGCGGACATCCTGCGCCTGTGGATCGCCTCGGCCGACTACAGCAACGAGATGTCGCTGTCGCAGGAAATCCTCAAGCGCACCGCCGACGCCTACCGTCGCCTGCGCAACACCGCACGCTTCCTGCTGGGCAACCTGGACGGTTTCGATCCCGCCCAGCACCTGCGCCCGCTCGACGAGATGGTCGCGCTGGACCGCTGGATCGTGCATCGCGCCTGGGAACTGCAGGAGAAGATCAAGGCCGCGTATGACAACTACGACATGGCCGAGATCGTGCAGCTGCTGCTGAACTTCTGCAGCGTGGACCTGGGCTCGCTGTACCTGGACGTGACCAAGGACCGCCTGTACACGATGCCGACCGATTCGGATGGCCGTCGTTCGGCGCAGAGCGCGATGTACCACATCGCCGAAGCGTTCACCCGCTGGGTGGCGCCGATCCTGACCTTCACCGCCGATGAGCTGTGGGGGTATCTGCCGGGCGACCGTGCCGGCCACGTGCTGTTCACCACCTGGTACGAGGGACTGGCTCCGCTGCCGGCCGACGCACAGCTCAACGCGGCCGACTTCGACCAGCTGCTGGCCCTGCGCGAGCAGGTGGCCAAGGTGCTGGAGCCGATGCGCGCCAATGGTGCGATCGGCGCCGCTCTGGAAGCGGAGATCACCATCGCCGCCAGCGAAGAGCAGGCGACCCGCTGGCAGCCGCTGGCCGATGAACTGCGCTTCCTGTTCATCAGCGGTGACGTGCAGGTGCGTCCGGCGACCACCGACGAGGTGTTCGTCAGCGCGCAGCCGACGCAGAAAGCCAAGTGCGTGCGCTGCTGGCACCACCGTGCCGACGTCGGCAGCAATGCCGACCACCCGGAACTGTGCGGCCGCTGCGTGACCAACATCGCCGGTGCCGGCGAAGTGCGGAGCTGGTTCTGATGGCCGCCGCGCGCCCGCATCCCAATGCGCTGATCTGGCTGCTGCTGTCGGCAGTCATCATCGGCCTGGACCAGTGGTCGAAGGCCTGGGTGCTGTCGAGCCTGCCGGAGTTCCAGCCGGTGGTGGTCATCGATGGCTTCTGGAACTGGTACCGCACCTACAACACCGGGGCAGCGTTCAGCTTCCTGAGCGATGCCGGTGGCTGGCAGAAGCATTTCTTCACCGTGCTGGCGATCGCCATCAGCGGCCTGATGGCCTGGTGGCTGCGCGCGACCGCCCGTGGCAACTGGAAGGCCGCCGTGCCGTACGCGCTGATCATCGGCGGTGCGATCGGCAACGTGATCGACCGCCAGGTGCATGGTCACGTGGTCGATTTCATCCAGTGGTACGTCGGCGAGCATGTCTGGCCGTCGTTCAACATCGCCGATTCGGCCATCGTGGTGGGTGCCGTAGGCATCGCCCTGTTTGGCCTGTTCGACGGCAAGTCCGCCAAAAAGGCGGATAATGCCAACCCGAAACCGTAAGCCGGCCGCTGCCGGGAGACTGAACTGATGGATGTGCTGCTCGCCAACCCGCGTGGATTCTGTGCCGGTGTCGATCGTGCGATCGAGATCGTCAAGCGCGCGATCGAAACGCTGGGCGCGCCCATCTATGTCCGCCATGAAGTGGTGCACAACCGCTTCGTGGTCGACGACCTGAAGCAGCGCGGCGCGATCTTCGTCGAGGAGCTCGACGAAGTGCCGGACAACAACACCGTCATCTTCAGCGCCCATGGCGTTTCCCAGGCCGTGCGCCAGGAAGCCGAGCGGCGTGGCCTGAAAGTGTTCGACGCGACCTGTCCGCTGGTGACCAAGGTCCACTTCGAAGTCGCCCGCCACTGCCGTGCCGGCCGTGACGTCGTGCTGATCGGCCACGCCGGTCACCCGGAAGTGGAAGGCACCATGGGCCAGTGGAACCGCGAAGCGGGCACCGGCCAGATCTACCTGGTCGAGGACGTGGAGCAGGTGGCCACGTTGCAGATCAACCAGCCGGAAAACTTCGCCTACACCACCCAGACCACGCTGTCGGTGGATGACACGCGCGGCATCATCGATGCGCTGCGCGAGCGCTTCCCGGCGATGCAGGGGCCGAAGAACGACGACATCTGCTACGCCACGCAGAACCGCCAGGACGCCGTGCGCGACCTGGCCAAGCGCTGCGACCTGGTGCTGGTGGTCGGTTCGCCGAACAGCTCCAATTCCAACCGCCTGAGCGAGCTGGCCCGCCGTGAAGGCGTGGAGAGCTACCTGATCGACGGTGCACACGAGATCGACCCGGCCTGGGTGGTGGGCAAGCAACATATCGGCGTGACCGCTGGTGCTTCGGCACCGCAGGTGCTGGTCGATGGCGTGCTGGCGCGTCTGGCCGAGCTGGGCGCCAGCGGCGTGGGCGAGCTGGAAGGCGAGCCGGAATCGATGGTGTTCGCGCTGCCGAAGGAACTGCGCCTGCGCCTGGTCGACTGACCGGCAGCGCTGCCGGTGGGTGCGAACCCTGGTTCGCACTGTCGGCTGTACGTCATCCACGCATGGCGTGGATCTACCCGGTACTGCTCTGCTTTCCAGCAGATCCACGCCATGCGTGGATGCTGTCAGTCTTCGCCAACGCTCCGATGAGGCTTTGCCGCATCTGGTCGATGCGCCACTGACCATGACCTTCGGCCATGGGGCTCGGCACCTCACAGGCCTAGCATCGGGGAATCCTTCGCTGCTGGAAGTTGCCGATGAATACCCGTGCCCTGGTGATGTCCGTGCTGTTCGCGCTGGCGGCTACGCCCGCGCTGGCGCAGACTCAGCTACCGGGTGATGCCGCCGCCCCCGGCCTGCTGCGCATCGACGTCGATGCACGCGACCTGGCCCGGCGCATCTTCAAGGTGACCGCCACCGTGCCGGCCAAGCCCGGCCCGCTGACCCTGCTGTACCCGCAGTGGATTCCCGGCAACCATTCGCCCACCGGCCCGATCGACAAGCTGGCCGGCCTGCGTGTGACTGCCAACGGCAAGCCGCTGGCCTGGCAGCGTGACCAGTACAACGTCTATGCATTCAAGGTGAACGTGCCCGAGGGCGTGAGCGAGATCGTCGCCCACTTCGACTTCCTGTCCTCGCAGGGCGGCAGCCAGGGCCGGGTGGTGATGACCCCGGAAATGCTCAACCTGCAGTGGAACGCCAACTCGCTGTATCCGGCCGGCGTGGACGCGCGCAACCTGCAGGCGCAGGCCAGCGTGACCCTGCCCAAGGGCTGGGCCTACGCGACCGCACTGGAAACCGCACGCCGCGATGGCGACACCGTGGTGTTCAAGCCGATTTCCTATGACCACCTGGTCGATTCGCCGCTGTTTGCCGGTGAGCATCACCAGCGCATCGACCTCGACCCGGGCGCGAAGGCGCCGGTACATCTGAATGTGTTCGCCGACGATGCCAAATCGCTGAAGCCGACCGACGCGCAGCTGAAGGTGCACCGTGCGCTGGTGCAGCAGGCGGACAAGCTGTACGGCGCGCGCCACTACGACCACTACGAATTCCTGCTTGCCCTGACCGATCGCCTCGGCGGCATCGGTCTGGAGCACCATCGTTCCAGCGAGAACAGCGCCGACCCGGGCTACTTCACCGAGTGGGACAGCAACGCGTGGATGCGCGACCTGCTGCCGCATGAGTACACCCACTCGTGGAACGGCAAGTACCGTCGTGGTGCCGACCTGGCCACGGCCAACTTCAATACGCCGATGGGCGACAGCCTGTTGTGGGTGTACGAAGGGCAGACCCAGTTCTGGGGCCAGGTACTGGCCGCTCGTTCGGGGCTGTGGTCCAGCGAGCAGGCGCGCGACATGCTGGCCAATGTGGCGGCCACCTATGATCGTGGTCGCCCGGGCCTGGCTTGGCGCCCGCTGCAGGACACCACCAACGACCCGACCATCGCCCAGCGTCGCACCCTGCCGTACCGCAACTACCAGATGAGCGAGGACTACTACTCCGGCGGGCAGATGTTGTGGCTGGAGGTGGAGGGCAAGCTGCGTGGGCTGACCGGCAACCGGCGCAGCCTGGATGACTTCGCGCGTGCCTTCTTCGGCGTCGGCAACGGCGATTGGGACGTCAATCCGTACACCTTCGATGACGTAGTGGCGACCCTCAACGGCATCGCGCCGTACGACTGGGCGAGCTTCCTGCGCCAGCGCCTGGACGGGCACGGATCGCTGACCGGTGGCCTGGAACTGGCGGGCTGGAAGCTGGTCTACCGCGATGCGCCTAACGAGGCCTACAAGGCGCAGGAAAAGCGCGCGAAGGCAGCGCTGCTGGCCTACTCGCTGGGAGCGACGGTGCTCGACAGTGGCGTGGTCGGTGATGTGGTCTGGGACAGCCCGGCGTTCAATGCCGGCCTGGCACCGGGCATGAAGGTAATCGCCGTTGGTGGCCGCGAATACAGCAGCCAGCGCTTGAAGGATGCGGTGGCTGCAGCCGCCACTGACAAGGCCCCGGTCACGCTGCTGGTCAAGCAGTTCGACCGCATCGACACGATGAAGATCGACTACCACGGTGGCCTGCAGTATCCGGTGCTGGAGCGCATCGCCGGCCGCCCGGATCGCCTTGCAGAGCTGTGGAAGGCACGATGAAGCTGCGCACGCGCGATGGGTTGATCCTGGTGGTGGCCGTGCTGGCCATCATCGGCGCCTACCTGGACGGCGACGGGCGCTGGCTGCACTGGTTGGCCAAGCCGGCGACCACGCTGCTGATCGCCGCCATCGCCTGGCAGGTGCGGCCGGCGGGCGATGCGTTCTACCGGCGTGCGGTGCTGGCCGGCATGCTGTTGTCCTGTGCAGGTGATATCGCGCTGATGCTGCCGATCGACGCGTTCGTGCCAGGCCTGGTGGCCTTCCTGCTGGCGCACCTGTGCTACATCGCCGCGTTCCGTGCCGGCCTGCGCGCGGGCCGCGGATTGCTCGCTGCCTTCGTGCTGCTTGCCGCATTCGCTTCGATCAACGTCACCGGCCTGTGGCCGCATCTACCGCTGCCGATGCGCGTTCCGGTGCTGGCCTATGTCGTGGTGCTGGCGCTGATGGCAGTGCTGGCACTGGCCCGCTACTGGAAGCGGCCACGCGTCGACGCACTGGAAGCGGGCAGCGCGCGTTGGGCTGCCGCTGGCGCACTGCTGTTCGTGGCCAGTGATTCATTGCTGGCGTGGGATCGCTTCGGCGGTGGCCTGCCGATGGCCAGCCTGCTGGTGCTGTCCACCTACTACGCTGCGCAGTACGCCATCGCCCGCTCGGTGAGATAGCCCTTTTTCTACTGCAGGTTGCCCTTGGCGTCGTAGCGCAGGCGCACGGTCTGGCGGTCGCCGGCTACTTCATCCGGCAACCACACCAGCTTGCCGCCCTTGCGGATGACCACATACACATGGCCGACGTCGGCCGGCGAACGCATCAGGGCATTGCGCTGTTGCTGCAGGGCCTGCGTCACCCGTGGCACGGCATCGAAATCGATGTTGGCCAATGCAGTGCTGCTGCGGCGCAGGGTGATGGTCGGCGCGAACTGCTGCGGATTCACCGCATCGCCCTTGCGCCATTGTCCACGTTGGTAGTGATAACTATCCACGTGGCCCGGCTGCTGTGGATCGACCAGGTCGATGTCGATGCGGCCGTCGTCATGGAAGTGGATGCTGTGGAAAACGACCAGGCGTTCGCCGGCCAGTCCGGGCATCGCCTCCAGCGCCTGCCGTGCCACCTGCAGGCGCTCGCTGTCGAGCAGCAGGTTCGGCCGCGCGCGCCTTGGCAGCGGCATCGGTTCGGGCGCCGCCCGTGGCGTTGCGATGGCCGCCGTTCGCAACGGTTGTTCCCATGGGTCTTGTTGCATCGCATCCGCAGGCACGGTCGATGCGGCGCCACGCAGGGTCGCGTTGACGGTCTGCAATGCGCCGCCTGCCGTGGCGGCACCGGCCAGGGCCAGCACCACCCCGGCGAACACCAGCGGCGTGGACACGGGCCGCTTCACGCGTGCTCCATGCGCACGCTGCGGCGATCATCCGGGTCGTAGAGGATGTCGACCTGCCCGCGTGGAATGTTGGCCAGTTCGAGCAGCGCAACGAAGCGGCGCACGCTGGCCTGCTGCACGTTGCCCTCGCGGTCGAGATATTCCAGCTTGAACTCGACCTGCGGTTGTTCGTTGACGTAGGTGCCGGTCTGGCGCACGTCGAGCACCCGCGCTTCGGCGCCGATACCACGGTACTTGAGCGCTTCGCCGCGCGCGTCGATCTGCAGTGTGCCGGCCAGCAGGCGCGCCAGCAGACGCAGGCCGATCAGGTAGCCGCACAGCACCAGCGGGCAGACCAGCAGCGGATGGCCGAAGCCCAGGAACGTCCAGCCCAGTCCATCGCTCTGCAGGCGATAGACCATGACGTACGCGGCAGCGACCACGACAATGCCGATCAGGCCGCCGATGCCGCGGCGCCACAGGCTGGCGCGGTCCAGTTCCGGTTGCGATCCTGCCAGCATCAGGTTGGGCGCGGGGCCGGGTGTGGGGCTGAGCAGCACCTCCAGCTGGCTGCCCACGGTGAAGCGCTGCAGCTGTGGCTTGCTGTCGACCACGACCAGCGTTTCGGTGATCGGGGTGCCGGACAGATTGTCGAAGGCCAGCTGCAGCCGCCACTGCGCGAAGCCGCGCACCTGCACGCCGGTCTGTTCGGCCTGCTCGATGCGTGCGTTGCGTGGCGTGCCGTCGGCCAGGATGCCGCGCACACGTTGTAACGCACGGGGTGGCGCCAGCAGCAGGTAATGCAGGAAGGCGTACAGCAGCACCAGCCATAGCGTCAGCGACGTCGCCAGCAGGGCCAGTGCCAGCCAGGGCGCGCTGCGGTCGCCCGCTTCCAGCGGCCAGCTGGTGCCGAAGTAGAGCAGGCAGGGGAAGGGCAGCGCGAAGAACAGCATGAGCGCTCCCAGGAACCAGAGGTAGGCTTTCATGACTCGCCTTCGACGCCGTGGAACAGGCGGCGTAGGGTACTACGCTCAGCGGAATTGCAGGGTCAGCAGGAAGTAGCGCCCGAGTGGATCGTCCAGCCCGGGCATCTGCCCGCCGCTGCCGACCAGGTGGTTTACCGGCCGCGTATCAAGCAGGTTGTGCACGTCCAGTGCGGCAATCACGCGCGGGCTCAGCCGCCGCGCCAGATGCAGGTTCCAGCGCAGCTGCGCCGGGTTCATGCAACGGCCCTGGTCATGCTGCTCCTGCGCGCACGCTTCACCGGCCAGCCATGCGCGGGTGCGGCCGACGCGGTTGCCTCGCAGGGCGATGTCCCAGGACGGGTTCTGCCACTGTACGTTGAGGATGCCCGCGTTCGCCGGCGTGGCATGCCCGCGCAGGTCCACCGATTCGCCATGGCCGCGATCACGACGCAGCTCCTGCTGTTTCAACGCATCCAGCGAGAACAGCCACTGCCCGTTGCGGCCGGTATCCACCCGATACTCGCCGCGCAGTACCCAGTTGCGCGAGGTGGTGCGGCCGATGTTGTCGAATGACAGGCGAAGATCACGCAGGCGGCCCTGCTCATCCAGCTCCCAGGTGCCGGGATTCCACAGGGCATCACTGGGTTGCAGGGCGAGGATCTCGTTGCGCAGTTCGACGATGTTGTGGGTCAGTGACAGCGAGAACGCATCGTTGGGTGTCCAGCTGGCGGCCAGCGAGTGGCTGCGCGAGGTCTCGGCTTTCAGCCCATCGTTCTCCACCACCTCCACTTCCACCGCGCAGCCGCCATCGCGCAGCGGGCGCGCGCACGGCGGCAGGGACTCCGAGGCGGGCAGGCCATACAGGCCGAAGTAGCCCGGTGGCCGCCGGCGCTCGAAGATGCTGGGAGCGCGGTAGCCGCGGCCACTGGCCAGCAGGAACGACCAGTGCGGGCTGGGGCTCCAGCGCAGGCCGGCACGCGGCGAAAACGCAGTGTCACCGCCATCGCGGTCCAGTCGCGCGGCCACGTCCAGGCGCAGTGTCGGCGCCAACGGCAGGCCCACTTCGGCGTAAGCGGCGTTGCTCTGCCGCGACAGCCGGCGTTGCTCCATCGGCAGTCCCAGCGCCAGCTCGCCCTTGCCCAGCAGGGGATCGGGCAGCGAGGTCCAGCGCTCGCGGCGCAGATCGATACCGGTGGCCAGTTGTGCTGCACCGCCGGGCAGTGTCATCAGGGTGCGCTGCATGCCCCACCAGCCCTGCCACTGCTCGGTACGTCCGCGGTTGTGGATGGCCGGGAACAGCTCCTCTGCCAGCCCCGCCGGCAGGGTGGAAAATCCGGGCAGGAAGTCCAGCGTGCGTGCTGCTTCCAGCAGGCGTTCGCTGCGCACGGTGCCTTCGGTGCGCAGGTCCACCTGGCTGCGCTGCGCGCTGAGGCCAGCATCCCAACTGCGGCCGGCGCGCTCACGGCCCATGCCGAAACTGATGTCGCCTTCGGTGGCATGCACGCGCGGGCGCACTTCGCCGCCTTCCTGCAGGACCACGTTGAGGATCGCGCCACGGCTGAAATTGAGGGCGACGGCGGTCGGGCCCAGCTCGAAACGCTGGCGGTTGTGGCTGGCGCGTGCTTCCACGTAGGCGTAGCGTCCGTCACCGCGCTCGTGGCGATAACGCAGGTAGCCGGACAGCGTTTCCGACGCCGGTTGCAGCGAGCGCGGGCGCGCGTTGTCGAACCAGCAACCGTCGTCTTCGCTCTGCAATGGCGGATGGCACTGCGTGGCCGGGTAGTAATCACCGTTGGGCATGATCAGCCCGATCGGGTACAGCGAGGTTTCCGCATGCCAGTCGCGCTGGTCACCGGCCACATGCTGCAGGCGATGCAGATCGATGCCGGCGAACCAGCGGTCGCCGCCTTCGCGCACGCCGCCCGTGGCCGCCTGCAGCCGGTACTGATCGCCATCGCCACGGCTGCTGACACCCGATTGCAGCGTCGCTTCCGGTCCCTCGGCCTGGTCACGCAGAATGATGTTGACCACGCCGGACATCGCATCGGCGCCGTAGATGGCCGAAGCACCGCCACGCACCAGCTCGATGCGCTCGACGAAGCTGAGCGGAATGCCTCCCAGATCGGTCAGCCCGCCTTCTTCCAGCGACACCATCGGATACCGCGGCAGGCGCCGGCCGTTGACCAGGAACAGGGTTGCGCGCGGGCCCATGCCGTCCAGGCTGGTGGTGGCGGCCGCGCCGACCGGCAGGTACAGCGAGTCGCCGCTGCGCGAGGTGCTCAATGGCGGATGGCCGTTCATGCCGGGCAGGTGGCGCAGCAGGTCGAACAACGTGCCGTAGCCGCTGCGCAGGATGTCTTCGCGATCGATCACCGTTACCGGCAGCGTGGTCTGCACGGAGGTGCGCGGCAAGCGGCTGCCGGTGAC
This sequence comes from Stenotrophomonas sp. RIT309, assembly GCF_000632045.1. Lineage (NCBI taxonomy): Bacteria > Pseudomonadati > Pseudomonadota > Gammaproteobacteria > Lysobacterales > Lysobacteraceae > Stenotrophomonas > Stenotrophomonas sp. RIT309. The sequence goes on from NZ_JFYS01000012.1 coordinate 177,517, forward strand.
ATGGATCGGCGCCAGTTCCACCTGCACCGGCTTGGCTGGCGCGGGCGGCGGTGGCCGCCGTACCGGCTGCGCGACCACTGCGGGAGGGGCAGCGTGCCGGCGGACCACGAATCCGCCGCTGGGGGTCTGCAGGATGTTCACCGGCATGCCGGCGACCAGCTGCTTCAGTGCGGCGGCCGGCGCCAGCGAGCCGGCGACGCCGCCGGTGCGCAGGCCAGTCAGTTCACGTGCGTCGAACACCAGGGCAATGCCACTCTGGCGTGCCCATTGCTGCAGGGCCGGCGGCAGGGCGCCGGGAGCGATCCGGTAGTCGATCTGTCTGACGGCTTCTGCTGACGCCGCCGTTGCCGCCACACCGGGCACCAGCACAACGCACAACAGGGCCTGCAGCAGACCCCAGCGCAGCACGTCCCACCGAAGCACGTCCCAACGAAGCACACCAGGCGCCGGCATCGGCCGCCGCCTCAGTAGGTGCGGCGCAGTTCCAGCGCGCCATCCGAGCGCGGCTGGCCAGCAATGGACCACCCCAGTTCCAGGGCGGAAAGCAGTTCATGCGCGTCGCCTGCACGGAAGGTGCCGCTGACCGCGAGGTCGGCGATATCCGGGTCGGCGACCACCAGTGGCGTGCTGCCATAGCGGTTCATGCGCTCGACCACAGTGGCCAGGGGCGTGCCGTCGAACACCAGCTTGCCCTGCGGCCAAGCCTCGGCGGCGGCAGTCGAGGACAGCTGCGGGCCGGGTTGGATCTTGCCGGAGGCCAGGACCTGCAGCTGCTGGCCCGGCGAGAGCGTGTGCTGCGCGCTGCCACTGGTGACTTCCACCACGCCTTCCAGCAGCGCGACCTCGACCCGGCCGTCAGCCAGGCGTTCAACCTGGAAGGTGGTGCCGATATCGCGGATCGAGCTGCCGCCGGCCTGCACCCGCAGCGAGCGCGATGACGGTTCGACCTGCAGCTGGATGCGACCGTGTTCCAGCGCCAGTTCGCGCTTGCGCCAGCCGAAGCGTGCGGTCAGCGTGGTGCCTGCGTCGAGCGTGGCGATGCTGCCATCGGCCAGGGTGCGCTGCTGTGGCAGCAGGCCGGCGTTGGCGTAGGTCAGCGGTGTGGGATTGCCATCGGTGTACAGCATCCAGCCCAGGCCAACGGCCAGGCACACGCCTGCAGCGGCGGCGACACCGGGCAGCCAACGCCGCTGCGGCCGGCGTGCCGCACGCGCGGCGGCGGTGCGCAGCCACGGGTCGCTGGCCAGGCCGGCGCTGCGCTGGTGCAGCTTCTCGGCCTGCACCCACGCGCTGACATGTGCCGGATCCTCGGCCAACCAGTCCTCGAAGGACTGCCGTTCTTCGGCGCTGCAGTCGGGGGCGTCCAGCCGGGCTACCCAGGCGCTTGCGTGTTCAAAAAGCAACGTGTCATCCCTGTTGTCGTTGCGGATCATTCGGCATCTCCATCATTGTGGAGAGGATCGGGGCCCAGCTCCTTGCGCAGGCCCTGCAATGCACGGGCAATGTGTTTTTCCACGGTCTTGGCGGTGATGCCGCAATGCCGGGCGATCTGTGTATAGCTCATCCCGGTGATGCGGTTGAGCAGATACACCTCGCGGGCACGTTCGGGCAGCTTGAACAGTGCCTGGCGCAGCAGGGCGAGCATCTGCCCGGATTCTGCCTGACGCAGCGGATCAGGAGAAGCACTGGCGGCTTCTTCGTTTCCGTCGCGTTCGGTCAGCGACAGGTGGTTGCGCGATTGTGGCGAGCGCCCGCGGTCTGCCAGGCGGTTGCGGGCGATGCGGTACAGCAGCAGCCGCAGCTCCTCGGTGCCGTGAGCGCGGTAGCGGATCAGGCGCTCCATGCAGTCCTGGGCGATGTCCTCGGCATCCTCGGGGCCGACACCGCGGGCGCGCAGGAAAGCGCACAGCGGCGCGCGTTCCTCGCGCACGAATGCGATGAAGGCATCCGGAACCCCGGGCAGATCCGGCGCAGGACGGAGCAAAGGGGAGGGCGCGGACAGGGGAGGGCCTCGGACGACGATGACGGACGCGTCACCGAGTTTTACGCGACGGTGACCGGATGGGGAAGCCCACGTTTCTTCCGTATTTCCATTGTGAATGCATTCATGTTTTTTCTCGCCGTCGACTGGGGGCGTCGAGCCCGCTGCTGCGTTCTGCTTTCGACCCGCGTGGTGCGGGCGGAGAGAGAGAACGCAATGAAGCATTCGAAGTTGAGCATCGCCCTGGCAGGCCTGGTGGGTATCGCGACCCTGGGCCAGATGGATGACGTCATGGCAATGAATTATCACGTGCAGGGCGATCGCGTCGTGCTGAGTGGCGGTGTCACCGTCGCCGACGTCGTCGCGCTGCCGGCGCTGCTGGCCAAAGCGCAGGCCGAAGGCCGCCCGATCCGCGAAGTCGTGCTGCGCACCTCCAATGGTGGCGCGCTGATCGCGGGTGAGTGGCTGCAGGGCGTGATCCGCACCAACGGCCTGAATACCATCGTGTCCGGCCACTGCATCTCGTCCTGCTCGATCATGCAGTCCGGTGGCGTCGAACGTTACCTGGCCGGCGACCTGCCGCTGGTCGACTCGGTGCAGATCCACGCTGCCAGCAACAGTGGCAAGGTGATCTACACGCCGTCGCCGCGGATGACCGAGATCTACACCGGCAACTACGGCGGCGGCATGGATGCCGGCCTGCTGCACAAGGCCATGTACGAGGTGGTGCAGCCCAACGGCCTGCTGGTGTTCCGCGACCCGGCCCGGACCACCGGCGCTTCGGTCAGCTTCGATCCCGATGGCAGCGGCCGCAGGCTGGAGACCTTCCCCGGCCAGGACATCTACAGCAACAACATCATCACCGCCGCCGGTTACCGCGATCCGGGCGATACCCTGACGGTCACCGGTAATGTCAGCGGCGACATCAATCCAGGCTACCTGCGCACTGCGCGCCAGCTGCAGGCGTTCGTCGATGACGACTTCGCGCGCTGGAACGATACCGACTTCGCCACCACGTACATCAACTATGCGGTGAACATCTACAACCGCTCCAGCGCCGGCCCGAACGGCATCGGCCCGGCTTCGGTGCAGGATTACCTCAACGATCCGGGTACACAGCAGCTCCTTCTGGGCCAGCTGCGCCTGGATGAACTGGACGCTTCCACGCTGGGCAATTCGGCTGGCGTGATCCGCGTCGCCAAGGGCGGCACCTGGCGCACCGCCGAAACCACCGGCGCCGATTTCATGCTGGTGGAGAACGGCACCATCGCCCTGGAAGGCGGCGCGTTGCGCACGCCGGAGCTGCGCGTACTGGCGGCCGGCATGGTGGTCGGCCACGGCGACATCGCCTCGGTTGCCACCGACTCGAGCGCACTGCTCAATGGCACCGGCCCGTCGTACCGCGAGGATGGCTTCAACCGCCTGCGCGTGTACGGCACCCTGATGCCGCGTGGTGGTGACCTGGTTACCCATGGCTACGTCAACATCATGCCGGGCGGCAAGGTGCTGTTCGACGTGACTGAAGCCGGCGGCTCCGAGGCCGGGCGCCTGCGTGTGGGCGACTTCTACGACAGCGGCGCCAACGAGGGTGCGCTGGTCATCTCGCCGGGCGCCCACCTTGAACTGAACGTGGCGCAGGGCTTCTACGCCGGCAACTACCAGCGTGAGCTGGTGAGCGGCCCGATCTACCAGGGCGGTTTCACCGATGCGGTGCGCCTGGGTGACACCGGCTATACGGCCAGCATCACCGACGGCGAGGTGTTCCGGCCGCGCCACAATTCGCTGCTGAGCTTCAACATCAACCAGACCGCCGAGGGCCTGTCGCTGACCGCCAACCCCGGCTTCGACCAGCTCGCGCAGCTTACCGGCAACAATGGCAACGATGGACTCGGTCGCGCGCTGGCCACTGCCGGCCAGCGCCAGGATGCCGGGCTGAAGCCGCTGCTGGGGGCGCTGCAGTTCGCTGACCGCGATGTGATCGCCCAGCAGGCCGGTGCACTGCGCGGTGATGGCCATGCCAGCCTGCGCCTGGCCGACAGCGCGCTGGTTGGCAGCATCGGCAGCGTGGTGCAGCAGCACCAGGCCGCACGGCGCAGCGGCAGCGGTGATGCCGGTGGTTTGGCCGCACAGGCCGCGCAGGCGGCGTCGGCGCAGCCGGGCATGGCCAATGGCAGCCTGTTCAACCAGTTGGCGATGCATCTGGTGGAGCCGGCGGGGACGGGCGGTGGCAGCACCAACTTCGCCGGCGAAGCGCCGCGCAGCCACGGCCTCTGGGGCCGGGGCTTCGGCAGCCATGGCCGCATCGATGGCGAGGGCGGCGTGGCCGGCCTGAGCCATACCGTCGGCGGCATCGTGCTCGGTGCCGATACGCAGCTGGCCGATGACCGGGTGACGCTGGGCGTCAGCGTTGCCGCCGCGGACATGTCGACCAAGGGCCGCGATGGTTCCGGTTTCAGCGGCGACGTGCGCGCGCTGGATGTGGGCGGCTACCTGGATGCCACCTACTCGCGTGGCTACCTGTCGGCCTCGGTGCGCTATACCGATCTGCGCCACGACACCCGCCGCAGCATCGATGGCATCGACGGCCTGCAGGGTCCGTTGCGTGCCAAGTACAACAACGATGCGATCTCGGCCCGGCTGGAGCACGGCTTCTCGTTCACCACCGCCAAGGGCGTAGTGATCCAGCCGCTGCTGCCGGTGGTCGATTACGCGCGCACCTCGGCCACCCGTTTCAATGAAGGGCAGGGTGCCGGCGCACTGGTGGGGCGTGGTGACAGCCTGGAAAGCATCCGCGTTGGTGCGGGCCTGCAGGTGTTCAAGACCTTCGAAGGCAACAACGGCGAGCGCATCACCCCGCGCGCGCGCGTTGTCTGGCAGAAGGAACTGGGCGACACCCAGGCCCGTTACAGCACCGGCTTCGCCGCGGCGCCGGACCTGGTGTTCGGTGCCAGCAGCCAGACCGTGGGCGAGCAGGTGCTGGCCTGGAACCTGGGTGTGACCAGCCGCGCCACCGATCGCCTGTCGGTGATGGTCGACTACGTGGGCGAGCGCCGCGACGGCCAGCTGCAGAACGGCGTGATGCTGGGCCTGGGCTATACGTTCTAAGGCAGTACCGGCACCGGCGGCCGTCGCGCCGCCGGTGCCATCCCCATCGGGGTGCGGGTGCGCTATGGTCGTGGCGGATTTCCGCGCAGACCTTGCCATGCAGATCGCCGTTTTCAGTGCCCGTCCCTACGACCGCCGCTTTCTCGAGGAAGCCAACCAGCGCGAGGGGGCAGGGCAGGATTTCCAGTTCGTGTACTTCGACGCGGCGCTGGACGTGCACACCGCCGCGCTGGCACAGGACTGCGCCGCCGTCTGCGTGTTCGTCAACGACAGGCTCGATGCACCGGTGCTGCAGACCCTGCATGCACTGGGCGTACGCGCGGTGCTGCTGCGCTGTGCCGGCTTCAACAATGTGGACTTGGCCAGCGCGAATGCGCTCGGCCTGTTCGTCGCCCGCGTGCCGGCCTACTCGCCGGAAGCGGTGGCCGAGCACGCACTGGCGCTGGTGATGACCCTCAACCGGCACACCCATCGCGCCTACAACCGCGTGCGTGAGGGCAACTTCATGCTCGATGGCCTGCTCGGCCGCACCCTGCATGGCAAGACCGTGGGCATCGTCGGTACTGGCAAGATCGGGTTGGCCACCGCGCGCATCTTCCGCGGCATGGGCTGCACCGTGCTGGGGCACGATCCGTATCCTTCGCGGGCTTTCGCCGAAATCGGCGCGAAGGTTGAACTGGACGAGCTGCTCTCGCGCTCGGACATTGTCTCGCTGCATTGCCCGTTGACCCCGGATACCCAGCACCTGATCGACGACGCCTCGCTGGCGCGGATGAAGCCCGGCGCGATGCTGGTCAACACCTCGCGTGGCGGCCTGGTCGATACCCAAGCGGTGATCCGCGCGCTGAAGTCGCGCCGGCTGGGCCACCTGGCCATCGACGTCTACGAGCAGGAAAGCGCGCTGTTCTTCCAGGACCTGTCCGGCGAGATCATCGACGATGAGGCGTTCCAGCGCCTGATGACCTTCCCCAACGTGCTGGTGACCGGCCACCAGGGCTTCTTCACCGTGGAGGCGCTGCAGGAGATCTCGGCGATCACGCTGGGCAACTTGGCCGATTTCGCGGCGGGGCGGGAGTGCGGCAACCGGGTAGCGGCGGGTTGAGGGGCCGGGCGGGTGGGCGTTTGACGGCAATCGTCACGACCGGATTGACCGCAGGGGCAGGGCGACCGTAAAATCGCTAGCTTCGCCGGAATAGCTCAGTTGGTAGAGCGGCGCATTCGTAATGCGTAGGTCGTAGGTTCGATTCCTATTTCCGGCACCAGTTTCAGCAAAAGCCCCGGCCTTGGCCGGGGCTTTTTGTTTGGGCGGCACGGTTCTCCGTCGGCCCTCGCCCCTGGGCCCTTCAGCTCTGCCTATAATCGGCCGCGCAGATCACCTGCACTGGTTCACCCGCACGGAGGCTTCCCATCATGTCCATTGCTGCAATCCCCGATGTTTCGCTGGTCGACAACAGTGAGCAGCGCACGCCGCTGATCCTGGTGCTGGACTGTTCCGGCAGCATGAGTGGTGGCCCCATCGAGCAGTTGAACGCGGGCCTGAAGCTGCTGGAGCAGGAGCTGAAAGCCGATGTGATCGCGGCCAAGCGTGTGCGCGTGCTGCTGGTCGAGTACGGCGGCATGGACAACGCGGCCATCAGCGGTGACTGGTGCGATGCGATGGATTTCACCGCGCCCACGTTGTCGGCCAATGGCACCACGCCGACCGGTGCGGCCGTGGAAGTGGCGCTGCAGGAGATTGAAGACGAGAAGGCGCGCTTCCGCCAGGCCGGCGTTGCCTACACCCGGCCGTGGCTGTTCCTGATGTCCGATGGCCAGCCCACGGACGCCTGGGAAGCGGTGGCCGAGCAGTGCCGCGAGGCCGAGCAGCAGAACAAGGTGGCGGTGTTCCCGATCGCTGTCGGCAATGCTGACATGAGCGTGCTGGGTCAGTTCAGCCGCAATGGCGAGCGCGGCGTGAAGCGCCTGCAGGGCCTGCAGTTCAAGGAACTGTTCCTGTGGCTGAGCGCGAGCATGCGGGTGGTCTCCAATTCGACGCCCGGTGGCCAGGTGCAATTGCCGGCCACCGACAGCTGGTCACAAGTGCCGGTCTGACCATGGCCTGGCGCGTGATGGCCGCATCGGCCACGGGACGGTCCCATCTGGACCGCGGGCAGCCCTGCCAGGACGCCTATGCGTCGGTGCAGGTGGGGCAGACATTGGTCGCGGTGGTCTGCGATGGCGCAGGCTCCGCATCGCACAGCGACGTGGGCGCCCGGCACGTTTCCAGCAGCGTGGCGGCGTCGGTTACCGGGTCCGCGCAGCTCGGCGCCGATCCACTGGCACTGCCGGTGGACACGCTGCGCAGCATCATCGAAACCGCTGTCGACGATGCGCGCGGGCAGCTGGCGATGCTTGCGCTGAGCCAGGGCCTGAAGCTATCCGACCATGCCTGCACGCTGGTAGGGGCGGTCGCTACGCGCGATGGCGGCTGGTTCTTCCATGTCGGCGATGGCGTGGCCGCGTGTGCGTTCAGCAATGAATCGCCCGATGCGGTATCGCTGCCTGCCAATGGCGAGTACGCCAACGAAACCTGGTTCGTGACCGGCGGCAACTGGCGCGAGCAGCTGCGGTTGACCCGCTTCGAAGGGACCATCGATGCGCTGGTGCTGATGTCCGACGGCGTGCAGCCGTTTGCGATGTCGCGCGCGGGCGACAGCCTGTTCCAACCGTTCATCGCACCGGTGATCCGTTATCTGGCCGGCGTGGACGAGACCCACGGCAGCCAGGCGTTGCACGCGACGCTGGCCGACCCGCGCACCGATCAGATCACCGGCGACGACAAGACGTTGCTGGTCGCGCTGCCGGCCTGAGCACATGCCCGGGCGCAGCGGCGAAAAGGTCTACGACGCGCAGCGCAGGCCGCTCACCCTGGAGCGGCTGCTCAAGAGTGGCGGTGCGGGCAGCGTGTTCACCCTCAAGGAGCGGCCGCGCGAAGTGGCCAAGCTCTACCATTCGGACAAGGACGCGCGCGTCTACGAGCGCAAGCTGCAGGCGATGCTGGAGCTGCAGCCGGACCTGCCGCCGATGGAAGGGCAGGGGGCCGACCAGGTACAGATTGCCTGGCCGATGACCCTGCTGCGGGATCGCAGTGGGCGTTTCATCGGCTTCACCATGCCGATCCTGGATCTGTCGGCCACCAGCGATCTGGAACATGTGCTGCAGGAGCGGCAGGCGCGCGCCGAGGGGCTGCCTACCGGATTGGGCGCGAAGATGACCCTGGCCGCCAACCTGGCGGTGATGCTGGCCGCGCTGCACCGGCGGCAGCACTATGTGGTCGACCTCAAGCCGCTGAACGTGCGGTTCTATCGCAGCACCTTGTTCATCGCGATGCTCGATTGCGATGGTTTCAGCATCCAGGGCAAGGGCGAGCGCTTTCCGGCCGGCCAGGTCACCACCGACTATCTGGCGTCCGAGTTCCAGCAGCCGGGGGTGAAGCCGGGGCAGGAGGAGGCGCAGGATCGCTTCGCGCTGGCGGTGATGGTGTTCCAGCTGCTCAATTCCGGCCTGCATCCGTATGCGGGCCGGCCGCAGGGGGCGACGGTGCCCAGTGACCTGCCGGCACGCATCGCCGCCAACCTGTACCCCTACGCGCGTGGCAAGCCGCATCCGCGGATGCTGCCCTCGCCGGTCAGCGGCCATGAGATGTTTCCGCCGGCGCTGCGCGACATGTTTGATCGTGCGTTCTCGGCGCAGGCGCGGCGGAGGCCTTCGGCGCAGGAATGGGCCACGCTGCTGCTGGACTACGCACGGCGCAACGCCGGTCAGCTGGTGGCGTGCGGCAAGGATGCGGCCCACCAGCATTTTGTCGGCATGCCCTGTGCCGCCTGCGCCCGCGCCGAACTGCTGGCCGGCAGCGCACGCGCGGCGCAGACCCGCACGCGGCAGAAGCCGAACAAGGCCCGCAAGCAGCGTGCACGCACCGCCGCGCGCGTCGCCCAGGCGCAGCCGGTCGCCGCGCAGGCGTCGGCGGCCAGCGGCGTTCCCGGCGTGATGTCGCGGGTGACGATGGCGGTGATCGGCACGCTGCTGCTGGGCTGGGTGATGGGCTGGGGCATGCCGGCCTACCGCCGCTACAGCGCGCTGGTGGACCCGGGCATCTGGGATGGCGTGGGGCTGGCCGTGCAGATGGCCATGCTGGCGATCGCGATCCTGCTGTTCATCCTGTTCGTGCCGATGCTGATCATGAGCAAGCGCCCATGAAGCTGCTGGGTGTACTGGCCGTGCTGTTGCTGGCGCTGATCGGGATGGCGCCGTTCTGGGGCGACCTCGGCGTGCTGGTCTACAGCTCGATCGGCTGGCTCGGACGAGTGCTGTCGAGCGGCGTGTTGAGTGATGGCAGGGCGGCGTTGCGTGCTGCGCTGCTGATCGGCGGAGCGGTGTCGGTGCTGTCATTCCTGCGCGTAGCGGTGCAGGACCGGGCCGTGGACTATCTGATCGCGTCGGTGATGTTCGGCTTCCTCTCTTTCGTCGTCTTTATCGTCACCGGCATTTCCGGGAATGGCGCTACGGGCGCAGGAAGCGGTCAACAGGGGCCGAGCTCGGTACTGGTCGGCGAGGATCGCACTACGGTTCCGCGCTGGTACTCGCGCGGTCATTTCGAGCGGGAAATGCTCAACAAGGTGCACGAAACCGCGCGCACTGCCGCCCGTGGCGATCTGCCGCGTACGCAGGCGCTGATGCAGGAGCTGGATCTGTGGGCGCGCAATGGCCCCGTGCTGCGCGAAGACCGCACCGAGTACGAGCGCCTGCGCGCGGCGTACAACGAGACCATCGAGACCCTTGCCGCCCGGTCCGGCCGCCGCACGCAAAGGACGGCGGGGCTGGCCAGCGATGCGGGCGCGATGGTGGACCGGCTGACGGCAGAGGAAGCGCGCGAGCTGGAGCTGAAGCAGGTCGAGCTGCTGCAGCAGATGTGGAAGCTCTCGCCATCGAGCACCTCGGTTGCGATGCGCCTGCTGGCGACGGATCTGCAGGAGCTGGCGATCCGCTCACGGTGGTCGCCCCGCAAGCCGTTCGACCGTGAGGGCGACGCGGCACTGGAAGAGCGCCTGTGGCGCATCCACGGCACGCAGGAGGTGTTGTTTGCCTATGCACCGCTGGAGGAGCGTCTGTGGAATGCCTACGCTTCGACGATGGTCGACACGGACGAAGAGCTGGCGCTGGGCGCGCTGGTGATTGCCGGACTGATCGACCGCAGTGACAAGAACGCTTCGTCCGATCCCGCCCGGTTCGACGTGAACACGCTGCTGCTTGGCAGCGACGTGTTCATGCTCTCGACGCTGCTGGCCAGTGCGTCCGAAGACCGCATGGAGATCCTGACGGCGCGCGCGACACTGCTGCTGGGCGATGACGATCGGCAGGCGAAGGCAGGCAAAGGCAATGCGCCGGACGCCGCCGACACCGCCGCAGACCCCGCTGGCCCGGCGGTGTCGGAGCCTTCGCCGCCGGCGGTCCCGAAAGCGGACACCGCCAGGCAGGCGCAACGCGCGATGCCGCCAGCGGGGATGCTGGTCGATCGCAAGGGCCTGGCGTTGCGTACGTCACCCTCTCTGCCGCCGTCGTCGCCACCAGCAGAGTATGGGCAGGTGCTGGTCGACCTGCCCGCCGCCGGCTTCAAGGACCTGCGCCATGGCATCCCGCTGCGCGCACCTGTGGAGGCCGACACCATGGTGACCCTGCAGGTGGATGTCTGGCAGACCGGCGTGGTTACGGCGGTGCTGGTGGAAGGCAGCAGTGGCAGCGCCCAGCTGGATGAGGCCGCGCGCCGGGGCGCACGCACCTGGCTCAGCGCGTCGAAGGTGCCCACAGGCGGCGAGCGCAGGCAGGTGACGGTCGTGTTCAAAGCGCCTGTCGCCGCCACGCCGCCAGCGGTGACCGTGGACGCACCAGCGCCGACGGCCATGGACCCGCCGCCGCCGCAGCTGGACCCCGAGCAGGCGTTGGGCGCGCAGTTGGCGGCGATGACGCGCCGTCATCCCCCGCGTTATCCGCGTGGTGACGGGGAGACGGTGCTGGAAGGCAGCGTCGAGCTGCTGATCACCATGTCAGCTGAGGGACGCGTGCTCGATGTGACCGTGGACCGCAGCAGCGGACATCCTGCGCTGGATCGCGCCGCCCGTGAGGCTGCACTGCAATGGCACGTCACCCCCCGGCGGCCGGTGACCACGGTCAAGCAGATAACCCTGCGTCTCCCGGTGCAGTTCCAGGGCGGCTGACGGATCAGCCCGGGACGCGGCCGTCACCGCGCCCGTACCGGTTGCCGCAGCACCGTTTTCAGGCGAGCAGGCTCTACCTTGCGTGGGTCGCCCAGGTAGATCTCATGATGCGGCCCGGCGAAGGTCAGCCCCTGTGCCGGCATGATCCGTTCATGCAGTTCGGCCAGCGTCGGGCCCTCGTCATCGTAGGCGCCTACATGCAGCGTCTGCAGGCACAGGCCTTCCTCGTAAAGCGCCAGGCGCAGGCTCTGCGGCGCGGTACCACGCTTGTCCGATGCCTTGGCAACCGCTTCGCTGAAACGCGGAACGTCGACGTCCAGCGGTGTGCGGATCATCATCGTCCAGCGCCACGCGTGCTTGCGCCGTGCCACGAAGCTGGACGGGTCGTCGGCCCACCACAGTCCCTCCAGCGGCGGCACCACGTAGTCCCGTCCTTCGGCCTTCATCGCGAACTTCAGTGCGTAGCTGACCGAGTACAGCCACTCCACCGCATCGCGATAGGCCGGCGCCTGGTTCGGATCACCCTGGCCATCGACCATCACGAAGGACATCGGCGGCACCTCGATCCGCACGAACGAGCCGACCGGTGGCCGGTACAGCGCCTTGTCCTGCGTCTTGAAGTCGATCTTCGCCGGCGTGGTGGCGGACCGGGTCATTGCGCGGCTCCGTTGGCAGGCCCCTTCAGCTCCACCGTGTTGCCGTCCGGATCCTTGAAGTACAACGACAATCCGTCGCCCTCGGCACCGAAGTTGACTTCGGCCGGCCCCGGTACCGGTACGCCGTGGGCGGCCAGGTGGGCGACCAGCGCGGCTTCGTCGAAGGGGTGCACGCGCAGGCACAGGTGGTCGACATTGCGCCCTTCGCTGCCCGGTCCGCTGCCGCCGTGGCGACCGAGCGTGCCGTCCAGGCTGATCAGGTCGATCATCGATGCACCCGCGCGCAGGTGCACCAGGCCCAGGTGCTCGCGCCGCCGCACCACCGCGCAGCCCAGCACCTGGCCATAGAAGGCTTCGCTGCGGGCCAGATCGCGCACCCTCAGCACCAGGTGGTCGATGCGTTCAACGCTGAAGGGTCTGTCCATGCCGGGTTCCTCGAAGAAAGGGGAGTCACAACTTGCTGAACCTGTTCAGTCGACTTTGCCGAACGAGGGGCCTCGTCGCCCTCGTGGCCGATGCTACGCTGCCGTCCCCGCGCGTTCTGCCTGCCGCAATGGCGCGGTGCGACAACGTGTCGCATCCAGATCCGGGCCTTTCCTGCGCCTGATCATTGTCAATGCCTTTCTTAAATGGTGGGTGACGGCCTAAAATTGAAAGGCTGACTCGACCCCACCTCACCTGCCTGTCTTCTGGACGGGTGGGCCCGGCTTTGGCCGGTGCGGGCAGGACGGGGAACGGCATTCCCTCGCAATTGGATCGACCGATGATTCCGTTGAAAACCCTTGGGCGCTGGTTGCGCCCGGGCCTGCTGCTCGCATTGCTGGTGATGCTCACCGGCTGCGATGCCGTGGCCATCCTCAGTCCGAAGGGCCAGATCGGCCAGGATGAAAAGACACTGCTGATCACGGCCACCGTGCTCATGCTGCTGGTCGTCATCCCGGTCATCATCATGACCCTGACCTTCGCGTGGAAGTATCGCGCCTCCAACACCAAGGCCCGCTACGAGCCGAAGTGGTCCCACTCGACGGCGATCGAGGTGGTGGTTTGGTCGATCCCCTGCATGATCGTGCTGGTCCTGGCGGTGCTGACCTGGCGGTCCTCGCACGCGCTGGATCCGTACAAGCCCCTGGAATCGGACGTCAAGCCGGTCACCATCCAGGCGATCTCGCTGGACTGGAAGTGGCTGTTCATCTATCCGGAAGAGAAGGTCGCGGTCGTCAACGAGATCAAGTTCCCGGTCAACACCCCGCTGAACTTCGAGATCACCTCCGATACGGTGATGAATGCGTTCTTCATCCCGCACCTGGGCAGCATGATCTATTCGATGGCGGCGATGGAGACCAAGCTCCACCTGATCGCCAACGAGACCGGTGAATTCCCGGGCATGTCCTCGCACTACAGCGGTGCAGGCTTCGCCAAGATGCATTTCACTGCCTACTCGGTCACCGATGCGCAGTACCGCCAGTGGCTGGACCAGGTCCGTGCCGGCGAGCAGAGCCTGGACAAGGCCTCGTTCAAGGCGCTGGGTGAAGCGAAGAATTCCGAGTGGTACCCGGTCACCTACTTCGGCAAGGTTGAAGACAACCTGTTCGACTGGGTCATCGCCAAGCACATGGGCGACAACAAGCACTACGGCATGAAGCATTCCCATGCGGGTGCGGCTGCTGCCGATGCGTCCAGCCATGAAGCGCACGAGGGGCACGCCCCGAGCGACGCGCATGATGCCAAGGAATCCGGGAAGAACCTGGATGCCACCGAAGAACACGAACACGCTGGCCATGAAGGCCACATGGGTTCGGGAGAATGAACATGTTGGGAAAACTCTCTCTTGAGTCGATCCCCCACGATCCAATCGTGCTGACCACTCTGGTCGGTGCGGTGCTGGGTGGCTTGGGCGTGATGGCCCTGATCACCAAGTTCAAGCTGTGGGGCTATCTGTGGAAGGAGTGGTTCACCTCGGTGGATCACAAGAAGATCGGCGTGATGTACATCATCGTCGCCTTCGTCATGCTGCTGCGCGGTTTCTCCGACGCGATCATGATGCGTACCCAGCAGGCCATCGCCGTTGGCGGTTCCGAGGGTTACCTGCCGCCGCACCACTACGACCAGATCTTCACCGCCCACGGCGTGATCATGATCTTCTTCGTGGCGATGCCGCTGATCACCGGCCTGATGAACCTGGCCGTGCCGCTGCAGATCGGTGCGCGCGACGTCGCGTTCCCGTTCGTCAACTCGCTCAGCTTCTGGCTGTTCGTGTCCGGTGCGGTGCTGATCATGCTGTCGCTGTGGATCGGTGAATTCGCCGCCACCGGCTGGCTGGCCTTCCCGCCACTGTCGGGCATCGAGTACAGCAACAATGTAGGTATGGACTACTACATATGGGGACTACAGGTGGCGGGTCTGGGTACCACGTTGAGTGGTATCAACTTCTTCATCACCATCCTCAAGATGCGCACCCCGAGCATGAAGCTCATGCAGATGCCGGTCTTCACCTGGACCGCTCTGGTGACCAACGTGCTGATCGTCGCCGCCTTCCCGGTGCTGACCATCACCCTGGTGCTGCTGACCCTGGACCGTTACCTGGGTACGCACTTCTTCACCAATGACGGTGGCGGCAACGCCATGCTGTACATCAACCTGATCTGGATCTGGGGCCACCCGGAAGTCTATATCCTGGTGCTGCCGGCCTTCGGCGTGTTCTCCGAGGTCATCGCGACCTTCTCGCGCAAGGCCCTGTTCGGCTACAAGGGCATGGTCTACGCCACCGCCTGCATCGGCGTGCTGTCGTTCATCGTGTGGCTGCACCACTTCTTCACCATGGGCTCGGGTGCCAACGTCAATGCCTTCTTCGGCATCACGACGATGATCATCTCCATCCCCACCGGCGTGAAGATCTTCAACTGGTTGTTCACCATGTTCCGCGGTCGCGTGCAGTTCACCACGCCCGTGCTGTGGACCATCGGCTTCATGGTCACCTTCACCATCGGCGGCATGACCGGCGTGATGCTGGCGATCCCGGCCATCGACTTCGTGCTGCACAACAGCCTGTTCCTGATCGCCCACTTCCACAACGTCATCATCGGCGGCGTGGTGTTCGGCATGTTCGCCGGCATCACCTACTGGTGGCCGAAGATGTTCGGCTTCCGCCTCAACGAGTTCTGGGGCAAGTGCGCGTTCTGGTGCTGGTTCATCGGCTTCTATGTGACCTTCATGCCGATGTACGTGCTGGGCTTCATGGGCATGACCCGTCGTCTGCAGAGCACCGTCAACCCGGCCTACGAGCCGTTCCTGCTGGTGGCCGCTGTGGGCGCCTTCATCGTGGGTGCCGGCATCCTGTGCCAGATCATCCAGGTGGCCGTGTCGATCCGCGACCGCAAGAAGACCGCCGACCTGACCGGCGACCCGTGGGATGCCCGTACGCTGGAGTGGGAAACCTCTTCGCCGCCGGCCTTCTACAACTTCGGCACCCTGCCGGAAGTCACCGAGCTGGACGATTTCTGGGAGCGCAAGCAGCGTGGTGAAGCCTGGCCGAAGCCGGCCAAGTACACCGACATCCACATGCCGCGCAACACCGGCACCGGCGTTGTCATCGGCGCCTTCAGCCTGGTGTTCGGCTTTGCGATGATCTGGCACATCTGGTGGCTGGCCATCATCGGCTTCGTCGGCATGATCGCCACGTTCATCTACCGCACCTTCGACCAGGACGTGGACTACTGGGTCCCGGCTGCCGAGGTGGAACGCATCGAGAACGAACACCGCAAGCACCTGGAAGCCCAGGGCCTGGTGAAGTCGGAGCTGAAGGCATGAGCACCAATACCTCGACCCTGAGCCACGGGCACGCCGCACACGCGGCGGCCCATGGCCATGACGACCACGAGCACCACGACACCGGCGGCAACACCGTCTTCGGTTTCTGGGTGTACCTGATGAGCGACTGCCTCATCTTCGCCTCGCTGTTTGCCACCTACGTGGTGCTGGCCGGCGGCACTGATGGCGGCCCCGGCGCGAAGGACCTGTTCGAGCTGCCGTTCGTGGCGTGGGAAACCGCGCTGCTGCTGACCTCGTCGCTGACTTTCGGCCTGGGCATGATCTCCATGCACCGCAAGCAGGTCGGCCAGATGTTCCTGTGGCTGGGCATCACCTGGCTGCTGGGCTTCGGCTTCATGTGCATGGAAGTCTATGAATTCCAGCACCTGATCCATCAGGGCTACGGTCCGGACCGCAGTGCGTTCCTGTCGGCGTTCTTCGCCCTGGTCGGTACCCACGGCCTGCACGTCAGCGCCGGCCTGCTGTGGCTGCTGGTGATGTTCGTGCAGCTGAAGAAGTACGGCCTGACCCCGACCAACAAGACCCGCATGGCGTGCCTGAGCCTGTTCTGGCACTTCCTGGACCTGATCTGGATCGGCGTGTTCTCCGTCGTCTACCTCAATGGAGCGCTGTAATGGCACATGACAACCATGCACACGACCACGCCGCCGGCGGCGAAAGCCACGGCACCGTGAAGTCGTACCTGATCGGCTTCGTGCTGGCGGTGGTGCTGACCGTCATCCCGTTCTACATGGTGATGTCGGGTGATTTCTCGCGCACCGTCAACGGTGTGGTAATCGCCATCACCGCGGTGCTGCAGATGCTGGTCCACCTGGTGTTCTTCCTGCACCTGGACCGCTCGTCGGAGAGCCGCTGGAACGTCAACGCTGCGGCCTTCACCGTGGTGGTGATCGGCATCATCGTGGTCGGTACCCTGTGGGTCATGCACAACATGAACGTGCACATGATGCACTGACGTCTTCGCGACATTGCCACGCAGAAAGGCCGCCCCCGGGCGGCCTTTCTGTTTGTTGCGCGATCGCGGGGAACGCATCCACGCATGGCGTGGATCTACCCGTCACCGCGAAGTCCCCGCACAGTAGATCCACGCCATGCGTGGATGCAGTTGCCGTTCAATGCATCCGGGGTATGCAGTAGATCCACGCCATGCGTGGATGCAGTTGCCGTTCAATGCACCCGGAGGATGCAGTAGATCCACGCCATGCGTGGATGCGGTTGCCGTTCAATGCACCCGGAGGATGCAGTAGATCCACGCCATGCGTGGATGCGGTTGCCTCTCAACCCACCTTGCGCAGGAATTCCTCGGCCTCCATCGGCCGCCCCAGGTGGTAACCCTGCAGCTGGTCGCAGCCCAGCTCGCTCAGGTAGTCGCGCTGGGCCTGGGTCTCCACGCCCTCGGCCACCACCTGCAGCTGCAGGGTACGGCCCAGCGCGATGATCGAGGACACGATGGCGGAATCTTCGTCATTGCGTTCAAGGTCATGCACGAACGCCCGGTCGATCTTCAGCTCGGTGGCCGGCATGCGCTTGAGGTACAGCAGGCTGGAATAGCCGGTACCGAAATCATCGATGGCGATGTGCACGCCCATCGCGGTCAGGTCGTTGAGGATCGCCAGGCTGGCCTCGACATCCTTCATCGCCGTGGTTTCGGTGATCTCCAGGGTCAGCCGCGCCGGGTCGATGCGGTGCCGCTGCAGGACTGAACGCACGCTCTCCAGCAGGGCCGGTGAGGCGAATTGCAGCGGCGACAGGTTCACCGCCATCGTCCAATGGCTGTGTCCGCCGTCATGCCAGGCCCGCAGCTGCGCGCACGCCTGGTCCAGCACCCAGTCGCCGATCGGCAGGATCAGGCCGCTGCGCTCGGCGATGGGAATGAACACGTCCGGCGCCAGCAGGCCCAGTTCCGGGTGCTGCCAGCGCAGCAGCGCCTCGGCGCCGGTGGCCGGTGCATCGGCCGCCGGGAATTTCGGCTGGTAGTGCAGCAGCAGCTCGTTGCGCGCGATCGCCTTGCGCAGGTCCTGCAGCAGCCGCAGCTGGCGGTTGGCACTGAGCTGCATCGAGGGAATGAAGAAGGTGTAGCCGTTGCGGCCGGTTTCCTTGGTGTGGTACATCGCCGCATCGGCATGTGCCATCAACTCGCGTTCGTCGCTGGCATCGTCCGGATACAGGGCAATGCCCAGGCTGGCGGTGACCTGCAGCTCGGCCGCGTCCAGCACGAACGGTTCACCTGCCGCGGCGATCACCCGCTCGGCGACCACCACCGCATCATCAGGCGTATCGATGGCCAGCACGATCACGAACTCGTCGCCGCCGAGGCGGGCGAGGGTGTCCTGCGGGCGCAGCTGCGCGCCCAGGCGCTGGGCCACTGCGACCAGCAGGCGGTCACCCAGCTGGTGGCCATAGGCATCGTTGACGGCCTTGAAGCCATCCAGGTCGCAGAACATCACCGCCACCGACTGCTGGCGGCGTTGCGCCTTCTCGATGGCCTGCTCGATGCGATCCTGCAGCAGCATGCGGTTCGGCAGCTGGGTCAGCGGGTCGTGCAGTGCGGCCTGGATCAGCTTGTCGTTGGCGTGTGCCAGGGAATCGGCCAGCAGGCCGGTGCGCACGCGCATCTGGCGGTCGAACAGCGAGGCCACCAGGGCGATGCCGAGCGTGGCCAGGGTGGTCACGATCACCAGCACTGCCAGCCAGCGGGGATCGATGCCGCCGCTGCCTATGGCGCCGCAGACGCTGCCTGGCGGGAAGCGCGCGGCGGCCATGCCGGTGTAGTGCATGCCGACGATGGCCAGGCCCATCACCAGCGACGCCAGCATCCGCAGGCGCACCGTGTTGCGCTGTTCCACGCGCAGCCGGAAGGCAATCCACAGCGCTGCACCGGCGGCAGCGATGGCCACTGCGATCGACGCGGCAAACCAGCCGGGGTGGTAATCGATACCGGGCTGCATGCGCATGGCCGCCATGCCCAGGTAGTGCATGGCGGCGATACCCAGTCCCATCAGCACCGCACCCGCGGCCAGCCGCTGCAACGGCAGGCTGGGGCGCGACACCAGCCACAGCGCATAGGCCGACGCGCCGATCGACACCGCCAGCGAATACAGGGTGATCGCCAGGTCGTAACCGACCGGAACCGGCAGCTTGAAGGCCAGCATCGCGATGAAGTGCATCGACCAGATGCCCAGGCCCATCGCGGCGGCACCGCCGGCCAGCCACCAGCGGGCGACCCGGCCCTGGGCCGTGGCCAGGCGGCCGGCCATATCCAGCGCGGTATACGATGCCAGCATGGCCACCAGCAACGAGATGGCGACCAGGCTCTGACTGTAACTACCAGTCATGTTGAATCCAGAGGAGGAGGGAGGGGCGCCCGCAAGGCGCACGCCCGCCACCGCTATCGGCACCGACGGGTGGGACTTGAGTGGTCGCAGCAGCTGCGACCCGGCTCGGCTATCCTGCCACGCTCGTTGCCCCTGCAGGAAATCTCCGATGGCCAAAGCCCGCACCGCGTATGTCTGCAATGAATGCGGCGCCGAATACAGCAAGTGGCAAGGCCAGTGCACCGAGTGCAATGCCTGGAACTCGCTGTCGGAAATCGTCCTTGAGAGCGCTGCGGCGGCCAAGGCGCCCGCCTCGCGCCGTGCCGGCTGGGCGGGCAAGATCGACCCGCCGAAGATCACCGCACTGAAGGACGTGGCGCAGACCGAACACAACCGGGTCAGCACCGGCATCGGTGAATTCGATCGCGTGCTCGGCGGCGGCCTGGTCGAGGGCGCGGTGGTGCTGGTCGGTGGTGATCCGGGCATCGGCAAATCCACCCTGCTGCTGCAGGCGGTGGCGAAGATGGCTGCGGTCCTGCCGGTGCTCTACGTCACCGGCGAAGAATCACTGGCCCAGGTCGCCGGCCGCGCGCATCGGCTGGAGCTGCCGCTGGAGGGCGTCAACGCGCTGGCCGAGACCGGTGTCGAATCCATCCTGCAACACGCCACCAAGAGTGGGCCGCGGCTGATCGTGGCCGACTCGGTACAGACGCTCTGGACCGAGACGCTGACCGCCGCGCCCGGTTCGGTCAGCCAGGTGCGCGAGAGTGCCGCACGGCTGGTGCGCTTCGCCAAGGAAACCGGAACCGCCGTGTTCCTGGTCGGCCATGTGACCAAGGAAGGCGGCATCGCCGGCCCGCGCGTGCTGGAGCACATGGTCGATGCCGTGCTGTATTTCGAAGGCGAGAGCGGCAGCCGCTTCCGCCTGCTGCGCGCGTTCAAGAACCGCTTTGGTGCGGTCAATGAGCTGGGCGTGTTCGCGATGGGCGACAAGGGCCTGAAGGAGGTCTCCAATCCGTCGGCGATCTTCCTTTCCGGTGCCAGCACGCACCAGCCGGGCAGCTGCGTGATGGTTACCCGCGAGGGCACCCGGCCGCTGCTGGTGGAAGTGCAGGCGCTGGTCGACGCCTCGCCGCTGTCCAATCCGCGCCGCGTGGCGGTGGGGCTGGAGCAGAACCGCCTGGCCATGCTGCTGGCGGTGCTGCATCGGCATGGCGGCGTGCTGGTCGGCGACCAGGACGTGTTCGTCAACGTGGTCGGCGGCATCCGCGTGCAGGAGACCGCCGCCGACCTGCCGGTGCTGCTGGCGGTGCTGTCCTCGCTGCAGGACCGTCCGCTGGCCGAGAAGACCATCGCGTTCGGCGAAGTCGGCCTGTCCGGTGAAATCCGGCCGGTGCCCAACGGCGAGGACCGCCTGCGGGAGGCGGCGACCCACGGTTTCAAGCGCGCCATCGTGCCCAAGGCCAATGCCCCCAAGGGCGGCTCGGTGAAGGGCATGGAAGTGATCGCGGTCGAACGCCTGTCCGAGGCCATCGACGCGGCGTGACCGGGGTCGGGTCCGTGCTCGGACCTGCAGATGCGGCCGACGGCACAGCAGCGGTCAGCCAGCCTGTGCTAGTTTTCCCGGCTCGACGAAGGCGCCCCCTGGCGCCTTTCCGTGGCAAGGAGTAATCGTTTACATGCAGGACCCGATGTTCAGCACCCCCGCCGCCGAAATCCGCCGCGCCGGGGTCGATCTCAATGGACTGATGACGGTGCTGGGCAAGCACCTGTATTCCACGCCGATGGTGGCGCTGCGCGAGCTTGTGCAGAACGCGCACGATTCGATCATCCGTCGCCGTATCGAGCAGCCCGGCATCCAGAGTGTGTCGCGCATCGACGTGCAGGTCGATGTCGCCGCCGGCGTGCTGCGCATCACCGATACCGGTGCCGGCCTGACCCGGCAGGAAATCCACGATTACCTGGCCACGGTCGGTGTCGGTTACACCCGGGGCCTGCGCCAGGACGGCGAGGACGATGAAGGCCTGATCGGCATGTTCGGCCTGGGTTTCCTGTCGGCCTTCGTATTGGCGCGTCGTGTCAGCGTGCGCACCACCTCGTACCAGGCGCCGCAGCTGGGCCACCTGTACGTGTCCAGCAACGCCGAGCAGTACACCGTCAGCGAAGTGCCGGCGCGCGCGATCGGCACCGAGGTCGAGCTGGAGCTGCATCCGGACTTCCTGCCGCTGGCCAACGAAGCGCGCCTGCACGAGGTGCTGGGCCGCTACTGCGCGCTGCTGTCCGAGCCGATCTTCATCGGTGCGGCGGCCGCCGCGATCAATCCCGAACCGCCGCCGTGGCGCGGGCAGGGTGACGTCGCCCTGCATCCGGTGCAGGCACGCCGCCAGGCGCAGCAGTTCGCGGCCCGTTTCGAACACGATTTCGAGCCCATCGTGACGATGCCGCTGCAGCCCGATGGCAGCAGCGACGCCGTCGGCATGCTCTGGGTGCAGGACGGTGCCACCTACGGCACCAGCGACAACCGCAACCTGTCGGTGTTCGTGCGCGGCATGCTGCTGGACGACGATGCACGCGACCTGCTGCCGCCTTGGGCCGGTTTCATCGGCGGGGTGATCGAATCGTCGAAGCTGACCCCGACCGCCAGCCGCGAGGACCTGCAGCGCGATGACCACTATCGCGCCGTGCAGCACGCCCTGCTGGAAGCGCTGATCGATGGCCTGGCCGACGTCGCCCGGCAGCAGCCCGAAGCCTGGCGCCGCGTACTCAGCCGCCACAATGAAGCCCTGCTGGGCGCGGCGCTGTGCGATGAGCGCCTGTTCGACCTGCTGCTGGAACACGTGCGGGTGCCGACTTCGCAGGGTGACCTGCCGGCCAGCGCGTTGCCGGCGCGCGGCGCGGTGCACGTGATCCTCGACAACGGTGGCGGCTTCGAGGAAATGCTGTTCCGCGCGATGGGCGTGCCGGTCGCGCATGGTCATCGCTACGCGGTGGTGCCGTTCCTGCGGCGCTGGGCCCAGGCCAAGGGCCTGCGCCTGGTCGAACTGGGTACCGAGCAGGGCAACCGCGCACTGTTCCGCACCGACGACAGCCTTGACGATACGCAGTTGGCCTGGCTGCGCGAACACCTGGGCGATGGCGAACAGCTGCTGCCGGCGCGGTTCAGCCCCGAGGCGCTGCCGGTGGTGGTGGTGCCCGACCGCGAAGCCGAACTGAAACAGCGCCTGGAAGACGACGAGAACGACAAGCGCGTATCGATGGCGGCATTGCGGCTGGCGCGCCAGTTCACCGCGCGCATCGAGGCGCGTGCGCCGTCGCGGCTGTACCTCAACCTGGACAATCCAGCGGTGCAGGCGTTGCTGCAGGCCCAGCGCGAGGGCCACCCGCAGGCCGGGGCGGCCGCGCGCCTGCTGCGATCGCTGAAGATCATCGTGTCCGCACAGGGCCGGCCGCTGCAGCAGAGCGCGGCGACGCCGGGCCCCGATCTCAATGGTGCATTTACCGACATTGCCGGTGCCCTGCAGCAGATGCTGCGCTGAGCACCGCTACTCCCTCTCATCCAGCCTTCGCTAGACAGGAGCATTACCCCCATGGATATCTGGAACTGGGTCGAAAAACTTCAGGAAGACCTGCGCCAGGCAGGCCAGGCGCAGAACGCCCACCTGCTGACCCGCCTTGCCGATGAAGTCAGTGAACTGCAGGTCGACCGCGTCGATGCACTGCTGCCCGAAGCGCGCGCGCTGGGCAAGGCGTTGGACAACCCCTGGGTCGACGTCTATGTCGGCCATTGGGCGCTGCGCAACCGCGTCGGCAACCGCGTGGAAGGCGAAAGCGCGCTGGGCGAGTCGGTGGCGCTGTTCGAGCGCGCACACCGTGCCGATACCCTGGACTGCCCGCAGTCGATCTGCGTCACCCAGGATCTTGCCGCCTGCTACGGCAACATCGATGGTCCGGGCTGGGTGCCCGAACGCATCGAGGTCTGCGACGAGACGCTGGGCCGCATCGACCCGAGCTGGGCCTGCTTCCAGTGCCTGAGCTGCGAGAAGGCCGACGCGCTGCTGGACGACGGCCGCGGCCAGGACGCGCTGGATTACCTGCAGGTGCAGGCGGCGGCGATCCAGGCGCGCGGCAAGGAAGTGTTCGACAGCTTCCCTGAAATGCAGATCAAGATCCTGCTGGCCAGCGGCCGTGCGCAGGAAGCGCTGGCGCTGATCGAGAAGCGCGAAGCCGAAGTGGCCGCTGCGGGCGAATACGAGCCTGCCAACTGCACGGTGCCGCGCCGGCTGTCCAAGGCCTGGGCAATGGCCCAGCTGGGGCGCGATGAAGAGGCGCTGCAGCAGCTGGTGCCATGGAGCGAGCTGACGCCGAATCACTGGCGGTTGTGGGCCAATACGGCTTCGACACTGTGCAGCCGTGATGCCGCCCGCAACACCTGGGATCTGGGAACGCGCTTCAACACGATCATCGAGCACTTTGCCGCTGTCGGCGCGCATCGCCTGGTGATCGAGATCGCCGCGTTGAGCCTTGAGCTGGCCCTGCAGCGCGGTGCACGCTGGGTGGCGCAGCGCCAGCTGGGTCTGGCCCGCACCCATCTGGCGCAGCTGCGCCAGGACCGCGGCGCTGCCGCACTGGTGGCCGGTCTGGCGGCACGCATCGAAGCGCTGCCGCAGATGGCGCCGCTGCCGGTGCCTGCCGCTGAGCTGCTGGCGTGGCTGGAAGCGCAGGGCGAACAGAACCAGTCGCGCGATCCCGAGCGCGAAGCGCAGTGGCTGCTGCAGGCGCACGCCGAGCGGCCGGACGACGGCGCGCTGGCCGAAGTTGCCGCCTCGGCGCTGCACGCATGTGGCGCGAAGACGGAAGCGCAGGCGCTGCTGTGGGACTTCGTGCGCGGCCACGCGCAGGAAGACGGCGCGGCGGCCTACACGCTGATGCGTTGGCTGGCCGAGCAGGGCGATGATGATGGCCTGCGCAGGCTGGCCGCGACCTACCGCGACAGCGTGCCGGTGTTCGCGCACTGGTGCGAGGTGCAGCGTGCACGGCGCGCGTCCGACTGGCCTGCATTGGAACAGGCCGCGCAGGCATTGCTGGCGTTGTCGCCAGACTCGAACGGCGCACGCGGGACGCTTGCCCGCATGTACATGGAGACCGGCCGCTTCAGCGAAGCGCAGGCCTGCTATGCGCAGCTGGTGGAACTGCTGGAAGAGCCCAGTGCCGCGCATTGGGACCATATGAGTGCGGCCAGTGCGGCGCGCGACTGGGATGCGGTGCGCCGCTCGGCGGCAGCAATCGGCATGGAACTGTCCAGCCAGCAGGGCGTGGTCGAAGAGCCTTGGGGCTGGGTGATCATCCGCAGCGAAGAAGGCGGCGAGCCGATGGAGTACTACGCCCGCCGCAGCGGCCCGGTGACCGCGCGCATCGTCGAGAACGCACCGGCCAACCGCGCGCAGCAGGTGGGGGACTGGGTGGTGTTCGACGCCGGCCTGGTACACCCCGCACCAGAGGACGAAGCGGAGCGCGAGCACTTCATACCGACCTATGCACAGGTGCATGTGCTGGAGCGGGGTGGTTTCGCGCGCAGCTGGCTGGTCGACGGCGCGCACCCGGGCGAGGAGGCATGGAACGCTTTCGTGGAGGCAGCCGAGGGACAGGGCTGGAAGGTGTGGTCGCACAGCCGTGCGGACTACACCGTGACCGATCCGGATGCGGAAGACGGGACGTTGCCGGGC
Organism: Stenotrophomonas sp. RIT309; assembly: GCF_000632045.1. Lineage (NCBI taxonomy): Bacteria > Pseudomonadati > Pseudomonadota > Gammaproteobacteria > Lysobacterales > Lysobacteraceae > Stenotrophomonas > Stenotrophomonas sp. RIT309. The sequence goes on from NZ_JFYS01000012.1 coordinate 202,378, forward strand.
CTGTTGTTCACCGTCGCCCAGCCGCAGGACCATGCGCCGCTGGCGCTGCACCGCTTCCTGCAGCAGGCCACGGCGGACTGGGCACATCCACACTGCTGGCTGCGCCTGGCCGAGGCCTGCGACCAGGACCGCCAGCCGCATCTGGACGCGATCGAACGGTACGGGTTGTAATCCCTGCCGCGCTGCGCGTTCGCCGGGCCATGCCCGGCGTCCTTCCACCGTCAAGGAACTGGATATGAGAAAGACAGGGACGTGGGTGATCATCGGCCTGCTGCTGGCCCCCACCGTGCAGGCCGCGCCGGCCTGCCAGCAACCGGCTGACGTGGCGCGGGCCTTCTTCGAAGCGACCACCGGCAAGGGCGACCTGCTGGAGCCGCCGCAGGCGCTGGTCAGTGCGGCGTTTGCCAAGGCGCTGCACGGCGAGCGTGCCTGCCAGGTGCGCGAAGAGGGCATCTGCACGCTCGATTCCGATCCGTGGCTGGACGCGCAGGACGGGGAGATCGACAGCCCGGTGCGCTACAGCTGGAAGCAGGCCTCCGCCACGGCCGGCCAGGTCGAAATGCGCTATCCGGTCTGGGGCAAGGCCTACGTGACCCGCGTGCCGATGGTGCGCAAAGGAGAGGGCTGCTGGCAGGTCGACGACATCCTCACCAACAGTGGTCGCTCGGTGCGCAGGATCCTGGCCCAGCCGCTGCCTTGAGCATCCGGGGCATCCACGCATGGCGTGGATCTACCGTGCTCCGACTGCCGGCCGCTGGCCGGCACGCCTCTAGCGCGAATGCCCGAACACCAGCTCGATCACGAACTGGCTGCCGAAGAACGCCAGCAGCAGCAACAGCATCGCCGTCAGCGTCCAATGCACTGCCTTCGTGCCGCGCCAGCCATAGCGGCGGCGGCCGATCAGCAGCACGCCGAACACAATCCACGACAGCACGCTCAGCACCGTCTTGTGCACCAGCTTCTGCGCCAGCAGGTCGTCGACGAACAGCACGCCGGTAACCAGGGTCAGGGTCAGCAGGGCGAAGCCGACGGTGATCACCCTGAACAGCAGCGATTCCAGATCGGCCATCGGCGGCAGCGCACGCAGCCACGGACGGAATTCACGGCGCCGCAGCGCACGCTCCTGCAGCCACAGCATGATCGCCAGCAGCGCGGCGATGCTCAGCGTGGCGTAGGCCAGCAGTGCCAGCCAGGCGTGGCTGGCCAAGCGCCAGCCCAGCACCTTGCTCGGTTCATGGCCGTAGCCGTGGTAGACCACCAGCAGCAGCGCGGCCAGCGGGAACACCACTACGCCCAGAGTGGACATGCGCCCGCGCGCGCCCACCAGCGAGGTCAGCCAGGCCATTCCCAGGCCGACCAGCGACAACGCAGCGAAGAAGTGCATGTCGGGGCCGCCGGTCGTGCGCATCGCCACCAGCACGTGGTAACCGCCATGCAGCAGCATCGCCGGCAGCGCAGGCCACAGCCAGGCGGGCGAGGTCACCCCGTCGTTGCGACCAAGGGCGCGCACCAGCAGGGCGCTGGCGGCCAGGTAGAGCAGGACGGCGATGAGAACGATTGTCATCGTTGAAGTTTCGCATACCCCCGCGGTGCTGGCGACGGGCGTGGCGTCGCAGTCCGGGGAGCGCGGTGGACCCGTTATACTGTGAGCCTTATTGTCCCCCGCTTTCAGACAGGTTGCGCCGCATGTTCGAGTCCCTGACCCAGCGCCTTTCCGGCACCATCGAGCGCCTGCGCGGCCGTGGCCGCCTGACCGAAGAGAACATCCGCGAGGCGACCCGCGAGGTCCGCATCGCCCTGCTTGAAGCCGACGTCGCGCTGCCGGTGGTGCAGGCCCTGATCGAACGCATCAAGGTGCGTGCGGTCGGCCAGGAAGTGCTGAAGTCGCTGACCCCGGGCCAGGCCCTGATCAAGGTCGTGCGCGACGAGCTGACCGCGGTGATGGGCGCCGAAGCCAGCGACCTGAACCTCAACGTTCCCGCGCCGGCCATCATCCTGATGGCGGGCCTGCAGGGCGCCGGCAAGACCACCACGGTCGGCAAGCTGGCCAAGCACCTGAAGGAAAAGCGCAAGAAGAAGGTGATGGTGGTCTCGGCCGACGTCTACCGTCCGGCGGCGATCGAGCAGCTGAAGACGCTGGCCGACCAGGTGGGCGTGCTGTTCTTCGCGTCCAGCGCCGAGCAGAAGCCGGAGGCCATCGTCCGCGCCGCCATCGATGACGCGCGCAAGTCGTTCGTCGACGTGCTGCTGGTCGATACCGCCGGCCGCCTGGCCATCGACGAAGCGATGATGGCCGAGATCAAGGCCCTGCACGCTGCGGTCAACCCGGCTGAAACGCTGTTCGTGGTCGATGCCATGACCGGCCAGGACGCGGCCAATACCGCCAAGGCCTTCGGTGATGCGTTGCCGCTGACCGGCGTTGTCCTGACCAAGACCGACGGTGACGCCCGTGGCGGCGCCGCGCTGAGCGTGCGCTACATCACCGGCAAGCCGATCAAGTTCGTCGGTGTCAGCGAAAAGCCGGAAGGCCTGGACGTGTTCCACCCGGACCGTATCGCCAGCCGCATCCTCGACATGGGCGACGTGCTGTCGCTGGTCGAGCAGGTCGAGCAGCAGGTCGACAAGGACAAGGCGCAGAAGCTGGCCGAGAAGGTCGCCAAGGGCAAGAAGTTCGATCTGAACGACATGCGCGACCAGCTCGAGCAGATGCAGAACATGGGCGGCATCGGCGGCCTGATGGACAAGCTGCCGGGACTGGGCCAGATTCCCGAGCACCTCAAGCAGCAGGTCAGCCAGGGCAAGGAAGTGCCGCGCATGATCGCCATCATCGGCTCGATGACCAAGAAGGAACGGCGCAACCCGAACCTGCTCAATGGCTCGCGTCGCGCCCGCATCGCCAAGGGCTCGGGCGTGACCCCGGCCGACGTCAACAAGCTCATGAAGCAGTACATGCAGATGGAAAAGATGATGAGCAAGATGGCCGGTGGCGGCATGAAGGGCATGATGCGCAGCATGAAGGGCATGATGGGCGCCATGGGCGGCCGTGGCATGCCGTTCCGCTGAGCGCGCGCTGTATCGAACGCTTGAACAACCCGCGGAATCAATCAAAGGAATGTGCATGAACAAGTCGATCGTGGTGATGGCGCTGGCGCTGGCCCTGGGCCTGGTTGCCTGCAAGGACGACACCTCCGTGTCGCAGAAGGCCGGTAGTGCCATCAGTGGTACCGCTGCCGATTTCGTCGCCGGGCTGGGCGAGGGCGTGGACAAGCGCATGAACGTGACGCTGCAGGCCGATCCGGGCCTGGCCGCGCAGGGCCTCACCGTCACCCTCGGCAAGAGCCGTGGCATGGGCTCCAAGGACGCGGCGGTGTACGTGGTGGCGGACAAGGCCTTCAAGGGCAAGCTGGTGGCGCGTGCGCTGGATGCCGAGGGCACCGAGATCGGTCGCGCCAGCGCCGAGGAAGAGTTCGCCGCTGATGACGCGCGCTACGTGACGTTCAAGTTCAACGAAGAAATGGACAGCCAGCTGGTCCGCACCTACGCGGTGTCTGCACGCTGAGCCAGGCGGGAGCGGATCGCCCGCGGCGACGCTCCCGTCCACAGTGTCTGGCGTATGCTGGCAGCGACTCCTCCCACAGGTGCGTCGCGTGAGCCTTTCGCCGATTCTCGAACGCGCCGACGATTTCTGTCGGCGTTTTTCATTGCAGCTGCCGATCCTGCTGGCACCGATGGCCGGTGCCTGTCCGGTTCCGCTTTCCGCCGCGCTGGCCAACGCCGGCAGCATGGGCGCGATGGGGGCCGTGTTGTCGCCGGCGGCGGATATCGGTCGCTGGATGCAGGACTTCCGTGCAGCGTCCAGCGGGCCGGCGCAGGTGAACCTGTGGTTGCCCGATCCCGCGCCGGTGCGCGATGTGGCCGCCGAGGCCGCCACGCGTGCGTTCCTGGGCCAGTGGGGGCCGGAGGTTGCGGCCAGCGCAGCGGATGCTACGCCTGCCGATTTCGAGGAGCAGTTCAGTGCGCTGCTGGCGGCACGGCCGGCGGTGGCCTCGACCATCATGGGCGTGCTGTCGCCGCTTCATGTGCAGCAGTTGAAGGATGCGGGCATCGCCTGGATCGCCTGCGCTACGACGCTGGCCGAAGCGCGTGCTGCGCAGGACGCGGGTGCTGACGCGGTGGTCGCGCAGGGCGCCGAAGCCGGCGGCCATCGCGGCGCCTTCGATCCGATGCGTGCAGAGCAGCAGCTGGTCGGCCTGTTCGCACTGCTGCCGCGGCTGGCGGACAACCTGAGTATTCCGGTGATCGCTGCGGGCGGAATCGGCGACGGTCGCGGCATTGCTGCTGCCCTGATGCTCGGGGCCAGCGCCGTGCAGATCGGCACGGCCTTCCTGCGCACACCCGAAGCAGCGGTGGCGCCGGCATGGGCCGATGCGTTGGCCCGCAGCGAACCCGAAGACACCTGGCCGACGCGCGCGTTCAGTGGGCGCCTGGGCCGCGGCCTGGCGACTGCCTACGTGCGTGCAGCTGCTGCCGAGGGCGCACCCGCGCCGCGCCCGTACCCTGTGCAGCGTGGCCTGACTGGACCGATGCGCAAGCAGGCCACGCAGGAAAACCGGCTTGCTGCGATGCAGGCCTGGGCCGGGCAGTCGGCATGGATGGCACCGGCAGCGCCGGCCGCCGACGTGCTGCGTGGCATGTGGGAACAGGCACAGGCGCTGCTGCGATGACGGTGACCTGCAACGGCGCAACGGCGCGGGCCGAAGACCTGCTGCCGGCGCTGACCAACTACGGCCACTTCACCTCGTTGCAGGTGCGCGGCAACGCGGTGCAGGGGCTTGATCTGCATCTGCAGCGGCTGGCGCGGGCAACGCAGGAACTCTTCGGCAGCGGGCTCGATATCGCGCAGGTGCAGGTGTGGATGGCGCAGGCGCTGCAACAGGCCGGCCAGGTCGACGCATCGATGCGGGTCACCGTGTTCTCGCGCCGTTTCGATTTCCGCGCGCCTCTGGCAAGCGTGCCGGTGGATGTACTGGTTGCCGTCTCCGCGCCGGTCGCGTTGACCGCGCCGAAACGCGTACGCAGCGCGACATGGCAGCGAGAGCTGCCGCAGATCAAGCATGTCGGTACGTTTGGACTGTTCGCCCAGCGCCGTGCCGCGTTGGCAGCGGGTTTCGACGATGCGCTGTTCGTCACTGGCGACGGGCAGATCAGCGAGGGAACCACCTGGAACCTGGCCGTGCATGACGGCGAACACCTGATCTGGCCACAGGCGCCTGCGCTGCGGGGAACCGCTGAAGCGCTGCTGCAGGCGGGCTGGGTGGGCCCACAGGAGGCCCGGCCGTTGCGGCTGGATGAGCTGGCCGGCATGCAGGCCGCCTTCGCCTGCAACGCCAGTGGGGTGTGGGCGCTGGATGCCATCAATGGTCAGGCGCTGCCGGGTTCGCAGGCCCTGGCCGAACAGGGCAGGGCGGTGTTGGCCCGGGTGCCCTGGCAGTCGCTTTCCTGAATGGAACCGTTGGAGTCAGAACCCTTTTGCTCGGTAAAAGGGATCTGACCCCGGGGTAGACGCCCGGGGTTGGCTCGGCCGGACTCTGCCGCTATAATCGCCCGCTTACCGCGCCATCCTGGCGACTGGGCAATAGGAAAAAACCACCATGGTCAAGATTCGACTGACCCGCGGCGGCGCCAAGAAGCGTCCGTTCTACCACATCATCGTCACCGACGTCCGCAGCGCCCGCGACGGCCGCAACATCGAGCGCGTTGGCTTCTACAACCCGGTTGCACAGGGCGGCGAGAAGCGCATCGAGCTGGACCTGGCCCGCGTTGACCATTGGGTCAAGAACGGCGCCCAGCCGACCGAGAAAGTTCGCAACCTGATCAAGGAAGCGAGCAAGTCCCAGGCCGCTGCGGCCTGATCCTGACGGGCCGCACCCTGGTGCGGCCCATCTGATTGAACGCAGATGAAAGATAACGAGCGCCGCATCCTGCTTGGCAGGATTGTCGGCGCTTTTGGTGTGCGCGGCGAAATAAAGCTCGAGTCCTGGACCGAGCCGCGTTCCGCTATTTTCCGTTACCAACCGTGGATCCTGCGCAGCCCCAACGGGCAGGAATCGACGCTTGAAGGCGCCCGTGGCCGGGATACCGGCAAGCATCTGGTGGCCCGTTTCCCGGGCATCGAGGATCGCGACACGGTCGAGGCGATGCATGGCACCGAGGTCTTCGTGGCCCGAAGTGCGCTGCCGCCGCCGAATGCCGACGAGTATTACTGGGTCGATCTGGAAGGCCTGGATGTGAAGACCGTCGAAGGCGTTGCCCTCGGCCAGGTCTCGCACCTGTTCAGTACCGGCGCCAACGATGTGGTGGTCGTACGCGGTGATCGCGAGCGGATGATTCCGTTCGTCGTGCCGGAGTTCGTCAAATCCGTCGACTTCGAGGCCAATCTGGTCGTGGTCGACTGGGACCCCGAGTTCTGAGTGTGAGCATGCGTTTCGACGTCATCACCCTGTTCCCCGATTTCCTCGCCCAGTCCGCTGGGCTGGGCGTGGTCGGCCGTGCGCAGGAAAAGGGATTGTTCAGCCTGCATGGCTGGAATCCCCGTGACTACGCCGAGGGCAACTACCGCCGGGTGGACGATCGTCCGTTCGGCGGTGGCCCGGGCATGGTGATGCTGATCGAACCGCTGCAGGCCTGCCTGCAGGCGATCCGTGAGGCCGATCCGACGCCTGCGCGGGTGATCCATCTCAGCCCGCAGGGCGCGCCGTTGACCCAGGCCAAGGTGCGGGAACTGGCGGCATTGCCGCGCATGGTCCTGCTCTGCGGCCGCTATGAAGGCATCGACGAGCGTTTCCTGGCCGCCAATGTCGATGAGGAGATTTCCCTCGGCGACTATGTGCTGTCCGGCGGCGAGCTGGGGGCGGCGGTCATCATCGACGCGGTGGCCCGGCTGCAGGAAGGCGCCTTGAATGACGCCGAATCCGCGGCGCAGGACAGTTTCGAGGGCGACCTCGGCCTGCTCGACTGCCCGCATTACAGCCAGCCGGCCCAGCATCCGCTGGGGGACGTGCCGGACGTGCTGCGCTCGGGCAACCATGCCGCCATCGCCGCCTGGCGCCGGCAGCAGTCGTTGATCCGTACCGCACAGCGGCGCCCGGACCTGCTGGATGAACAGGCGCTGGGCAAGGCCGACCGCAAGCTGCTGGCCCTGGCCCGCCAGGTCCCGGCGGGAAAGGGCAAGGTCTAGCGCCAGCCCTGCTTTATCGGCTATCATGGCCAATTACGCCGGCCCCGGCCGGTGCGCAGTACCCAAAACAAACGTGCAGCACAGTCCGGTGACTGCATGAGCCCACGCTGTCGAATGACACGCCCACCCGAACAATGAATCGGTGTAACCCATGAGCAAGCTGAACAAGTCCATCGTCGCGGAATTCGAATCCGCCCAGATCACCCGCGAACTGCCGCAGTTCAGCCAGGGCGACACCATTGTCGTCAACGTGAAGGTGAAGGAAGGTACCCGCGAGCGCGTGCAGGCCTATGAAGGCGTTGTCATCGCGACCAAGAACGGCGGCCTGAACTCCTCGTTCACCGTGCGCAAGATCTCGCACGGCTACGGCGTCGAGCGCGTGTTCCAGACCCACAGCGCCATCATCGACTCGGTCGAAGTGAAGCGTCGTGGTAAGGTCCGCGCCGGCAAGCTGTACTACCTGCGTGGCCTGGAAGGCAAGGCTGCCCGCATCAAGGAAGATCTGGCTGCTGCTGCTGCCGCCAAGGCTGCCCGTCTGGCAACCAAGGGCTGATAAACAACTTCGGTTGTTGCCGCGACGGCCGCCTTCGGGCGGCCGTTTGCGTTTGTGCTGCCGCCTCGTTAGTTTCAGTGAATGGATGAGAGCGACCATCGATACCCGGCGGACATCCAGGTGGCGTTGCGCTTCCTGGACCGTTCCGGGGTGCCACGGAGGGAAGCGGCCCCCTTGCTGCACCGCATGCTGTGGCGGCTGGGTGTCGCGCTGCCGCCGCCGATACTGGCCGGTTTCCTGACCAATACGCTGCTGCAGGGCCTGCTGTTTGGCGTGTTCTGGACGGTACTGATGTGGCTGCTGTTGTGGCAGGGCAGGGCCCCGGCGCTGGAACTGCTGTTGCTTGCCGGGGTGGCGGCAGGCGTGATGTTCGGCCTGGTGATGGCCACCCTGATGTGGTTCCTGCGCGGGGCCCGCAAGCTGCCCACCTGGCGGCAGTTCCGCAGCAGCCTCTGAGACCATGGCGCAGTGCGCCGTGACCGCTGCCGGGCGGCGGCGTACGCTCGGGCCTTCGACCCTCATGGCCCCTGCGATGCCCGCCAAGCGACCTGCCAGCAGTGCCGCGCCGAAGCTGCTGTCCGGCGGTAACCCGCAGATCGCCAAGGGTGAGGGCGATGCGCCCGTGCAGGCTTATATCGCTGCCATGCCGGACTGGAAACGGGCCGTTGGTGAGCGTCTGGACGCCCTGATCGAACAGGCCGTGCCCGGCGTGCACAAGGCAGTGAAATGGAACTCGCCGATGTACGGCGTTGCTGCCGGCGAGGGCTGGTTCCTCAGCTTCCATTGCTTCGCCCGCTACATCAAGGTCGCATTCTTCCGCGGCGCGCTGTTGCAGCCTGTTCCGCCTGAACCGTCCAAGAGCGCCGACACGCGCTACCTGCACATCCTTGGGGACGAGCCGCTGGACGAGGCGCGGTTCCTCGACTGGGTGCGGCAGGCCAGCCAGCTGCCTGGCGAACGCATGTAATCCCCCAGGTTCTTTCCCCGAACGAGACCACGCGATGGCCACGCAGAAGTCCGATCCCGCAGATGCCGCTCTCCCCGCTGCCGCCCTGATTGACGCCCGCATCGCCGAGCTCCCTGATTGGCGCGGCGACATCCTCGCCCGCGTGCGCGCGCTGATCCACGAGGCGCTGCCGGACGTGGAGGAAACCTGGAAATGGCGCGGCACACCGGTGTGGGAACACAATGGCATCCTGTGCACCGGCGAAACCTACAAGCAGGCAGTGAAGCTGACCTTCGCCCACGGCGCCGCGTTGCCGGACCCGAAGCGCCTGTTCAATGCCAGCCTGGAAGGCGGCACACGCCGCGCGATCGACATCCACGAAGGCGGCATGCCCAACGCCGCGGCGCTGAAAGCACTGCTGCGCGCCGCCGCCAGGCACAACGCGGAAAAGAAAAAGCGGTAGTGCCGGCCGCTGGCCGGCAATCCCATGGACTTCCCAGGTATCGCGCGGTTGCCGGCCAGCGGCCGGCACTACCGGTACATGTTCAACGCGGTGGAATGGTTTCCAGCGCCGCATCCGGGTCGGCCACCGGCGAAGGCGGACAGGCGGGAATCTCCGAGGGCGTGGCGAGTTCTTCGGCATGCACCGGTGTACTGATCATCTTCGCCTTACGCCAGCCACCCCAGCGGTAATACGCCAGCGACAGCAGCATCGACACCAGCGAGCCGGCCGGGAAACTCCACCAGATCGCATCGGCACCCCAGTACGGCTGCAGGAATTCGGCGAACGGCACGCGCACGCCCCACAGCGACGCGGCCAGGATCAGCAGCGGTGGCAGCACCGCGCCGGTGGAGCGCACCACGCCGGAGATCACGAAGCTGACGCCGAAGAACAGGAATGAACCGATCACGATGTGGTTCAGGTGCCGCGCGATCTGCAGCGACTCGCTGCCCTGCGGAAGGAACAAGGCCAGCGAATACTGGTCCAGCAGCACCAGCGGCAGGATCAACGCGCCGGTCAGCAGGAAGTTGAACGCGATGCCCTGGCGTGCGGTACCGCGCACGCGATCCCAGCGCTGCGCACCGACATTCTGCGCGGCCATCGACGAACACGCCGCACCGATCGCCATCGCCGGCATCTGCACATAGTTCCACAGCTGCAGCGATGCACCGTAGGCTGCGCCGGTGTCAGTGCCGTACTGGTTGACCATGGTCATCAGCATGATCACCGACAGCGAGATCAGCACCATCTGCAGGCCCATCGGCACGCCCTTGACCACCAGCGCGCGCAGGATGGTCATGTCCAGCTTGAACAGGTGCATGTCGGCGCGGCCCAGCCACAGCGTGTGCCGCTTGTGCCGCATGTACAGCAGCAGGCCGGCCAGCGACAGCGTCTGCGACACCAGCGTGGCCCAGGCCGAGCCGGCGATGCCCAGTTCCGGGAACGGCCCCATGCCGAAGATCAGCACCGGGTTCAGGGCGATGTCCAGCACCACCGAGACCAGCAGGAAGCGGAAGGGCGTGCGCGAATCGCCGGCACCGCGCAGCGCCGCACTGAGGAAGGCGAAGGCGTACAGCGTTGGCATCGCTAGGAAGATGATGCGCAGGTAGGCCTCGGCCAACGGCAGCGAGGCGGCGGGCGTGCCCATCGCCGCCAGCAGCGGGTGGGCCAGGAACCAGCCGGCGATGGCGATGATCACCGACAGGCCGATGAAGAACGTGGCGCTGGTGCCGACCACGCGTCGTGCCTGGGCGATGTCGCGCGCACCGATGGCCTGGCCGATCAGGATGGTCGAGGCCATGCCGAAGCCGAACACCGAACCGATCAGGAAGAACATGATGTTGTTGGCGTTCGCGGTCGCGGTCAGTGCCGCTTCGCCAAGGAAGCGCCCCACCCATACCGCATTCACCGAGCCGTTCAGCGACTGCGCGATGTTGCCTGCCAGGATCGGCAGCGCGAACAGCAGCAGGTTGCGGCCGATCGGGCCGGAGGTCAGGTCAAGCGGCGCTTTGGCCATGGAGTGGTGATCGATTCCCGGGAGGCGCACACTAGCATCAAGCCGGTTTGCAGGATGTGGCAATGCATCAACCACAACAGGCGATGCGGATGATCGTGGCGGCCTTGATCGCAGCGGCACTGGCCGCATGTTCGTCGGGTGACCGGCTGGGCGATACCCAGGTGCGGCCGACCGACCGCCCCGAGTGCCTGGTCGGCAGCCAGCGCCAGGACCTGGCGGCCGGCACGCCGGCATTGATCGGGGGCAGCGGCTGCCGCACCGACCCCGACAATCCGCGCCCCCTGAACAAGCGAACGGAGTAGTCCCCACCGATGTCCGAGCTTTCCCCGTTGGCGCCCAGCGTCCGTCTGGACATCTGGTTGTGGGCGGCCCGCTTCTTCAAGACCCGCAGCCTGGCCAAACAGGCGATCGAGACCGGCAAGGTATCCGTGGCCGGGCAGCGTCCGAAATCCTCGCGCGCAGTACGCGTGGGAGAGCAGCTGCTGGTCGATCGCGGTGAAGAACACTTCGAGATCCAGGTGCTGGGCCTGAGCGACCAGCGCGGTCCGGCGCCGGTGGCGCAGCAGTTGTATGCCGAGAGCGAAGCCTCCAAGGCCCGCCGCGCCGAACAGCGTGCGCTGCGCATTGCCGCGCGTGATGGCTACCAGGCACCGGAGCACAAGCCGGACAAGCGCGCACGCCGGTTGATCCGTGCACTGGGTGATATCGACGCCCTGTGACGGCGCCGCCCGGGCGCTGGTAGTCGCCCACCTTGGTGGGCGTTGCGCCATGTGCCGACCAGGGTCGGCATCCACCGGGTAAAGACCCCGCAGCAGTGCCTGGTAGTCGCCCACCTTGGTGGGCGCCGTGCCATGTGCCGACCAGGGTCGGCATCTACCGGGTAAAGGCCCCGCAGCAGTGTCTGGTAGTCGCCCACCTCGGTGGGCGCTGTTCCATGTGCCGACCAAGGTCGGCATCTACCGGGTAAAGACCCCGCAGCAGTGTCTGGTAGTCGCTCACCTCGGTGGGCGCCGTGCCATGTGCCGATCAAGGTCGGCATCCACCGGGTAAAGACCCCACAGCGGGGTCGGGTAGTCGCCCACCTTGGTGGGCGCCGTGCCATGTGCCAACCAAGGTTGGCACCTGGCATATCCGGTCAACCGTGCAGGTCGTAGCGATCCAGTTCCATCACCCGGGTCCAGGCGGCGATGAAATCCTGCACGAACTTCTTCTCGCCATCGGCGCTGGCGTAGACCTCGGCCAGGGCGCGCAGCACGGCGTTGGAGCCGAACACCAGGTCGGCACGGGTGCCGGTCCAGCGCGCAGCGCCATCGCTGCGGCCGCGGCCTTCATAGCTTTCGCGACCGGTCGCCTTCCAGGTGGTGCCCATGTCCAGCAGGTTGACGAAGAAGTCGTTGCTCAGCGTGCCGGGACGGCTGGTGAACACGCCGTGCCTGCCACCGTCGGCATTGGCGCCGAGCACGCGCAGGCCACCGACCAGGGCGGTCATTTCCGGTGCGGTGAGGGTCAGCAGCTGTGCCTTGTCGATCAGCAGCGCCTCACCCGGCACGCTGTAAGCGCCCTTGAGGTAGTTGCGGAAACCATCGGCAGCCGGTTCCAGCACCGCGAACGATTCGACGTCGGTCTGTTCCTGGCTGGCATCGGTGCGGCCCGGAGTGAACGGCACGCTAAGGTCATGGCCGCCGGCCTTCGCTGCCTGCTCGATGCCGACGCCACCGGCCAGCACGATCAGGTCGGCCAGCGACACCTGCTTGCTGCCCGCGCCGTTGAACTCGGCCTGGACCTTTTCCAGCGCGGCCAGCACCTTGCCCAGCTGCTGCGGCTGGTTCACCGCCCAGTCCTTCTGCGGTGCCAGGCGCACGCGCGCACCATTGGCGCCGCCACGCTTGTCCGAACCGCGGAAGGTCGAGGCCGAGGCCCACGCCGTGGACACCAGCTCGGCCACGCTCAGACCGGTCGCTGCGATCTTCTGCTTCAGCGCGGCGATGTCCTTGGCGTCGATCAACGGGTGCCTGGCTTCCGGCACTGGGTCCTGCCAGATGAATTCCTCGGCCGGAATCTCCGGGCCGAGATAGCGCGCACGTGGGCCCATGTCGCGATGGGTCAGCTTGAACCAAGCGCGGGCGAAGGCATCGGCGAACTCCTGCGGATCAGCAAGGAATTTCCGCGAGATCTTTTCGTAGGCCGGGTCCATGCGCAGCGACAGGTCGGTGGTCAGCATGGTCGGGCGGTGCTTTTTCGACGGATCGTGCGCATCGGGAATCACTGCGTCCGCATTCTTGGCGACCCACTGGTGCGCGCCGGCCGGGCTCTTGCTCAGCTCCCATTCGTGGCCGAACAGGATCTCGAAGAAGTCGTGGCTCCACTGCGCGGGGGTGCGGGTCCAGGTGACTTCCAGGCCGCTGGTGATGGTGTCGCCGCCCTTGCCACTGCCGAAGCTGTTGGCCCAGCCCAGGCCCTGGCTTTCCAGGCCCGCTGCTTCCGGTTCCTTGCCGACGTTGTCGGCCGGGCCGGCACCATGGGTCTTGCCGAAACTGTGGCCACCGGCGATCAGGGCGACGGTTTCCTCATCGTCCATCGCCATGCGGCCGAAGGTGTCGCGGATGTCATGCGCGGCCAGCACCGGATCGGGATTGCCATCCGGGCCTTCCGGGTTCACATAGATCAGGCCCATCTGTACCGCGGCCAGCGGGTTTTCCAGTTTGCGCGAGTGCACATCGCCATCAGCGTCGTCATCGGACACCAGCACGCCGTGGTCCTCTTGCACGCCCTCCGAGCCGTGCTTGTAGCGCACGTCGCCACCGAGCCAGGTGGTCTCGCGGCCCCAGTACACGTCCTGGTCCGGCTCCCAGGTATCGGGACGGCCGCCGGCAAAGCCGAGCGTCTTGAAGCCCATCGACTCCAGTGCGACGTTGCCGGTCAGGATCAGCAGGTCGGCCCAGGAAATGGCCTGGCCATATTTCTGCTTGATCGGCCACAGCAGGCGTCGCGCCTTGTCCAGGCTGACGTTGTCGGGCCAGCTGTTGAGCGGAGCGAAGCGCTGCTGGCCGCGGCCACCACCACCACGGCCGTCATCGATGCGGTAGGTGCCGGCGCTGTGCCAGGCCATGCGGATGAACAGGCCGCCGTAGTGGCCGAAGTCGGCTGGCCACCAGTCCTGCGAGTCGGTCATCAACGCCTTCAGGTCGGCCTTCAGGGCGCTGTAGTCCAGCCCGTTGAAGGCCTTGGCGTAGTCGAAGCCCGTATCAAGGGGATTGGAGCGCGTGGAGTGCTGGTTGAGCAGATCCACGCGCAGCTGGTTCGGCCACCAGTCGCGGTTGGTCGTCGCATCACCGACGACGGCATGGTTGAACGGGCACTTCGCTTCGCTTTTCATGGGTCTCTACCTGTGGGCTGGCGAATGAGGGAATCAGATCGCTTACCCACCATAGGCATCGCCTAATGATGGGTAAATTCGATTGATTCAACCGATGCGATAGTGGCCGCCTATGGCAGGCGGCGCTTGCATCGTTGTGCGCGATCAGCGCTTGAGCAGGCCCGCGCCGAGCTTGAACAGATCGCTGGCGCCGAACTGGCCATCGCCGTCCTGATCGAGCGCACCGCCGAGCAGGCTGCCGATGCCACCGCCGGATTGCTGTGCTTCCTGCCCCAGGGCCTGGCTGAGCTGGCCGGCGTTGCCGCTCTGGGCAAACCGCTGGGCCAGGAACGACATGACGATGGGGGCCAGGATCGCCAGCAGCTGGCTGGACCTGCCGCTGTCCAGGCCGGTCTTCTGGCCCAGCACTTCGGCCGCCTGCGAGGTCTGCCCACCGAACACGTGGCCGAGGATGCCGGCACCGTTGGTGGCGTTGCCGCCGCCACCGCCCATCACCGCGCCGAGGATGCTGCCGATGTCGAAACCGCCGCCAGCACCGCCACCGCCGCCCGAACCGAGGTGGTCGCGCTGCAGGGCATTGAGGAGGGACTGCGCACCCTGCGGCTCGCTGGCGTTCTGGCCCATCGCGCCGAGCAGCAGCGGCAGCGCGCTGCCGACGGCCTGGGTAGCCTGGCTGCTGTCCAGGCCGAGCTGCTGCGAGACCTGCTGCAGGCCTTGGCCCTGCTGCAGCTGCTGGAAGAGGGATGCAGCAAGGGATTCGGTGTTCATGGCGGTCTCCGGTCTGTGAAGGACGAACCGCCCGAGCATAACGCCGTGTACACGACGGCAATGCGAAGGCTTCATGGCGGGCGTCCGCCGGGCAGGGCCGGCGGAACCTGCGGCCTGCCTTACAGCAGCGCCTTCAACCGGTACAGCGCTTCCAGTGCCTGCTTCGGGGTCAGCTCGTCCGGGTCGATCGCGGCCAGCGCCTCCTGCGCCTTGTTCGGCGGAGCGGCAAACAGCCCGAACTGCTGCGGGGCATCCAGCGCCTGCGGGGCGAGTTCGGCGGCATGGCTTTCGCCGCCGCGCTGTTCCAGTTCGGCCAGGCGTCGGCGCGCCTGTGCCACGGTGGCACGCGGCAGGCCGGCCAGGGCAGCCACCTGCAGGCCGAAGCTGCGGTTGGCCGGACCGTCCTTCACTGCATGCATGAACACCAGTGCTTCGCCGTGCTCGACGGCATCCAGATGCACGTTGGCGATGCCGCTGCGGCCGCCTTCGTGCTGTTCGTCGGCCAACGCGGTCAGTTCGAAGTAATGGGTCGCAAACAGCGTGTAACAGCGGTTTTCGTAGGCGAGGTGGCGCGCTACCGCGTCGGCCAGGGCCAGGCCGTCGTAGGTGGACGTGCCGCGGCCGATCTCGTCCATCAGCACCAGCGAATGCGCGGTGGCGTGATGCAGGATGTAGCTGGTTTCGGCCATCTCGACCATGAAGGTCGACTGCCCGCGGGCAAGGTCATCGCCTGCGCCGATGCGGGTCAGGATGCGGTCGATCGGGCCGATCAGCGCACGGCTGGCCGGCACGAAGCTGCCGATGTGGGCCAGCAGCACGATCAGCGCGTTCTGCCGCATGTAGGTCGATTTACCGCCCATGTTCGGGCCGGTGATGACCAGCATGCGACGGTCCGGGTGCAGATCCAGGTCGTTGGGCTCGAACGGCTGGTCACGCACCGCTTCCACCACCGGATGGCGGCCGCGCTCGATCTTCAGGCACGGCTCGGCCTGCAGCTCCGGGCGCGCCCAGTCCAGCGCCTGCGCACGTTCGGCGAAGGCGGCCAGCACGTCCAGTTCGCTGAGTGCGGCAGCACACTGCTTGAGCGGCTCCAGCTGGGTGCCCAGCGTGTCCAGCAGCTGCTCGTACAGGTACTTTTCGCGCGACAGCGAACGGTCGCGGGCGGACAGCACCTTGTCTTCGAACGCCTTCAGTTCTTCGGTGATGTAGCGCTCGGCGTTGGTCAGTGTCTGCCGGCGGGTGTAGTGCACCGGCGCACGGTCGGACTGGCCCTTGCTGATTTCGATGTAGTAGCCGTGCACACGGTTGTAGCCGACCTTCAGGGTGGCGATGCCGCTGCTCTCGCGCTCGCGCTGCTCCAGGTCGACCAGGAACTGGTCGGCGTGGGTCGACAGGCGGCGCAGCTCATCCAGCTCGGCGTCGAAGCCATCGGCCAGCACGCCACCATCGCTGAGCTTGAGCGGCGGCATGTCGGCGATCGCGCTGGCCAGCAGGTGGGCGCATTCGTCGTGTTCGCCGAGCGCGGCGTGCAGGGTCTGCAAGCGCGGTGAATCCAGCGGTGCCAGCACCTCGCGTACGGCCGGCAGCAGGCCGAGGCCATCGCGCAGGGTGGAGAAGTCGCGCGGCCGTGCCGAGCGCAGGGCAACGCGGGTGAGAATGCGTTCAAGGTCGCCGAGGCGGCGGAACTGTTCGCGGATATCTGCGTCCGCGCCACGGTCGATCAGTGTTTCCACCGCGTGGTGGCGCTGCACCAGCACCTCGCGCAGGCGCAGCGGCCGATGCAGCCAGCGGCGCAGCAGGCGGCCGCCCATCGGCGTCACCGTGCTGTCGAGCACGCCGAGCAGGGTATTGCGGGTATCGCCGTCGACGCGGGTGTCCAGCTCCAGATGGCGCCGCGTTGCCGCGTTCATCGCGATCGCTTCGCCGGCGGTTTCCATCGAGATGGACGTAAGGTGCGGCAGGCGCTGCTTCTGGGTTTCCTCGACATAGCCGAGCAGGGCGCCGGCAGCGGCCGTTGCGCGCGGCTTGTCGTCGATGCCGAAGCCGCTCAGGTCATGCAGCTTGAAGAAGTTCAGCAGCTGGCGGCGGCCACTGTCGGCGTCGAACAGCCATGGCGCGCGGCGACGCACGCCGCTGCGCTGGCGCAGGAACTCCGGCCAGTTCTCCTCATCCGGCACCAGCAGTTCGGCCGGCTCCAGGCGCGCGAGTTCGGCTTCCAGCGCGTCATCGGTGTCCACTTCGTTGACCAGGAAACGGCCGCCGGCCAGGTCGGCCCAGGCCAGGCCATAGCCGCTCTTGTTGCGCGACAGGGCCATCAGCAGGGTGTCGCGACGCTCGTCCAGCAGCGCTTCGTCGGTGACCGTGCCGGGGGTGACGATGCGCACCACCTTGCGTTCGACCAGTCCCTTGGCCAGTGCCGGGTCGCCGATCTGTTCGCAGATCGCCACCGATTCGCCCAGCGCGACCAGTCGTGCCAGGTAGCCCTCGTAGGCGTGCACCGGCACGCCGGCCATCGGAATCGGTGCACCACCGGAGCTGCCACGCTGGGTCAGGGTGATGTCGAGCAGGCGCGCGGCCTTGCGCGCGTCGTCGTAGAACAGCTCGTAGAAGTCGCCCATGCGGAAGAACAGCAGCAGGTCCGGGTAGTCGGACTTGGCTGCGAAGAACTGCTTCATGAGGGGCGTGTGCTCTGCACTGGCCTTGGATGCAGACGGTTTCGCTTTTGAATCAGTGGTTTGCAATTGAGCTTCCTACGTTTGTAGCGATCGATCCAGGTCACTGACGGCGAGTAACGGGGTTCTTCGTTGCGCCACGGTTGCGGCGGTCACTCAAAGAGCATCAAATCGATGTTGCGACGGATACACGGCGGATCGACCATGGATACGGTTGTTGCGGCGCAGGCAGATGCCCCGCGCCGGCGAGGCACCAAGTTTAAGCTGACCTGCCGCCAAATCTGCGAACTGAGCGTGGCCAAGGGCCCGCTCGACGGCAAGCAGGGGAGGGGGGCATCGCCCCTCGACCACCCGCAGACCCCGGAAAGCCTTACCGCGTCTTGGACGGCAAATGGGTCGCTTGAGTGCGGTGAAGCTAAACGGCGCGGTTGCTGCGGAATACCGCTACAACGATCTTGGTCAGCAGATTCCTCGGAAGGCCGAAGGTGCTTCAGCCCTGAATCTCTACGACGAGCGCGGGCAATGGATGGGGGAATACGACCAGACGGGTGTTGCGCGTCAGCAGGTAATCTGGTTGGACAACCTTCCCGTCGGATTGCTGAGCGAGAGTGCCCTTTACTATGTCCAGCCGGATCATCTGGGTACCCCTCGCGTTGTCGTTGACCCAGCCCGTGACGTGGCGGTTTGGAGTTGGGATATGAAGGGGGAGGCGTTCGGTGCAACGGCCCCAAATGAGGATCCTGACCAGGACGGCAGTCCGTTTGAGTTTGCGATGCGCTTCCCTGGGCAGCTCTATGAAGGTGTTTCTGGTCTCAACCAGAACTACTATCGTGACTACGATCCGTCTGCTGGACGCTATGTGCAGAGCGATCCCATCGGAATTGCGGGTGGCATTGGAACCTACGGATACGCCGAGAATTCGCCCATCCAGCTTAGTGACAGATTTGGTCTAGCTAGCTGCTATTACTCGATCCGGGATGAGCGAATGGAGTGCTTCCCGTCGACAGAAGGAAAGCAATACCTTTCGATCAGGGTTGCCTCTGGAAACAATGGGGGCGGGATGCAGTGCAAGAACAACCCGGCTTGTACAAGCCTCCAAGGACGTGGCCCTATTCCGACAGGTAAATGGAACTGGACAAGTACCTGGACCAGCAAGCCCAATGACCGAGCTTTGGAGCCTGCTCCAGAAACCAATACCTTTGGCCGATCCCTGATAAGGTCGCGCAGCTGTGCAAACGCCTTTGGTCCGTCGCTGGGCCCGCACTTCTGTTCCGAGGGGTGCGTGACAGGTGCTGCCGCGGACCTGAAAAAGCTCAATGAGCTAATCGACGATGAGCCAGGGAGTACTCTGCAGGTGATGGATCAGTTTACGCGTCTTCCCCCAAGATTCTGGTGAGCCGATGAAAACCACTGTGCTGATTTCGTGCTTCGTCCTTTGTGTTCTATATGGCTCCTCGGTGTCCGCCCGGCCGCTGGCAGAAAGACTCGCGGCAGACATGGAGATGGCCGAACACTCTATTCTTGCCTCGCTGGTAGTGCACAAGAGTTCCGAGAGCAAGTCACTGTGCTCTCAGACGCCATATGCCTGTGTAGGAGCTGACGGTGCTGAGCTTGGTCTTGCCTTGATAGGGGGCAGTAGGAGTCCGGCTGCCCCTCGGACCTTGGTTGAACTGTCCCGCTTCCGTATGGACGGAGCGCTCTCCGAAGACTACAAGTGCTACGTCGCCGCGCAGGGCAATTCAATGGTTCAGGCTGCGTCGAGGCTGGATGCCAAGAAGCTGGCAGGTCAATGCCTCTCCGAACTTGCTGCTTTCAAGCGTCGGGCGGGCGGGGCGAAATTCGACGTGGCGCCTGAGAACATCTGTAGCTCAGTCGCGGACATCCAGAGTTCCCTGCGTGACGTGGTCAGGCTCGCCAAGGCCGGTAGTGACTGCGATGGCGTCTGAATCGGCCGTTTGACATGTACTACCACAACCGGTCGCGCTGTAACGGTTGGCGTGTTCCGCAGGCGGGATGCCGCAGGGGGGCCGCCACTTCAGGCGCACACCAGTTCAACGTTCGGGTGGCTGGCGAAGATCTCCATCACGATGTCGAAGTAGGTCTGCCCCTCGCCACGTTGCAGGGCGTCCAGCTGGCGGCCGATGGTTTCGGCATTGAACGTACCCGGCTGCCGCAGCTTGTCTTCCAGCCACGCGCGCGTGGCCTCCAATCCCAGTGCCTCGCGGCTGCGGTCGATGTCGCGCCAGACCAGCGTGGCGGTTTCGTGCCCGGCCAGCGCGCCATAACCGCCGTACAGCAGATCGTCCAGCCCATCGAGACTGGGCCCGAGCTGCCAGGCTTCGCCGGCCATGAATACCCGGTTGATCTCCGCATAGAGGCTGGGGATATCAACAATGGCGGTGCCATTGATCTGCAGGAATACGGTCATGCGCCGACTGTAGCGTGGGCCGGCGAAAGGCGTTGTGCTGAACGCCGTTGCTTTGCGACGTGGCGCGTGCGTGCGCATACTCTGGATCTCTGCCTGCGGTGTTCTGTCCCGTAGTCCTGGGCATTTGAAAATTTCCCTATAGAAATCCTTCGGGCGGTCGATAGCCTATGCGCCACTTCGCGTCGGGCGCGGTGGCATGCCGTTGCATACCCCCGGCGAACCTCGATTCAAGCCATTGGGTTGGCCCTTCTCCTTTCCGGGAGCAGGACCGCTGACGCGTGGCATCAACACGTGGAATTGATTGTGCAAGCAAGGAAGATGTCTGTGCGCGGTGCGCGCCGCAGTGGTGGAGGGTTGGTGCTTCTGGGCATGGCCTTCAGTGTTGCTGCCCAGCAGGTGGGTGACCCGGGCGCGCAGGAGCTGCTGCGCCAGCAGGAACGAGAACGCGTGCTGCGCGAGCAGCAGGAAAGCCGGCCCGATGTACGCCTGGAGAGCGGCCAGGGTGAACAGGGGGAGCGCCTGCCGACGCAGGAGCAGCCCTGCGTGCGTATTGATCGCATCGTGCTGGACGGCGAGGGTGCCAAGGGCTTCCAGTGGGCATTGGCTGCAGCCGATCCGCGCGAAGATCCCGCCAGCGGCCGCTGCCTGGGCACTGAAGGCATCAACGTGGTGATGAAGCGCGTACAGAACGCGATCATCGCGCGCGGCTATGTCACCACCCGCGTGCTGTCGGCCCCGCAGGATCTGAATACCGGCACGCTGACACTGTCGGTGGTGCCCGGGCGATTCCGCGAGGCGGTGTTCACCGAGGCGGACGGGCGGCATCCGGCCATCGCCAATGCGCTGCCGATCCGCAGTGGCGGCCTGTTGAACCTGCGCGACATCGAGCAGGGGCTGGAGAACCTGCAGCGCGTGCCCACCGTCACTGCTGACATCAAGATCGCACCTGCAGACGGCGAAGGCGCCGCGCCCGGGCAGAGCGACCTGAACATCGACTGGAAACAGCGTTCGCCGGTGCGTGCCAGCCTGACCCTGGACGATGCAGGCAGCCAGGGCACCGGCAAGCTGCAGGCCAACGCCACGCTGTCGTTGGACAACCCGCTGGGCCTGAACGAGCTGTTCTACGTCAGCGCGGGGCGCGGCGTGTTCAATGGCAAAGGCAAGGACACCAACAGCTGGACCGCGCACTACGACGTGCCCTACGGCTACTGGCTGTTCGGCGCCACGGCCAGTGCCTACGACTACAGCCAGACCGTGGTGGGCGCGTACGAAAGCTATGACTACAGCGGCCGCAGCGGCAACGCCGAGGCACGCGTGGATCGCCTGCTGCTGCGCAATGCCAAGACCAAGCTGGGCATCTACGGCCGCGGCTGGCAGCGCACGTCGAAGAACTACATCGACGATACCGAGATCGAGGTGCAGCGTCGCCGTACCTCGGGCTGGGAGCTCGGCCTGACCCACAAGCAGTTCATCGGTGCGGCCACGCTTGATGCCACGCTGGCATACCGGCGCGGCACCGGTGCCTTCCATGCACTGCGCTCCCCGGAAGAGATGGCCCGGGCGTGGGATCCAAGCCTGCCGTTGGAAGGCACCTCGCGGATGAAGCTGATCACGGCTGACGCGCAGTTCAGCGTGCCGTTCCAGCTGGGCAAGCAGCGCCTGCGCTACACCGCTGCCTGGCGCGCGCAGTGGAACCGCACACCATTGTCGCCCCAGGATCGCTTTGCGATCGGCGGCCGCTACACGGTGCGTGGCTTCGATGGCGAAAGCTCGCTCAGCGGCGAGCGTGGCTGGTCGCTGCGCAACGATCTGTCGCTGGGTATCGGCGGCGGCCAGGAGTTCTACGTCGCCGCCGACTACGGCCGCATCGGCGGACCATCGGCGCAATGGCAATCCGGCCGGGATCTGGCCGGCATGGCATTGGGCCTGCGCGGCGGCTGGCAGCAGCTTTCCTGGGACGGCTTCGTGGGCTCGGCCCTGCACAAGCCCTCCAACTTCCCGACTGACTACACCACCTTCGGCTTCAGCCTGGCGTGGCGCTACTGATCTGGCACAAGGATTCGTGAAATGAACAGCATCTATCGCCTGGTTTTCAACCGCGCGCTGCGCGTGTGGCAGGTCGCTTCGGAACTGGTGAAAGGCGGTGGCGGCCTGGTCGGCCAGGTCGCCGGCCGGCAGACGGCAGCCGTGTCGCCGCTCGGCTTCGCGCTGATGTGCGCGTTGGGATGGGTCAGCCTGGCGCCCGTGGCTGCAGCGCAATCGGTCGGCCACATCGTGTCCGATCCCAAGGCGCCCGGCCGTGAGCGGCCCACCGTGGTCAGCGCGCCGAACGGTGTGCCGATGGTCAACATCACCACGCCATCGGCCGGTGGTGTTTCGCGCAACCGTTACTCGCAGTTCGATGTCGGCCGCGAGGGCGTGATCCTCAACAACGCGCGTGGCCAGGTGCAGACGCAGCTGGGTGGCTGGGTGCAGGGCAATCCGTGGCTGGCCACCGGCAGCGCCCGGGTCATCCTCAACGAGGTCAACGGCCCGGCCAGCCGGCTCAATGGCTACGTGGAAGTGGCCGGACAGCGCGCCGAGGTGATCATCGCCAATCCTGCCGGCATCCAGGTCAACGGTGGCGGTTTCCTCAATGCCAGCCGCGTCACGCTCACCACCGGCACGCCGGTGTTCAGCGGCAGCGGTTCGCTGGAAGGTTATCGGGTCAGTGGTGGGGCAATCGAGGTCAACGGCGATGGCCTTGATGCCAGCCGCGCCGACTACACCGACCTGATCACCCGATCGCTGAAGGTCAACGCCGGCATCTGGGCCAACCAGCTGCAGGCGACCCTCGGCAGCAACGTAGTCAGTGCCGACCACAGCCAGGTCAACGCTGCGGCGGCCAGCGGTGAAGCGCCGACCTTTGCGCTGGATGTGGGCGCGCTGGGTGGCATGTTCGCCAACAAGATCTGGCTGGTCGGCAATGAACACGGCGTGGGCGTGCGCAATGCCGGCAGCATCGGTGCCCAGGCCGGCGAACTCGTGGTCACGGTGGATGGCCGGCTGGAGAACACCGGCGCGCTGCAGTCACTGCAGAACGTGCGCGTGCAGGCGAGCGGCGATCTGGCCAATGCCGGCACCATCGCTGCCACGCATGAAGCTGCGATCACCTCCGGTGGCACGCTGGACAACAGCGGCGGCAAGCTCAATGCACAGCGCCTGCAGCTGCAGGCACAGGCTCTGCGCAACCGTGGCGGTGCCATCGAGCAGACCGGCGTGCAGGCGTTGAGCCTCACCGCAGGCAGCGTGAGCAATCGCAGCGAAGGCCTGATCGGTGCGCTGGATGCGGTGGCGTCGGGCGGCTCCGGCGGTACCCCCAGTGGCACCTCGCCGGGAAGCGGCGGAACGCCAGGTACCGGTGCGCCCGGAACCGGCACGCCCGGTACGGGTACTCCGGGTACGCCGGGTACCGGCACTGGCGGCGGTACGCCGGTGACGCCGGCTGTTCCGTTGGCCGCCGGTGTGCTGGACATCGCCGGCACGCTCGACAACGACGGCGGCAGCATCAGCAACGGCGGTCGTGTATCGCTGGTTGCGGGCAATGGTCTGGACAACAGCGGAGGCCGCCTTGGTGTTGCCTCGCTGCGCGCCACGGGCGATCTGAACAACGATGGCGGCACACTGCAGGTGCACGGTGACGCTGCGCTGCAGCTGGGCACGCTGTCCAACCAGAAGGGCGCGCTGAGTGTGGCCGGTGCGCTGCAGCTGCAGACACTGTCGCTGGACAACCGGGCAGGCGAGCTGCGCCATGCCGGCAGTGCCGAGTCGGCATGGACAGTGCAAGACGCGTTCAACAACGAGGGCGGCCTGCTGGCGACCAATGCCGAGCGCTTGACGCTGGGGGCAGGTCGGGTCTTCAACGCCGGTGGCCGCATCGAGCATGCCGGTAACGGCGGCCTGTTGCTGACCACGGGCGACTGGAGCGGTGCCGGCGGTCGCCTGAGCACGCTCGGTCGCCTGGACTGGACGGTGGGCAATGCGGACGTGCGCAATGGCACGCTCACTGCAGCGCAGTTCCAGATCGTCGCCGGCACGCTGGACAACCGCGGCGGCAGCCTGCTGTCGCTGGGCAACCAGGGCAGCATGCTGCGCGCCGGTACGCTGGACAACAGTGCTGGTGGCACCGTGGCCGGCAATGGCGAGCTGACCGTCTCGGCGGGGACGCTGGACAACAGCAAGGGCCTGCTGCAGCAGGCCGGCAACGGCGCGTTGCGTGTACATGCCGATACGCTGCGTGGCAGCGAAGGCCGCCTGCTCAGCAACGGCGACCTGTCGCTGACCGGTGGCCAGCTGGATGTGAGTGGCGGCACCACCTCGGCGCAGAGCGTGCAGATCCAGGCCGACGGCCTGCGCAACGCCGGTGGCCAGATCGTGTCGCTCGGGAATTCCGAGTTGGCGCTGGATGTACGTGGCACCTTCGACAACCAAGGCGGGCAGGTGCTTGGCAACGCGGGCCTGCGCATCGATGCGGGCCGCATCGACAACCAGAAGGGCACGCTGCAGTCGGCCGGTAGCCAGGGCGCGACACTGACCGTGCGCGACGAACTGGACAACAGCGCCGGTACGATCTCTGGCAACGGCCAGTTGCAGCTGCACGTCGGCAGCCTGCTCAATCAGGGCGGCAAGGTGCTTGCGGCGGGTAACGGCCTGTTGCAGGTGCAGGCCCGCGAACTGCTGGACAACAGCAACGGCGGCCGCCTGGCCGGCACGGGCGACGTGCTGCTGCAGGCGGCGCGGCTGGACAACCGCAGCGGTGCAATCGAGCACGCCGGCAGCGGCACGCTGCAGATCCGTGCCGATGCGCTGCAGGGCGCGGGGGGCCGGATTCTCAGCCAGTCGGCGCTGACGCTTGGGGGGGGCGAGCTGGTGCTGGGTGCCGGCAGCACCACCCAGGCCGAGCGCATCGCGATCAATGCCGAACGCCTGGACAACGCCGGCGGCAACCTCAGCGCCACCGGCAGCGATGCACTGCAGTTGCGCGTGGCACAGACCGTGGACAACAGCGGCGGCACGATCGCAGGCAACGGCGCCCTGGATGTGCAGGCCGGTGAACTGCTCAACCGCAAGGGCACGCTCAGTGCTGCCGGTGCAGCCGACAGCACGTTGCAGGTCGACGGTACGCTGGACAACCATGAAGGCACCATCGCCAGCAATGCCAACCGGCTGACCCTCACTGCCGCACAGCTGGACAATACCGCCGGTGCCATCCGCCAGGCCGGCAACCAGGGCCTGGATATCACCACGGCCCGCCTGGATGGCAGCAAGGGCACGCTGGTCTCTGCGGCTACGCTGACCCTGCGCGCGGATGAGGTAGACCATCGCGACGCAACGCTGGGGGCTGACCGCTTCGACCTCGAGGCCGGAACGCTGGACAACACCGGCGGCCGCATCATCGCAAGTGGCGAGGGTGCCAGCCGCATCCATGCCACCACGCTGGGCAATGCCGGCGGTACGCTGGCCAGCAATGGTGACCTGACGCTGCAGGCGCAGACGCTGGACAACAGCGCAGGCAAGATCCAGCACGCCGGCAGCGGCCAGTTGCAGGTGCTCGCACAGACCCTGCTGGGTGCGGGTGGCAGCGTGCTCAGCAATGGCACGTTGGTGCTGGAGGGCAAAACGCTTGACCTGTCGAAGGCGACCACCTCGGCGCGCCGCATCGATATCGACGCCGATAGCCTGACCACCGCCGGCGGTGCGCTCACTGCCACCGGCGAAGAAGCACTGCGCCTGCGGGTGCAGGGGCTGCTGGACAATCGCGGCGGGTCGCTGGCCAGCAATGGCGTGCTCGACGTTTCCGCGCGGCAGCTGATCAATGCGCAGGGCACCCTGCAGGGCGCCGGCAGCGGCCGTTCCACCCTGGCCGTCGGCCAGGCACTGGACAACCAGAGCGGGCGCATCCTGCTGGGTGGCGCGGGCACGATCAATGCCGCCAGCCTCGACAACCTCGGCGGTACTGTCCATGCCGGCGGCAGCGAACTGGTGCTGGGCATCGACGGTCGCCTCGACAACGGCAGCCAGGGGCTGCTGTCCAGCGCCGGTGCGATGACCCTGGGCGCCGCCAGCCTCGACAACCGGCACGGCACGGTGGTGGCAGGCAAGGACCTGCTGCTGACCACGGTTGCAGGCGTGGACAACAGCGATGGCGCGATGCAGGCCGGCGAGCTGCTGCAGCTGCAGGCCAATGGCCTCGACAACCAACGCGGCACGCTGCTGGGGGGGCAGCTGACCGTCGATACCCGCGGCCAGCGGCTAGACAACAGCGCAGGTACGCTGGGTACGCAGAAGGGTGCGCTGACCGTGCACAGTGGCGCGCTGCTCAACCAGGGCGGCCGGGTGCAGTCGGCCGCCGATCTGCGCATCGATACCGCAGGGCAGACCATCGACAACCGGGACACCGCCAGCAGTGGTGGCCTGTTGGCGGCGGGCACACTGCAGCTGGACGCTGGTGCGCTGGACAACCGAGGTGGCACGCTGAACGCACAGGGCGATGCGCGGCTGGTGCTGGCCAGTGCCGACAACAGCGCTGGCGGTACGCTTGCCAGCGCGTCGGGCCTGTCGCTGCAGGCGACGACGCTGGCCAACGGCGCCGGGCGCGTGCAGGCCGGGCGCAATCTCGACCTGACCCTGAGCGGGCACCTGGACAACACTGCCGGCGCGATCGCCGCCGGCCAGTTGCTGACCCTCACCGCAGCCAGCGTGGACAACCGCAACACCCGCGGCGGCGATGGCACCCGCGGCCTGCAGGCAGGCCAGCTGCAGTTCGGAACGCAGTGGCTGGACAACAGCCAGGGACAGATCGTCACCGATGGCGGCGCGCGGTTGCAGGTCAACGGCCAGCTGCAGAACAACGGGGGTGTCATCACCACCGGCGGCAACCTCGACAGCAGTGCCGACAGCGTCGCCAACAGTGGCGGCCTGCTGCGGGCCGATGGCAGCCAGACCCTGGTGGCGCGCGCGCTCAGCGAGGACGGCCAGGTACACGCCCAGCGCGACTTGAGCCTGACCCTGCAGCAGGGCCTGAGCAACCGCGGCGAATGGGTGGCCAACGGCACGCTGGCCCTGCATCTGTCCGGCGACCTGGACAACCAGGGCCTACTGCGTGGCGGCAACCTCGATCTCAACGCGCAGAACATCACCAACGCGGCCAACGGCGAGATCTCCAGCGAAGGCATCACCCATCTCAATGCACGCGGCCAGCTGACCAATCGCGGCCTGATCGACGGCAAGGTGACCCACCTCGAAGCCGACGTGCTGGACAACCTTGGCACCGGCCGCATCTATGGCGACCACGTGGCGATCTCGGCCGGCGTGCTGAAGAACCATGCCGAGGATGCCAACGGTGCCACCCGCGTCGGCACCGTGGCCGCGCGCGAGCGCCTGGACCTGGGCGTGCGCGAACTGCAGAACACCGGCAAGGGCCTGATCTACAGCGGCGGCGACGCGGCCATCGGTGGATCGCTGGGGGCTGATCGCATTGCTGCGGGCACGGCCGGCAGGATCGACAACATCGGTTCGATCATTGATGTGAGCGGCAACCTGGCGATCGATGCGGGCGCGATCAACAACATCCGTGAGAACGTGTCGGTCGTTTCGACAAAGACGATCGACACCACCGCGAGCATGACGGTTGCGTCGTGGCAGAAGAACAGCAAGAACACGGCGGGAACGGTCAGCGACACCAGCAACTACAAAGCATGGGAGTTCTACTACATCGCGCCGGAAGACGTGCTGCAGGATGAACCCTTCATTGCCGCCGACGGCACCCGGCTGGGCAAGGCGGTGATCCGCCTGACTGCGAACACCTCGCGCTTCTTCTTCGGCTCCGGCGGCTTGGGCTATGACGTGCGTGGCGAGCGCTGGCGCATGGATCCGGTGAACGGGACGGTCACGATCTACTACGTAAGCAAGGGTACTGCCGCCAATCCGGACCAGGTGGCAGGTGGCGATCCCTTCGATGTGCTCAAGTCCAAGGAGAAGTTCACCTACCAGACCGACCGTCTGACGTTCTCCAACGCGTACGGAACCTGCAGTACCACGTGCATCCAGTTCATCACCCCCGCCGGCTTCAACAACCCAGACGCGACCATCTTCGGGCGGCGCCAGCACACCCAGGAAACCAGCCTCAACGAGCAGAACCGCCTGGCGCACCATGTCGCCTACGAGGACCAGCTGCAGTCCGGCGTCGGCGCCGATGCGGTCATTCGATCGGGTGGCAACATGCGCCTTTCGGTAGATGAGCTGAACAACCTCTACGCGCAGATCGCTGCCGGCGGCAATATGCAGATCGTTGGCCACGGCGCGGACAGCCGTGTGCGCAATGAGGGCGTGGAGCTGTTTCGAACGCATACGTTCAACAACACATCGATTGCCTACAACGGCACCCGCACGCAGTGGGAAGCAGCACCCATCTCCGAAAAGATTGGTCAACTGGGCGGGCAGATCACTGCCAACGGTACGCTCAGCATCGACGTCGGCGATCTGAGCAACCTCAACCAAGGGCGCAACGCACCCAACGTGCAGGATGGCGCGGCAATGGCCAACCTCAACGTGCAGGGGCCGAAGACGCTGCCGGACGGCCCTGGCCATAACGGTGCGCAGGGACCGGGCCACAGCGGAGGGACGGGGGCGGAACGCGCGCTGGCACGGGCGGCAGATGCCGCCGGCACGCAGCAGGGCGGCACGGTCGGGGGCATCGCCGGCAATGGCACTGCATCCGGGGCGCGCGTGGTCGCGGCGGCCGGCGGCTCGCCGGACCGCATTGCGATGGGCGCGCCGGACACCCGTGCACCCACGGCCAGCCTGTTCAACGTCAACCGCAACGGCGGCAACTATCTGGTTGAAACCGATCCGCGTTTCACCGACCACAAGACGTGGCTGAGCTCGGACCACCTGCTTGGGCAGATGGGCTACTCGCCCGATACCGTGCAGAAGCGGCTGGGTGACGGCTACTACGAACAGAAGCTGGTGCGCGAGCAGATCGGCGAGTTGACCGGACGCCGCTTCCTGGACGGTTACGCCAGCGACGAGGCGCAGTACCGCGCGCTGCTGGAAGCCGGCGCTACCGTGGCCAGCGAATGGGGCCTGCGCCCCGGCGTGGCGCTGACCGAGGCGCAGATGGCGCAGCTGACCAGTGACATCGTCTGGCTCGTCGAGCAGACCGTGACGCTGGCCGACGGCAGCACCACCACCGCACTGGTGCCGCAGGTCTACCTGCGCCTGCGCCCGGGCGATCTGGATGGACAGGGGACGCTACTTGCCGGCGCCAACGTCGATATCAAGTTGGCCAATGGCCTGGTCAACACCGGTGACATCGCTGGCCGCAAGCTGGTGACCATCGATGCCGGCAACATCGAACACCTGGGCGGCAGCATTTCCGGACAGTACGTCGGGTTGGCGTCGGACAAGGACATCCGCATTGCCGGCGCGACCGTGACGGCGACCGATGCGCTGTCGGTGCAGGCGGCGGGCAATGTCACGGTGGCCTCGACAGTGGAGACCCTCGGCGCAGGTGGAACGCATGCGTTCGAGATTACCCAGCTTGATCGTGTCGCCGGACTGTATGTGACCAACCCAAGCGGCGATGGCGTGTTGTCGGTGGTGGCCGGCGGTGACATCAGCCTGCAGGCCGCGCAGATCCGCAATGCCGGTGCTGATGGTCTTACCCAGTTGGCGGCAGGCGGCAGCCTTGATCTGGGCGCGTTGACGCTTGGCCAGCGCAACGACTCCACCTACGACGAGCGCAATCATGTGCGCAGCAGCCAGACTACGCACGCAGCCACCAGTGTGCAGGGCGGCGGCGATGTGGTGCTCGCTGCCGGCAAGGACATCAACCTTGCTGCAGCGCAGATCAAGGCCGGTGGTGGCCTGGCATTGCAGGCCGGCGGTGACATCAACAGCCAGGCGCTGGTGGACAGTGTCAGCAGCGACTCCAGCGCGGCGGGCAAACGCAGCTCGCGACAGGTCAGTCAGAGTGATGAAACGGTGCGGGGCAGCACGCTGCAGGCAGGGGACAATCTGCTGCTGAGCGCTGGCCGCGACGTGAACCTGACCGCCGCACTGGTCGAGAGCAGCGATGGCGCAGTCAGCGTAGTCGCTGGCCGCGACGTGAATCTGCTCTCGGCCAACGAGACGCACGACTACAGCCTGGACAGCTACGAGAAGAAAAAGAAGACGCTCTCCAGCACCACCACCACGCGCAGCGTCGACAACAGCGACAGCTATGCCATCGGCACGGCGATCCAGGGCGAGAGCATCAACATCACTGCCGGTCGCGATCTGACCGCAGTCGGTGCGGTGGTCGATGCCACTGGCAACGTGATTCTGGGAGCGGGCAACAATGTACTGATCACCGCCGCAGAGGACCATCACAGCAGTGAGTCCAGCGAGAGCAAAAAGAAATCCGGTATTACCGGAGGCTTTGGCAACGGCGTGGCGTCGGTGGGCTACAGCAGCGCGAAGAACAGCAGCACCAGCGCCGAGCAGTCCACCACCCAGGTCGGCTCGGCCATCGCCTCACGCGAAGGTAATGTGCTGATCAATGCCGGCAACCAGCTGACCATTGCCGCTTCGGACGTCGCCGCTGGCGAGAACCTGACGCTGGTGGGCAAGGACATCGCGCTGCTGGCGCGGCAGGACATCACGGACAGCCAATCCAGCCAGGCGAGCAAGTCCAGCGGCTTCTCGGTGGGCGTGACCTACGACCCGACCAAGGCCTACCGCAGCGCCCGCGACTCGACCACCGACGGCATGGGCGACAGTGGCTCGGCGATGGGGCGGATCACCCGCACCGCTGAAGGTGCGGCCTCCGGCCTGCGTGCAGCCACCACGTCGACCGTGGTGACCGCCGGCAGCCAGCGGTCCAACAGCGAGCAGAGCCATTCGACCAGTGACGCGCGTGTCAGCCAGCTGGCTGCCGGTGGCGATCTTACGCTGATTGCCAACGGAGGCTCGATCCTCAGCCAGGGCACGCAGATGTCGGCCGAGGGCAATGCCGTGCTGCTGGCCACCAAGGACATCGTGTTCGACGTTGCCCACAACACCGAGCGCAGCGACAGCAGCAGCCGGGGCAAGGGCTGGGGCCTGGCCAACAACACCAGTGGCCTGCCGTTTGGCACCAACAACTCGCAGAGCGACGGCAGCGGCAGCAGCGACACCATCACCGGCACTCAGTTGTCGGTGGGAGGTGGCGTTCGCATGGCCACCACCGAAGGCAACATCAGCCTGACCGCGGCCAACATCGCCGCCGAGAAGGACGTGAACATCCGTGCGGCCGGTGATCTGCTGGTGCGCAGCGGGCAGGACACGGTCAGCAATGCCAATACGTCGGACAGCAAGGCGATCGGCTCGGTGCAGATTTCCGATACCGAAAAGTTCTCCGGCTGGCACCGCGAGCAGCACCAGGACGACAGCGCGCAGGTGTCACAGGTGGCCAGCAGCATCGGCAGCCTGGGCGGCAACGTGAACCTGACGGCTGGCGGCAAGTACACGCAGACGGCCAGCAACGTGGTGGCCGCCAAGGACGTGAACATCACTGCCGCCGAGATCGAGCTGCTGACCGCCGATGAAAGCGGTCATTACTCGCAGAGCGACAAGGACCTGAAGATCGGCGTGTTCGCACGGGTGAAGTCGCCGCTGATCGACCTGATCAACAACGTGGACGCGGCCCGTCAGTCCGATGACCGCCTGCAGAAGATGCAGGGCATGGCCGCCGGCGCCAACGCGTATCAAGCGGCCAGTGCGATCTCGGCGCTGTCCGGCCGTGCCGGCAGCGGCGACCTGTTCAGTGCTGAAGCCGGCATCGGCTTCAAGACGGCCAACAGCAGCGCCGATGGCAGCAGCACGGTCTCGCGCGGCTCGACCATCCAGGGCGGCGGCAACGTCAACCTGACCAGCACCACGGGCGACATCCACGTGGTGCAGGGCAACCTGAGCGCGGGCAACACGCTCAGCCTGGATTCGGCCGGCGACATCCTGCTGGAAGCGGGCAAGGCACACGTGGCAGACCGCAGCAAGAGCAGCAATGCCGGCGCCGAAGTGGGCGTTGGCGTTGTCGTGGGCGCGCAGACAGGCGTGTATGTGTATGCCGAAGCCAGCGTGGGCAGCAGCAAGGCGAACTCGGACAGCAATACCTGGCAGAACACCACGCTGACCGGCCAGAACATCTCGCTGAAGGCCGAGGGTGATACCACCTTGCGTGGCGCGACTGCCACGGCCGATCGCATCGACGTCAAGACCGGCGGCACGCTGACGATCGAATCGCTGCACGACATTGCCGAGAGCATGTCCAAGAACAGCCAAGTGGGTGGGCGCGTGCAGGTGGCCTTCGGTAATGCGTGGAATGCCGATGGCTATGCCAGCGCAGGCAAGGCCGAGGGCAGCTACCAGGGCGTGGGCCAGCAGAGTGGCTTGTTTGCCGGCAACGGTGGCTATCACGTGGATGCTGGACACGTGAACCTGATTGGCGGCGCGATTTCCAGTACCAACGCGGCCAACAGTGAACTGACCGCACAGACGCTGACCTTCAGCGACCTGCAGAACCAGATGGACTACTCGGCCAGCTCCGGCAGCATCAGCGGTGGTGCGGGCGGGCAGATGAAGGGTTGGGACCCGAAGGCGGGCACTACCGCCCCCCGCGGTGGCCCAGGCATGTCGATGACGGAGAACGGCAGCGACAGCAGTTCAACGCTTGCGACGCTGACCGAAGGCAACATCACCATCGGTGGCAAGCAGACCACGGCGGCGGAGCTGGGTATCAATACCGATGCCAGTGCAGCGCATCGTGCGCTGGAGGCGATGCCGGATGCCACCAAGCTGCTGGCGGACCAGCAGGCGATGGCGGCTGCGGCGGGGACGGTGCTTTCCACAAGCCAGCAGATCGCCAACGACATTGGCAGTGCTGGAGCGAACAAGATCACCGACAAGTATCGGGAAGGGCTGAGCGTCGAAGAAAGACGGGTATTTGATGACCTTCCTTGGGACGAGCAGTTCAATCGTCTGGTGGCGTTCGATCCCGCCTATCCCGAAGCGCTGGTGACCCAGCAGAAGTGGGCCCCCGATGGCGTCTATGGCCGCGCGCTGGGTGCGGTCACCACCGCATTGGTCGGTGGCGTGGCCGGGCAGGGCTTGGGCCAGCTGGGCTCCAATGCGTTAGCGCCGTATGCGGCGGAACTGATCGGCAAGACGTTCGATCCGAACAAGCAGAGCGCGGTCCCCAGTGAGGCCATGCAGATGCTGTCGCACGCACTGCTGGGAGCATTGTTGGCGGAGGCCAATGGTGGCTCGGCGGGGAGTGGGGCGCTGGCGGCGGGTGGGGGTGAGCTGGCAGCGAAGTTCCTTGGCGACTACTACGCCAAACAGAATGGCGGGCAGTTGACTCCCGAGCAGGCGGAGCAAGTAAGGGTGCTCGGACAAGCGGTCGGCGCAATGGCGGGAGGACTTTCCGGTGCAGGAATTTCTGGCGCGACATTGGGCATGGGTATCGCGAAAAACTCCGTTGAGAACAACTACCTGAATCACGACGAGCGGATGGAGTACCTTCAGGCGACTGTTATCTGTTCTGATGCAGGTAAAGACTGCGATATCAAGGAGAACTTCGAGCGGCTCTCCGCTGAGCGCGATTACAAGCTGATGATGGCATGCCAAGTGCCAGGGTCTATCGCGTGCAGTGAGCAGCGATCACTGGCGAAGATTGCATTGGAATCGCATAACTCTCCTATATATAAGGGGGAGTATGACGCCTGGATGGCGGAAAACGCCGATAAGCTCATCGCTGCGAGCAAGAATGCCGGTTCTGGGGTCAACCTTGACACGTTGGCAATTCACTCTTCCACCGAAGATCTGCAAAGGAAGGTGTACTGTTCGCTGGTTGGTGAGTGCGGTTCGAACACTGTCGATCTATTGCGTGGTGCAGGCTACGGTGCGGAAGCCGACTGGCTGTTGTCGACGAATCGAGCGGTCGCTGGTGCTGCGTTCGTAAACGGGCTCTGGACCGGGGGGAAGGACCTTGTAGCTGGTGCGGCAAGCATGAACCAGATCAGTGTTCTGCTGGGCTTTTTCTCGGATTACAAGGAGATGGACAAGCTTGGCTTGCAAGCCTTCTCCGAAAAACGCAACAACGCGATCAGTCAGGGCATCAATGAGTACATGGAGAAGACGGCAGGCCTTGCGTACTACCTGACTGGTGGTAGGAACTCGTGGAATTTTGAAGACGTAGATCAAGCGGCTGACATTGGTGGAAAGTTCACGTTTGACATCGGAACTTCCTTGGTCGGGCCGGGGGCATTCCTCGCCAAGAGGACCATGACGGCTGCTTCGGAGGTAAGACTTATCGCCGATGCGGAACAGCAGCTCATAAAGTACATCGCAGGTATTGGGAGGAACCCGCCAGCAACCGCGATCGGTGCCGTTGATCCTACAACTGGTAGAATTGTGACTATGTCGAGTGGCCCTGTTCCTGCCGTGATCGCACCGGAACTGAAGGCGTACGCCGATTCGCTCGGAGGCCTTGGTGTCAAGACGGCATGTGGGAATACTATTGGTCGTTGCGCAGAATTCAGAGCTGCAAACGAACTGATGCTGGCAAATCCACGCCTGAAGCTTGAGGATATCAAATTCACTGCTGCTGTTCGGCCAAGAAGTGGTCTTCCTGTTCCTAGATGTGATAATTGCAAGAATATATTTGGAGGTGAGTAATATATGGAGATGGATGAGGAATTTCTTGAGGTCAATGACATAGATTGGTTTGCAGTTGGTGCTGATGGATATGTTTGTCATTTTGCTACGGGAGGGCGTGGTTTCGTGCCGCGCCAGGTTGCGTCGTCCATCGAGGGCTGGCAATTGGTGTGTGACTATATTTACTCGCTTCCTATTTGCTCGGGCGTCATCGTGGTTGAAGAGAGCTTGCCTGATTTCAGCGGCCTCGCTCAGCGCGAGGCTTATCTTCGCTCTTTCCTTGAAATGGCAAGTCGCGGGATTTTTAGTCATGACGTAAGCGGGGATGGTTATCGCCTTATCGCCAAGCCGGAGCTTGCGCTTCGCGATGACGACCTTCCCGAGCGTGTTCGAAATCATATTCCAAGGATCGCCATCGGTTCGGACGATGTTCTGCTTCATTTGATGCGCTGAATGTGGCTTTTGTGGAAGAGTGTGAAAGGGGCAGGCGATGCCGGACCGGGCAATTGATCGGCTACCGGGTTACCCGGCTAGAACAGTCAATCCTTCGAATGACTGTCAGTGTGTTTTTTTTGGATGAAGAATCAGTGCAGATGAAGATCGAGCCCACTTTCGGTAGTGCAGAGGGTGGCGCGGAGCGAGACGCAGACTCGGCCGCTGACGAGTCAAGTGAAAAGAGTGCGCTGGCGATTGTGGTTGGGGACCGGTTCTCCACCTATTGCCATTTCTGGAGGCTGGACGACGCAGCCGGCAGGGCGCCGAGACGGTGGCATTGGCCGGCGTTCCTGTTTTCATCATTGTGGTTCTTCTTCCGACGCATGCCTGTATGGGGCACGATCTGGTTCATCGTTCCGCCTTTGGCGATGACCACGTTCACTCAGATGGGTCTGCCATGGTTCGCGGTAGTCGTCTTCGTGGTCTGCCGCGTGCTTGCCGGAATTCTGGCGAATTCCCTGTACCTGTCTCATTGCCGGAGGATTGCCCGCAAGGTGCTTGCCGGGCATGGAGGCGCGCATCGGCGGCGTGCCGAACTGCAGAAGGCCGGTGGTGTCAGCTACACCGCTCTGGTGATCGCCTTGGCGGTAACGGCCTCACAGAACACCCTGATCAATCTGGCAGTTCGTTCGATGCCGAAGGCAGCGCCCAGGCAGTCTTCACTGCACCTGCCGGCGAACCGGCCGGACCCGGATCTCGAATATGCGGAGAGGGAGGTGTACCAGGAGGAGCTGCGTGCGATCGCGATGACGGCGTGGCCGGCGGGTGTTCCAATGGACAACAATGTCTGCATTGTCGAGCTACGTCTGACGCCACCGGGTACCGTGCTGGATGCCAATGTTCTGGAGCCTTGCACGTTGGACGAAGCACAGCGCGAGCAACTGCTCGTCGAAATCAGGCGTACCGATTTCACGGTCGAGGGGAAAATGCGGTTCTTCACCCGCCATACCGTCATCGGCTTGCGTGGCTGATTCCCGCCACGGGCCTGATTTCCTCACGGTGAGATTCTGCTTGAACGCGTTTATGTTAACGCGGCGTTGTTTCAATAACTGATCTTAAAGTTTCCCGCAGTCGTGCCGCCACCGATATAGGGCCACGATCAAGGGAATTGAGATGCTCGCCTTACGCAACCTCCGTGTGGGAT
The DNA here is from genome assembly GCF_000632045.1 of Stenotrophomonas sp. RIT309. NCBI lineage: Bacteria > Pseudomonadati > Pseudomonadota > Gammaproteobacteria > Lysobacterales > Lysobacteraceae > Stenotrophomonas > Stenotrophomonas sp. RIT309. Next base: position 238,727 of record NZ_JFYS01000012.1, read on the forward strand.
CCCGGCTTTCTGCCGGCTTCGGTCTGCTGTTGCTGTTCATCCTGGCCATTGTCGGCCTGGTGTTGTACGGAAACCATTTGAAGTCCGCCCAGTTCGAGAAAGTGGTGGGCGTGAACATGGTCAAGATGCGGTTGTTGAACGACATGCTCGATACCAACAACGCGGTGCTGATGCATCGCCGCCTGATGGTGATCAAGCGCGGCGAGGAGTTCGACAAGGATTACCAGCGGGCGCAGGAACTGAGCCGCACCTACGATGGAATCTGGGACAAGTACGTCAAGATTCCCCGCGATCCCACCGGCGATACGCTGGTGGCGCAGATCGCGGCGGCACGCAAGGCCACCGACGTCTCCACTCAACAATTGCATGAGCGGATGAAGGCGGGCGACTACGACGGTGCAGCCACCGAGCTGCTGGCCGAGCACGGTCTGGCCACGGCCTGGAATGGAGCGATCTCCAGCCTGCTGCGGCACCAGGAAACCCTGACCGAACGCAGCCGTGAGGAATACCGCGCCACGGAAGCGTGGACGGGAACCCTGTCCATCGCCTTCGGTGTGCTCAGCCTGATTCTCGGCGCACTGGCCGCGTGGGCGATCACCCGCAGCCTGACCCGCCCCTTGGCGGGCGCGGTGAAGCTGGCCGATGGCATCGCCAACGGTCGCTTGGACAACGTCATCGATGCCTCGGGCAACGACGAGGTGACCCAGTTGCTGAAGTCCATGCAGCGCATGCAGGGGCAGCTGCAGGCGGTGATGGCCGCGCAGGGCGAGATGGCGCGGCAGCACGATGATGGCAGCCTGGGTTATCGCATGGACGAGAGCGCCTTCCCCGGCGACTACGGGCGCATGGTGCATGACACCAACGCGCTGGTGGGCTCGCACGTGCACGTGCAGAACCGCCTGATCGAGGTGATGAAGCACTACGCGCGCGGCGACCTGTCGGTGGACATGGATCGCCTGCCGGGCGAGAAGGCGGCGATCACCCAGGCCATGGACGAGACCAAATCGAGTCTGTCGGCCATCAACGGCGAGATCCGCCGGCTGGCCACAGCCGCGGCCGCAGGCGACTTCAGCCTGCGTGGCGACGAAACACGCTTCGAGCATGATTTCGGCGACATGGTGACCGGGCTGAACCGGTTGATGCAAACCACGGACGAGAACCTGGTGCAGGTGTCGAGCCTGCTGCAGGCGATCTCGCGCGGCGATCTGACAGTACGCATGCAGGGCGATTTCCACGGTGTGTTCGCCCGCATGCGCGACGACTGCAACGCGACCGTCGAGCAGCTGACCCAGATCGTCGGCCGTATCCAGGCCAGTGCATCCAGCATCAATCTGGCAGCGGGGGAGATTGCCTCCGGCAATACCGATCTGTCGCGGCGTACCGAGCAGCAGGCGGCCAACCTGGAAGAAACGGCAGCGTCGATGGAGGAGCTGACCTCCACGGTGAAGCAGAACGCCGAACACGCGCGCCAGGCCAACCAGCTGGCGATCGGTGCACATGGGGTGGCTTCGCAGGGCGGCGAGGTGGTCGGCCAGGTGGTGACCACCATGAGCGCCATCGAAGCGTCGTCGAAGAAGATCGCCGAGATCATCAGCGTGATCGATGGCATCGCTTTCCAGACCAACATCCTGGCGCTCAACGCCGCCGTGGAGGCCGCGCGTGCGGGTGAGCAGGGCAGGGGCTTTGCGGTGGTGGCCAGCGAGGTGCGCACCTTGGCACAGCGCTCGGCGGGTGCGGCCAAGGAGATCAAGGGCCTGATCGAGGAGTCGGTGGGCAAGGTGTCCGACGGCTCGGCGCTGGTGCGTCAGGCCGGCACGACGATGGGCGAGATTGTCGCCTCGGTGCAGCGGGTGACCGACATCATGGCGGAGATCTCTGCAGCCTCGCAGGAGCAGAGCTCGGGCATCGAGCAGGTCAACCAGACCGTGATGCAGATGGACGAGACCACCCAGCAGAACGCCGCGCTGGTGGAAGAGGCCAGCGCTGCTGCGCGGTCGATGGAAGAACAGGCAAACCTGCTGGCCGAAGCGGTGTCGGTGTTCCGCACCGGCGCTTCGGTGGCGGCGGCAGCGGTCCGTCCGATGTTGGCAGCGGTCGCTGCAAGCGTGCCGCCGGTGCGTCGCGTGACCGGGGTGCCGCTGCGGAATGCCCCGTCGCTCGCTGCCAACACGGGTGGGTGGGAAGAGTTCTAAGCCGGGTGGGAGACGGCGCCCATCGCGAGGCTGGTCGCGATGGGCGCATTTTTGTTTCCTGAACCGATGATGGCCGCTCAGCCTCCGGAGACGTGGATTTCACCTGCAGTTGCCACGTGCAGGCAGACACTTGCGCCATACCGGAGCACAGGAGATGGCCATGAAGACCTCGACCCGATTGATGGTGCTGGGCACCCTGCTGGCGGCCTCGTCCGTTGCTGGCGCACAGAATTACGGCCCGCGTGATGAAGGGCGCAAGTTCAACGATGGCAGCCGCGTGGTCTGCAAGAACGTGGAAGTACAGCGCAATACCCGCGATCCCAACCGCATCACCGGTACCGCTACGGGCGCCGTGGTCGGCGGCCTGTTGGGCAACCAGGTAGGCGGCGGCAACGGCAAGAAGCTGGCGACCGTCGCCGGTGCCGTGGCGGGCGGTGCAGCTGGGCGGCAGATCCAGGGCAACCATCAGCAGAAGACCGGCGATCGCGTGGTCGAGCGCCGTTGTGAGCGCGTCTATCGCTGATGCCTCCATGCGATAACCCCTTCCACACTGCTGTACCCCGAACGCCGGCCCTGTGCCGGCGTTCTCCGTTTCCGGACCCGTTCCGTGGGGCAGGGCGCATGCCTATACTGCGCCGACCTCCAGGGATGAATCGCCAGTGAACAAGTCGAGCGCTGTAGACCGTCGGGAACCGTCCGATGTTGCTGATGCAATGCCTCGCACGACAGCCAGCTACTCCCGCGTGCGTGACCGCACCGACGAGCTGGAGCTGTTCATTTCCGGCCTGCTCGCCTTCGCACTGCTCGCCGTGCCGGGCTACCTGTTCGATGCGTGGGCGCGCAGCAGCCTGCATACCGAAGGTGTCTATTTCCAGGCGCTGTGGTTCGCCTTCAGCATCGGCGTCGGCATGTGCTACGTGCTGGCGGTGGCCTTGATCATCCACTTGGCCGTGCGCGGCTACTGGATCGGCCTGATCGGCCTGAAATCGCACTTCCCCAACGGTATCGACTGGGATCGGTTGACGATGCTGGGGCCGTTCTCACGCGCGTTCCTGCAGCAGCGCGACGGCGGCCTCGACGGCACCATTGAACGCGCGGACCGGCTTGCCACCATGCTGTTCTCGACCACGCTGTTGTGCGTGCAGACCCTGGCCGGCACGCTGGTGGTAGCCATTGTCTCGCTTGGCGTGGCGATGGCCATCGGCGCCGCCTTCGGCGATGTCGATCGCATCACGCTGGGAATCGTTGCGGTGTTGATGCTCTGTCTGCTCGGTCTGGCGATGGTGCCGATGCTGCTGGAAAAGTCGATCGCGCGGCGTCGCGCGCGGGGCCTGGACACGGCACGGCAGGAGAAGCGACTGCAGTCGGTGCTGGCTGGCCTGCAGCGGGTACCCATGCTGCGCCTGCTGCAGACCATGCAGTGGACCCTGCAGAGCAACCTGCGCGGCCGCTCGTTCACGGTGATCTATATTTCGGCGGTGATGCTGGCGATGGTGCTCGCCGCCCTGCAGGTCTATGGCTCGATGACGTTCTCGCTGTTCAACCGCTACAGCGTGCTGACCGAGGAGGCAGTGAACCACGGCATGCTGGGCGCGCACTACGAATCGCTGCGCTCGGCGCACGACCAGTTGCTGCCTTATCCGATGATTCCGGCCGATACCATCAGTGCATCGCGGTTGCGCCTGTTCATTCCCCATCGCCCGCAGCGTGACAACCCGGTGGCGCGACAGCGCTGCGCCGGTGGTGCACGCAACGAAGCGCAGGGCGCACTGGCCGCGACAGCAGCGGTGAACTGCATGGCCACGCTGTGGACGGTGCAGCTCGACGGCGGCAAGGTCGACCTGCATGATTTCGTGCCGATGGAACGCCGCGACCTGGACATGCGCGGGCTGGTGGGCTATCTGCCGATGGCGGACCTGGAGCCGGGCCGGCATGACCTGCGACTGGTCTGGAACGTGGACGGCGGCGAACGCGGCCCCAGCCGTCGTCGCGAATACAGCATCCCGTTCTGGTACGCGCCGGAGCCGTAAAAGGAGACGGAGGGCATTAAGTCGATTTCTCCCTCTCCGTGCCAGCTACGACTTAATCCCCTTCGTCCCCTTTGGGCTGTGCAGACGCCAGAGGGCGAGGGCGCCGTACAGCACCAGCAGCACGGCCAGGGTGATCAGTTCGCGGCTGACCTCGGCCAGGCTGGCGTCCATCTGGTTCAGGCGCACCATCAGGTTGATGCCGGAGGTGGTCGGCAGCAGCTGCGCCAGCCACACCAGCGGGCGCGGGGTCATCACCGCCGGCCACGACAGGCTGGCCAGGAAGAACAGCGGGATCGAGGTGGCGATGATGTACTGGAAGGCGCGTTCGCGCGTGCGGAAGAAACTGCCGACGAACAGCCCGAACGCCACCGTGGCAGCGATGAACAGGGTGCCGCCGAGCAGCTGGCCGAGCGGGTTGCCGCCACGCGGATAGTCCTGCACCCAGGCGGTGAAGCCGGCGTACCAGAACAGCCCGAACAGCCCGATCAGGCCGAAACCGAGGGCCATGCCGGTCAGGGTAGGCAGGTCGAACTGCAGGCGCCGGCCCAGCACCAGCCGGCGGCCACCGAGCAGCACGCCGATGCCCATCAGCAGCGTCTGGTGCACGATCAGTTCGGCCACGCCGGGCACGATCGCGCTGCCATAGCCTTCCTGCGTGTTGAACAAGGGCCGCTGCACGAGGGTGACCGGTGGTGCCTGTGGCGCGCCCATGAACGCGGCCTGGGTGACCGCCGCCTCACGGCCGAACGCACCCAGTGCATCGGCCACGCTGCCCAGCACCCAGCTGGCGCGGCCAAGATAGGCGCCGTTGCCGAGCAGCACCAGTTTGGCCGGATGCCCGCGCAGGATGTCGCGTTCTAGGTTGGCCGGGATCAGCACGATGCCTTCGGCATGGCCGGCCTCCAGCTGTGCGCGCGCTTCCTGCAGGTCGGCCGGTTGCCCGACCACATGGGCCACGCGCAGCGAATCGAGCTTGCGCAGCAGTTCGCGGCTGGTCGCGCTGTGGTCTTCATCGACGACCAGCACGGGCAGGTTGCCGGCCACCTGGTGGCGATAGGCGGCGGGGTAGAAGAACGAGTACAGAATCACCGCGCCGACCATCACCACGATCGCGTAGCGGTCGCAGAGCACGGCCAACAGGGTCTGTCGCAGGCTGTGCCAGATCCGGCTCATGTGCCTGCCCCGGCCGGCTGCGCGGCCTGCGGCGTGCGCGCGAACGCCAGCAGGCGCCAGCCGCCGATGCCGCCAGCAACCGCGATCATCAGCAGCAGCGTGGCCAGCGGCCATAGCGACACCGCCAACGGCGAGCCGATGAACTGCTGCTGGGTCTGCAGCTTGATGTAGGCGCTGAGCGGCAGCAGCAGGTGCCAGACGCGGGTGAACAACGGTGCGTCGATCACCGGGAACGTGGCGCTGGAGAACGCCAGCGCGGTGCCGATGCTCAGGCCCACGGCGGACAGGGCCGTGCCCATGTCACGGGTGACGCCGACGAAGAACAGGGCATAGGCCGCGGTGGCCAGGTAGAACAGCGGCTGTGCGAGCAGCAGCAGAAGCACGCTGCCAGCGATGCCGTCGCCACGCAGCCAGGCCAGATAGGCCGCGCCCAGCGCGCCGTACAACGAGAACAGCAGCACGTAGGGCAGCACCTTGCCTGCAATGGCCGACCATGGTGCATGGCCCAGCCAGGCGGGCAGGGTACCGTCGCGGATCTCACGGCCGAGGCTGCCGGCCACGGCCAGCGCCAGTACCAGCGACAGTACCGCCGGGAAGATCAGTGGCAGCAGGAACAGCTCGTAGCTGCGCGCCGGATTGAACAGGATGTCCGACTGCACCGCGATCGGGGCGGCACGCAGCTTGCCCGGCCCGACCTGCAGGCCGATGCGTTCGCGCAGCAACCGCGCGTTCCACGCAGAGACCGCGTCGCCGATATCCCGCGCGGCGGACTGGCCGGTGGTCATGTAGGTGGCGTTGTAATAGGAAAACACCGTGCCCTGCCGGCCGCGAAGCGCCTGGCGGGTCACATCGCGCGGCACCAGCACCACCGCGAACACCTCCAGCCGACGCAGCTGCGCGCGCGCCTCATCCATATCGACCGGTTGGCTTGCGATGCGCACGCCGGGGCTGGCGTCGAGCATGCGCAGCAGCAGGCGGCTGTCGCTGCTGTGGTCAAGGTCGACCACGGCAATCGGCACATCGCGCATCACCGATGCGGAGAACATCCAGGCCATCACCACCAGCATCAACAGTGGCAGCACGGTGACCAGCGCCAGGTCCGCACGGCTGCTGCGCAACCGGCGCAGTTCGCGCTGCCATGAGCTGCCGAAGCTGCTGCGGCTGGTGTTCAGTGCTGCGGCCATGCGAACAGCACGCTCATGCCGGGGCGGAAGCCCTCGATGCGGCGTACCGGGCGCACCCGCACTTCGAAGCTGCGCACGTCATAGCCCGATGACTGGCGGGTGGTGCGCCAGGTGGCGTAGTCGCCCGCGGGATTGATGAAGTAGACCTCGAACTCACCGTCCTTGCCGAGTGCCGGCACGCTGCCCTGCAGCTTGCTGCCGACCTTCAGGCCCTGCATCTGCGATTCGCGCAGGTTCATCGACACCCACATGCGGTCGATGTCGACCAGAGTGAACACCGGGTAGCCGGCTGGTACCAGTTCGCCCGGGTCGGCCATGCGCTTGTTGATCTCGCCGGCCACCGGCGCGCGGCCTTCCACTTCAACGCGCGCGGCGTTGACTTCCGCCACCGCGCCCTGGGCCTGCTGCACCTGGCCCTGCGCGGCACGCTTGTCCTGTTCGCGCGCGCCGGTCAACGCCATGTCGTACTGGGCGCGGGCGGCGCGGGCCAGTTCGCGCGAGCTGGTGGCCTGGGCCGCCGCTTCATCGCGCTTCTGCCGGGTCATCACCCCTTCGTTGAACAGGTTCTGCACGCGCCGGTAGGTGGCATCGGCAAGCGTGGCACCGGCTTCGGCGCGCTTCCAGTTGGCTTCGGCCGCGCGGATGTCTTCGCTGCGTGCGCCTTCGGCAGCCTTGTCGGCCACCGCCTGCGCCGCAGCCAGTGCGCCGTGTGCCTGCTGTTCCTTGGCTGCTACTTCGGGGCTGTCGAGCAGGAACAGCACCTGCCCGGCCTGCACGCGATCGCCCTCGCGGACCTTCAGTTCGGCCACGCGCGCGGTGATCTTGGCCGACACGTTGAGGGTGTCGGCGTCGGCCATGCCCTGGATCTGGTCGGCGGGGCTGCGCCAGGCCAGCCACAGGCCCAGCACCACCGCCACCAGCAGCACCACCAGCAGAATCGGCCCCAGCCGGCGCTTGCCCGGGGGCGTCGTTGCTTCGTCGTGCAACACATCACTCATGATCAATTACCTCGTCTGCACGCCGCCGATGGTCTTCGAAGCGGTCCATCTGTCCACTCACCTCGAGCAGTTGTGCCAAGGCGATATCGTATTGGTAGGCGGCCTGCGCACGTTCAACGCGGGCACCGCCAAGACCGAGCCGTGCGTCGATCACGTCCAGCGAGGTGGCCTGGCCTTCGCGGAAGGCCAGCTCCTGCAGGCGCAGGTTCTCGTCGGCCTGGGCGATGCTGCTGTCCAGCAGCACGAACTGCTGGCGTGCGGTTTCCAGCTCGTTCCAGGCCTTGCGCACACCCAGCGCGACCTGGTTCTCGGCCTCGCGCAGGCCGGCCTCGGCCTGTTCCTGCTGCGCGCGTGCCGCACTGATCTGTGCCGGCCGTGAGTTCGGCGACAGGAACGTGTACTTCAGGCCGATGCCAAACGCCCAGTCCGGATCGGTCAGCATTTCGTCGCGGCGCCGGAAGTCGTACTGGCCGAACAGGAATACCGTTGGCTTCAGCTTGGCCTGCTGCACGCGCACGCCCTGTTCGGCCTGCGCCACGATCGCCCGCAGGCGGGCGATCTGCGGCTGCCGTGCCTGCGCGGTGCGCTCGAAGCTGGCGACCGGTTCCAGCGGCGCGCGCTGCACGAACAGCGGCGACAGCGGCTGCACATCGCCGCCACTGCGCAACAGCGTGGCCAGCGCAGCCTTCAGCGTGGCCAGATCATTGAGCGTCTTCTGGTACTCGCGCTCGGCCTTGTCGCGGGCGACGGTGGCCTGCAGGCGCTGCGCACGCGTGGCGAAGCCTTCGCGTTCCAGTTTCTCGGCATCGGACAGGTGGCGGTTCAAGCCATCGCGCACGTCGCGGCGCACGACCACTGCCTGTTCGGCCAAGCGCTGACCGAAGTAGGCCTGGGCCAGTTGCACGGTCAGCGACTGCCGCTGCGCTTCGCGCTCGGCGCTGGCCTGTTCGCTGGCCGCGCCGGCAGCACGCTGCGCGGCCGGAATCAGGCCGCCGGTGTACAGCGGCAGCACCGCAGTGACCACCGGCCGTGTGCGCCAGTCGCGCTCGGTGAACGACAGCGGTGAGTCGATGCCAAAGGCTTCGGCCACCGGCGCCAGCGAGCCCAGCGGCAGGGTCAGTGTCTTCTGGAACTGCAGCCGCCGCACTTCGCCGGTGATCTCCGGCAGGCGCAGCAGGCGGGTGGCCTCGTGCAGGTCTTCCTTGTTGCGCACGCCGGCATCAGCAGCGGCCAGCGCGTCGGAGACCTGTTCCAGACGCTGCCGCGCCTGTTCCCATTCCAGTGCGGGAGGCGCGCTGGTCTGTGCCGCTGCAGCCAGCGGCAGGCTGGCCAGCAAGGCCAGGCCGGCAGCGCCGAGCGCGCGATGCATCCTTGTCCGTGGGCAGCTCAGGCGCATGCCGTTCCTGTAGTGAAGAAGTGGGCAAACGGTAGTGGTCCGCGCGTGAAGCCGGGGTCTGCGGTGGTCTGGATCATGCTCTTTTCAACGTAGGGTATTGCCCGCGGCGGTACGCAGCGCGTGGGTGATGTGTTGCAACGTGCTCGAACGCACGGCGGCATGCTGCCAGAACAAGGGTACGTCGAGCCAGCGACGCGGTTCCAGCACCACTATCTGTCCGGCCTCTGCCGCTGGCCTGACCAGGGCCTCCGGTGCCAGGCACCAGCCCAGCCCACGCGCGGCAGCATCGACGAAGCCGGTGGAGGAGGGCAGGTAGTGTACGGGCGGTTGCATTCGCGCGCGGGTGAGCCTGCGCAGGAAACGCCATTGCAGTTCATCCTTGCGGTTGAACACGATCATCGGCGCCGAGGCCAACGCCTCGGCCTGCATGCCCGTGCTGAAGTGGCGGCGCGCAAATGCCGGTGAGGCGATGGCGTGGTAGCGCATCGCGCCCAGCGGATGCACGTTGCAACCCTTCAGCGGTCTGCGTTCGGCGGTGACCGCGCCAAGCACGCTGCCGGTGCGCAGCAGTTCCAGGGTGTGGTCCTGGTCGTCCATGCGCAGGTCGAACAGGTAGCCGTGGCGCTGGTGCAGCTCGGCGATGGCGGCGACGAACCAGGTGTCCAGCGAATCGTCGTTGACCGCCAGCGGAATCGGTGTGCGGGTGGCATCGCTGCCGCGTTCCGGCAGCAGTTCGGCAAGCGCTTCGGCCTGCAGTGCCTGCATCGGCCGCACCCGCCGCAGCAGCACTTCGCCGGCAGCAGTAGGCCGGCACGGGGCCTGGCGCACCACCAGCACCTGGCCCAGCCGGTCTTCAAGCGCCTTGATCCGTTGCGACAACGCCGACGGGCTGATCGACAGGCGGCGTGCGGCGGCCTCGAAGCTGCCTTCTTCGAGCACGGCGGTGAAGGCGCTCAACTGCGGATGTACCAGGTCCACGCGGTGCCTCTTCAGTTTTTCTGCACAGGATAAAGAAAAACCAGTTTGCCTTAACGAGTCCGTTGGTCGCACCCTGCGCCTCTTCTCAAGGTGGAGAGCGTCGGATGTGGATTGCTGCGGCCCTGGCCGGTCTGTTTGCAGGTGCTGGCCTGATCATCGCCATCGGCGCGCAGAACGCCTTCGTGCTGCGCCAGGGGCTGCAGCACCGCTACGTGGGCATGGTGGTGCTGGCCTGCATGGGCGCGGACATCGCGCTGATCCTGGCCGGCGTGGGCGGCATGGGGGCGCTGGTGCTGCAGTGGCCGTTGCTGTTGCAGGTGCTGCGCTTCGGCGGGGCCGCCTTCCTGCTGTGCTATGGGCTGCAGGCTGGGCTGCGCGCGTGGCGCGGTGGCAGCGCGCTGGCCGCGGCCGATGCCAGTGGTGGCAGCCGGCGGCAGGTGCTGCTGGCCTGCCTGGCCTTCACCCTGCTCAACCCGCACGTCTACCTGGATACGATGGTGCTGCTGGGCAGCCTGTCCACGCGCTACCCGGGTGACCTGCGCTGGGCGTTCGCAGCGGGCGCCTGCGTGGCCAGCGTGCTCTGGTTCTGTGGGCTGGGGTTCGGCGCACGGTTGCTGCAGCCGGTGTTCCGCAACGCGGCAGCATGGCGGTTGCTGGATGCTGGCGTGGCGGCCTTCATGCTGTGCCTTGCGCTGCTGTTGCTGCTGCGCCCGCTCTAGGCCGCATCCAGCGCGCACAACGGGGTTTCACCAGGGCGCAGGGTCAGCACGCGCACGCCGCTGCCGGTCACGGCCACGGTGTGCTCGAACTGCGCCGACAGCTTGCCGTCACGGGTATACACCGGCCATTCGTCGGGCTGCTGGCGGATGGCAGGCTTGCCCTGATTGAGCATCGGCTCGATGGTGAACACCATGCCTTCCTGCAGCTCCATGCCGGTGCCGGCATGGCCGTAATGCAGGATCTGCGGTTCCTCGTGCATCTCCTGGCCGATACCGTGGCCGCAGTACTCCTTGACCACGCAGTAGCCGTGGCTGCGGGCGTGGCGGGCGATGGCGTGGCCGATATCGCCCAGGCGCGCGCCGGGCCGCACGGCGGCGATGCCTTTCCACATGGCCTGGTAGGTCACCTGCACCAGCTTGCGCGCGGCGTAGTCGGCATCACCCACAACATACGTGGTGCTGGAGTCGGCAATGTAGCCGTTCTTCTCCAGCGTGATGTCGAGGTTGACGATCTGGCCATTGCGCAGCACGTCATCGGCCGACGGCATGCCGTGGCAGATGACGTTGTCGATCGAGGCATTGAGCACGTACGGGAACCCGTACTGCCCCTTGCTGGCGGGCCGTGCCTGCAGCTCGTCGACGATCATCCGCTCGACGATGTCGTTGATCTCCAGCGTGCTGCGGCCCTGCAGCGGCAGGGCGTCGAGCATGGCGAAGATCTGCGCCAGCAGTCGTCCGGACTCGGCCAGGCGGTCGATCTCGTCGGGGCGCTTGATCATGGCCATCGGCTCAGGCCCGCCCGGGGGCAAGCAGCTGCGGCTGCACACCGGCGGCGCGCAGTTCACTGGCGACGACGTCCTGGAAGCTCAGGGTCGGGTTCATCTCGCACAGCATGCCGACCCGGATCCAGAACGTGGCCTGGGCGTTGATCGAGCGGTTGGAGACGGTGCAGGCACGGCGCAGCTGGTCGTGCAGGGTGTCATCGATGTTGACGATGCCCATGGGCGTTCTCGATTGGGGATATACGAAGCGTATACGAAACGTATATTCCCGTTCAAGCGCGTGGCATTCAGCCAGCGTCGGTGGCGAAGCGCAGGCGGTTGCCGTCCGGGTCGACGATCAGCATCTCGCGGCTTCCCCAGTCGGTATCGTGTGGCGGCTGCTCGATGGATACTCCCGCAGCGCTGAACGCGCGGTGCAGGCCATCGACGTCGGTGACGATGAAATACACCGCACCGCCCACCTCGCAGTCGCCGGTGTGTTCGGTCAGGAAGATCGTCTGGCCTTCGCGGGTGAGCCGGGCGAACAGCGGGAAGCCGGGTTCGAAGCGGTGCTCCCAGTCGACGAGGAAGCCCAGGCCCTGCACGTAGAAGGGCAGGCTGGTATCGGCATGGCGCATGCGCAGCTGCGGGATGACGGTCTGGGGCATGGCAGCGGCTCCGGGGGCGGACGTCCAGTGTAATGCCGGCCGCTGGCCGGCATCCTCGTGAGCCCGGGAACAACGAGGTTGCCGGCCAGCGGCCGGCACTACCGACTCTGCCTGGGTCTGGCAGGTGCCAACCTTGGTTGGCACATCGTGGTACAGCTGCCGGTCAGCGGCCGGCACTACCCCCGCTCAGCAGGCCGTCGGAACGGCGGCCATCGCCGCCAGCAGTTCGCGGTTCACCTGCTGGTGCTGCTGCTGCCATGCCGGAAGATCATCGGCGCTGACGTCGGGCTGACCATCCAGCGATGACAACCAGCGCTTGAAACGGCTCTGGTAGTTGGCAAGTGACACCTCGCCGGTGATGTCGCTGCCCACCAGTCCACCGGTGCGCAGGGCCTCGATCACCATCAGCGCGTGTTCAAGCTGGAAGCGGCCCTGGTCCCAGTTGCTGCGGGCGACATCTTCAGCGAACACGTCCTTGTCGATCGACAGGTAGGTCGGTTGAGGGGCCTGCGCCTGTTCGGCGGCGAACGCGGCGACCAGGGCCTCGGGATGGTCGAAGTGGCGGAAGGCAGCTGACATGCCCACGCGGCTGGCCCAGCCCACATCCACATCCATGCACCAGTAGGTCAGCCGCCGCCCCAGCAGCGGCCGCCAGTGGTTCTCCCACGCATGGCCCAGGCCGATATCGGCGGAGGTGATGCCCAGCACATGCACATGCGATACCTGCGGCAATGCGGCGGCAGCATTGACCCAGGAACCGCAGTGCATGCCGAAGGGAAAGCGCATGTTGTCCGGATGGTTGTCCAGCACCACCAGCTGGAACGGGGCACGCGTGTGCAGGTGCTGCAGCAGCGGCAGGCTGAGATGGTGGAAGTCGCCGCTGCCGAGCATGACCGTGCCGAGCTGTGCCGGCAGCGGCCGAAGAACTTCAGTGGCGAAGCGTGACAGCGTGGCGTTGCGGCAGGCAAAGCGCAGCGGGTCATGCCAGTGCTGCAGCGCAAGCGTGCGTGCCTGTGGCAATGGCAGTACGCCACCATCGAGGTCGAGGATCAGCGGCGGACGCAGTTGCATCGGTCAGCCTCCTCCATCCGGCTCAGCCTGCAGGTGCGGGGCCAGCCTGCGCAGGACGGCGCGCAGCAGCGGCGAACGCGCATGCACCGCGTGTACGGTGGAGGTGAAGCGGGCACCCAGTTCGGCCTTGATGCGTGAATCGGTCCAGCCGGCAACGTAGTGGCTGAGGCCGTGCTGCAACGCGTATTCCAGGTTGTGCATCCAGCTGACCGAGTACAGGTTGTGGTCGCGCGACTGCGGATAGGACAGGCCGATGTACTTGTCCACCAGCTTGCCGGCATGCACGTAGCACAGGTTCCAGCCGATCAGCTCGCCGTTGTGGCGGTAAAGGAACAAGCGCCCCTGTCCCTGCGTATCTGCCAGCAGGTGCTGGAAGAAGGGTAGCTCAAGCCGGTCGAAATGCACGGCGCTCTGTGCATACACCTGCAGGTACAGCGCATGCAGTTCGGCCTGCAGCCGCGGTTCGGCAAGGGCAGGGTCACCGGTGGCGATGCAGTCGATCTGCAGGTTGCTGCGTGAGCGCAGCTTGCGCCGGATGTTCTTGCGACGCGCTGCGGACAGGCGTGCCAGATAGGCGTCGATGCAATCGAAATCGATCGCCACCCATGCCAGCGGCATGCCTTCCAGCGGGATGAAACCGCGTGCTTCCAGCGCCTGCAGGAAGGCGTGGCTGTGTGCGTTGGCGGCATCGTCCAGCAAGGGCGAATCGATCGCCAGATCCTTGACCACCAGCAGCCGGCTGTCACCGACGCCATGGCGCAGCACGTCGTCGGCCAGTGCAGCCGCCGACACATGCGCCGGCAGCGGTGTGTACTCGGTGCTGGTGGCACCGATGAACCGCGTCTGCCAGGTCAGCCACGGCCGCCACAGGCGCGACAGCGGCAGCCCCAGCAGGCGCGAGCGCAGTGCATCGTCCAGGGTTGTGGTCAGATCCAATGGCGCACGGAAACTGGGCAGGCCGCTGGGCAGGCGGCTGGCATCGAACCCCAGGGGAGGGTGGGCCAGGAAGCCCTCCAGCAGCGCGGCCGGTTCCAGCGCGGTGCTGGATACACGCGGGATCATGTCCATGCGGGGCACGGGAACCGGCAGCGCATTCCCGCTCAGCCCTTGGCCTTGGTCAGCAGCTGGTCCAGCAGGGTAATCGCCAGGTCGATCTCTTCGTAGCTGATGTTCAACGAGGGCGCGAAGGTGATCACGTTCTTGTACCAGCCACCCACATCGAGCACGAGGCCCATGCGCTTGCCGTCGTGCAGCAGGTCGCCGGCCAGGCCGATGTCGACCATGCGGTCCAGCAGTTCACGGTTCGGGGTGAAGCCATCGGCGGCGCAGATTTCCGCACGCAGTGCCAGGCCGAGGCCATCGACATCGCCGATTTCCGGATGGCGCTTCTGCAGACCGCGCAGGCCGTCGAGGAAGTAGGCCCCCTTCTCCGGCACGGTGCGCTCGTAGTCCATCTCCTTGCCCAGCTTCAGCACTTCCAGGCCTAGGCGCGTGCCCAGCGGATTGGAGTTGAAGGTGGAGTGGGTGGAGCCCGGTGGGAACACGGTCGGGTTGATCAGCTCTTCGCGCGCCCACAGGCCAGACAACGGGTTGAGGCCATTGGTCAGCGCCTTGCCGAACACCAGCACGTCCGGGGTGACATCGAAGTGTTCGATGGCCCACAGCTTGCCGGTGCGCCAGAAGCCCATCTGGATCTCATCGACGACCATCAGGATGCCGTACTTGTCCAGCACGCGCTTGAGGCCCTTGAAGAAGTTGCGCGGCGGAATGACGTAGCCGCCGGTGCCCTGGATCGGCTCGACGTAGAACGCGGCGTACTCGGCCTGGCCGACCTTGGGATCCCACACGCCGTTGTACTCGCTTTCGAACAGGCGCTCGAACTGGTGCACACAGTGGTCGGAGTACTCGTCCGGGGTCATGCCCTTCGGGCGACGGAACGGATACGGGAACGGGATGAACATCGCGCGTTCGCCGAAATGGCCGTAGCGGCGGCGGTAGCGGTAGCTGGAGGTGATCGACGAGGCGCCGAGGGTGCGGCCGTGGTAGCCGCCTTCGAAGGCGAACATCAGGCTCTTGCCGTTGCGCGCGTTGCGGACGATCTTCAGCGAATCCTCCACCGCCTGCGCACCACCGACGTTGAAGTGCACACGGCCATCAAGGCCGAACTTCTCGTGCATGTCCACCGCGATGGTCTTGGCCAGCTGCACACGGGTGGGGTGCAGGTACTGGCTGGCGACCTGCGGCAGGGTGTCGATCTGGTCCTTCAGCGCATTGTTCAGGCGCTGGTTGGCGTAACCGAAGTTGCACGCCGAGTACCACATCTGCAGATCGAGGTACGGGGTGCCGGCGGCATCGAACATGTAGCTGCCTTCGCAGCGCTGGAAGATCTTCGGCGGATCAACGTAGTGCACGGTGTCGCCGAAGGAGCTGTAGCGGGCTTCATCTGCCAGCAGCTGTGCATCGGTGATGGCGGCATCGGCGTTCTTGTCAAAAATATTCATCGGTTCGATTCCGGAGAGGGCATTCAAAGGAAGCAACGGGCGGAGCGATCAGGCGGTGGCGAGCAGCCGCGGAAGCGAGGGCTGAAGCAGGCTGCCGTCGAGCAGGCGCGGCAGCAGCGCAGTAGCGTCGTGGAAGGTGTCGATGGCGGCGTGGGGAATGCCGGCGTCGGTGCAATGGGCAATCAGGCGACGCTTGGCGAACACGAAATCGGCGTGTTCGGATACGCAGAAATCGGAGGCGCCATCGCCGATCATCAGCACGCGGGGAGCTTCGTCAGCACGCGCCTGCGCCGCGCAGGTGCACTTGCAGGTGCCGCTGCGGCAGCCTTCGGCCTGGTAGGGAGATTCAAGCTGCCAATGGCCGTCAGACCAGCGCAGGTGATTGGCCACCACAGGCAGCGGCGGCAGGCCGTGATTGGCGAGGATGCGATGGATTGCGTAGTCCAGGCCGTCGCTGACGATGCGCAGTGGCAGGCCCAACGCCTGCGCGCGTTTGACGAAAGCGGCGAAGCCCGGATCGATCCGTACCTGGTCCAGGTGTGCATCGAGGGTGGCCGGATCAAGCTTCAGCAGGCGGACCTGGCCCTGCATGCATTCACGCGAACCGATCTCGCCTGAGCGCCACTGGTCTTCCAGCTGCTGCCAACCGGGCTGGCCGAAGTTTTCCAGCAGCGAATCAATGACGTCCTCGAGGCTGATGGTGCCATCGAAGTCACACAGGATGCTCCATTGCATGGGCAGCTCCGTCGATGAAGAGAGGCCTTGGCACGATGCCGGCGACGGGGCCAATGTAGGCAGGCCGTCTTTCTCGTTCCTTTCCACCTGAAAGCCCGAACGGAGGCACTCGGGAAGCGTTCAGCCAGTGAGCGCGAAGCAGGCTTTGCCCGGCTTCAACCTCTACTGACCAGCCAGTACCTTCACGATCTCGCAGCTGTCTTCGTGGGTCAGCCAGGGGCTGTTGCCCACGGTCAGGGAGCGGGCGGCGAAGTCGCGGGCATTGGGTACGTCCGCGTCTGCGACGACGCCTCGCAGATAGGCATAGTCCGGCAGGGCGTGGATGAACATGCGGCTGACACCCAGGCCGCGCTGCCACAGCGATGAAAGCGCTTTGTCACGCGCAAGTTCGCTGGGCAGCAGCAGCATCAGCATCGGCCAGGTGCCAAGAGTGCCAGGCATCCCGTCCACCACTTCAACGGCAGGCAGCGATTCCAGCTGCACGCGCAGCTGCAGCGCGCGCAGGCGGGCGGCCTGCAGGAAGGCGGGCAGGCGCTGTGCAGCGTGTGCCCCGACGTTCTGCCGCCAGCGGCTGACGCGATGCTGCGGAATATCCAGTGGAAACACATCACCCACCGCAGCTTCCAGGTCGCCACGGCGCAGGGCACGCCGCAGCGGATTTCCATACACCAGCGACAGCAGGGAAGGGCGGTAGCAGGCCGCCAGGCCCAGCAGCTGCAGGCTGCGCGTCAGCTCCCAGCGCGGGTTGAAGGGCGTGTGTCCTGCGGCCTGCTCGATCAATGCCGCACGCAGTTCTTCATCACGTGTCAGCAGCAGGCCGCCCTCATGCAGGCTCAGGCCCTTGCCGGCGGCCAGGCTGAAGAAGCCGATGTCGCCGCGCAGGCCGACGCTGTTGCCGGCCACGCGTGCACCCAGTGCCTGTGCAGCGTCCTCGATCACCCACGCACCGACGCGGTGCGCAATGGCACATGCGCGATCAACATCGGTGATGCGCCCGCCCAGATGCGTGGGAATGATCGCCAGCGTGCGTGCATCGGCTGCGGCGTGCAGCGCCACCGGGTCGAAATCGAAATGGTCGCGGCGGGTATCGCACAGGTGTATGCGCAGGCCTAGGCTGTGCACGGCAATCGGTACCAGCGGACAGGTATAGGCCGGCAGGATCACCGTATCGCGCTGCGGCGCGCGCCTGCGCAGGGTGCGCAGGGCGATCAGCAGGGCATGGGTGCCCGAGCAGGTCAGCTGCAGCGGCGGCGTGCCCAGCTGCCCGGCCAGAATCGTGCACAGGTCGCCGCCGCCGGGAAGGAAATCGCTGGCCTGCAGGGGCAGGCCAGCGGTGGGAGGCAACTCGCGCGACAGCAGGCTCACGGGGCCGCTTCGGTAACTGCATGCGGATCATCCGCCTCGGCACGGCCCAGGCAGATGATGCCGGCCACGATCAGCACCGCACCGATCAGGTGATGCAGCGTCAACGGTTCGTGCAGCAGCCACGCCGACAGCAGCAGCACGCTGATCACTTCCAGGTGTGAGGCCGCGAACGCAGGGCCGATCGGCGCGTGCCGCAGCAGGCTCATCCAGGTGAAGAACGCGCCGACGTAACCGAGCATCGCGCCGTATACCCAAGGCTGTGACAGCACGCGCAGCAGCCATGCGCTGTTGGCCTCGACCGGCAGCGCGGCGTCTCCGGCATACTTGAAGCACAGCTGGGCCAGGGTGTCGAAGGCCATCAGCAGCGGGAAGCCGACCAGGTACAGCCGCCTCATGTTCCGGCTCCGACCACGGCAACGCCGGCGCTGACCAGCAGCATGCCGGTCACCCGCAACGGCGTCAGCCGCTCGCGGAACAGGATGCGGCCGGCCACCATCAGCGCGACGATGTTGATCGAGCCGAGCAGCACGCCCTGCGACAACGGCACCAGCGACAGGAAGGCGATCCAGGCGACGAATTCAAGCACGTAGCAGGCGATGCCCAGCCACAGCCAGGGACGGCCGAACATGTGTTTCCAGCGCTGCAGGCCTTCGACATCCTGCGGGTCGCTGGCGGCAGCCTTGAAGGCCAACTGGCCGCCGGTATCGAGCACCACGTTGACCAGCCACAGCAGGGTCGCAAGCGATCCCATCTCAGGCGACCGCCTGCAGCACGCCCGCACGTTCGCCGATGTCGCTGAAGAAGCGCGCGCTGCGGCGGATCACTTCGCGCCGTTCGCGATCGATGGTGATCATGTGGTAGCTGTCTTCCAGTACAACCAGTTCGGTCGGTCCGCTGACGCGCGAGATCACCAGTTCGGCATTGCCCATGCTGGCCACGTCATCCTCGCGGGCATGCATCACCAGGCATGGTGCCGTGACCTGGTGCAGGTGACGGCGTGTCCAGGTGCTCAGTGCACGCATTTCGGCCAATGCATGCCACGGGTTGCCTGGCAGGCCGGCAGCGGCACTGTCACCAGAGAGCATGGCGGCGCTGACCTGCGCACGCAGGCGCTCGTCGCGCAGGCCGTACGGCGGCTCTTCCATGAACATGCGGTCGCGGCCGATCCCCAGGCGCTTGAACCACGGAAACAGGAACGAGAAGCGTGCGACCGCCGGAATGTTCCAGCCGTCGTAGCGGAAGGTGGCGCCGTACACCCCCACGCCGGAGACCCAGTCCGGCCGCCGCGCGGCCAGCGCCAGCGCCAGTACCGCCCCCATCGACAGGCCGCCGACGAACAGCTGGTCGACCTTGCCACGCAGGTCCGCCGCCGCGTCTTCCACGCCCTGGTACCACTGTTCCCAGCGGGTCTGCAGCAGGTCTTCGACGCTGCCGCAGTGACCCGGCAGCTGCACGCCATGCACGCTGAAGCCCGCGTTGTTCAGCCCTTTGCCCAGCATGCGCATTTCGGCGGGCGTGCCGGTCAGGCCATGGATCAGCAGGACACCCTGCGGGCCACCGGGAAGAAAGAACTCATGGGATGCAGGCACCAGTCGGCTCCAGCGCGGCAGTCGGGAAGGCCAGCATCGCAAGCGCGATTTTCGGCAACCTTTCAGCGGTTCGTCTGGATCAAGGGCCCTTCAGCAATGGTATGGTGATGGACACCTTCAGGCCACCGCCGGGACGGTTGAGGTAGCCCAGGCGTCCGCCCAGGTGCTCGACGGCCTCATGGGCGATGGCCAGGCCCAGGCCGGTGCCGCTGGCTGCAGTGCCGGGCGCACGGAAGAAGCGCTCCCCCAGCCGCGACATCACGTCCTCGGGCACGCCCGGGCCATTGTCTTCGACGTACAGCTCGACATCGTTGTCGTCCAGGGCCTGCACGCCGACGGTGACGGTCGCATCCGCGCCGGCGTAGCGCAGGGCGTTGTCGATAAGATTGTCCAGCGCCTCGTGCAGCAGTGCGCCGTTGCCCAGTATCCGCACCGGCTGCTGCGGACCCAGGTAGCCCAGGTCGATGCCATCGCGGATCGCTTCGGGCACGCGCATGCCCACCCATTGCGGCACCAGCTCGGACACATCCAACGCCTCCACCGTCTCCGGCACGGTCTGTGCCCGGCTCAACGCCAGCAGCTGGGTGCTGACGCGTGCAGTGCGCTGGTTGAGCCGGCGGATGTTCTGCAGCGCTTCGCGCACGGTCTCTGGATCGCCGTGCGCCAGTGCCTGGTCCACGTGCAGTGCCATGCCCGCCAACGGCGAGCGCAACTGGTGGGCGGCGTCGGCAATGAAGCGGTTCTGCAGCGTGATCATTTCCGCCTGCCGCGCGAACAGGCCATCGATGGTGCTGATCAGGGGCTGGATTTCCTCGGGCACGTCCGCGTCGGAAATCGGTGCCAGCTCGCCGCGGCGCTGGGCCAGGCGCGAGGTCAGCGGGGTCAGGATACGCAGGCCGTGGGTGACGCCGAACCAGACCAGCGCGGCCATTCCCAGCGCCAGCATGGCCATCAGCGGAATGACGATCATCAGGATTTCGCGCGCACGCTGGCGACGGTCGGCCATGCTTTCGGCCACGGTCACTGCCAGCTGGTCCTGCGGATCGTTCATCGCCTGGGTGCAGACCGTCGACATGCGCACCTGCTGGCCGTTCAACTCACCTTCGTACAGCGCCGGGTGCGTACCGCTGCAGTCCTGCGAGGGCGCATAGGCGCTGAAATCTGCGTTGCCGGCGATGGTGCCCAAGCGGCTGCTGTCGACGTTGAAGTAGCGATGACCGTCGGGGTCGTACTCGATCAGAAAACGTGCCTGCGGAGACAGGTCGCTGCTGACCGGCATCGTGCTGAGCATCTGTGCGAACGACACCGTGTCATCGGTCAGGTTGCGGTCGTGGATGCGGTTGGAGTAGTCCAGCGCCACGTAGTAGGCCAGCAGCGTGTTGAAGGTCAGCAGGCCCAGCATCGGCAACGCCAGGAAGGCGAGCAGGCGCCGGCGCAGGCTGGGCGGTCCGCTGATCACGCGCTGGCGTCTTCCAGCATGTAACCCAGCCCGCGCACCGTGCGGATGCCCATACCACCCGGCTGCAGCTTGCGGCGCAGGCGGTGCAGGGCGATGTCCAGGCCGTTGTCGGTCAGGTCCTGGCCCCAGTCGCATAGGGCCTCCACCAGCTGCGCACGCGAGACGATGCGCTCGGCACGCACCGCCAGGGCGGACAGCAGGCCGAATTCGCGCGCGGTCAGCTCCAGC
This sequence comes from Stenotrophomonas sp. RIT309, assembly GCF_000632045.1. NCBI lineage: Bacteria > Pseudomonadati > Pseudomonadota > Gammaproteobacteria > Lysobacterales > Lysobacteraceae > Stenotrophomonas > Stenotrophomonas sp. RIT309. Next base: position 259,774 of record NZ_JFYS01000012.1, read on the forward strand.
GTCTGCTCGTCTATCCACACCCGGTGCCCGGTCAGGTCCAGGCGCAGCCGGCCGATGCGCAGGTCGGGGTTGCCGTTGCTGGTGACCCGGCGCAACTGCGCGCGCACGCGTGCTTCGAATTCGTCCAGGGCGAAGGGCTTGACCAGGTAGTCGTCGGCTCCCAGGTCGAGCACGCGCACGCGCTCGGCCAGGCCATCGCGTGCGGTGACCACCAGCACGGCCAGGCCATCGCCGCGCTGGCGCAACCGCTGCAGCACATCGCGGCCGTCCAGCTGGGGCAGGCCCAGGTCCAGCACCAGCAGCGCGTACTGGGTGGAGTTCAGGGCGGCATCGGCATGCGCGCCGTTGTCCACGTGGTCGACCACGTGGCCCTGCCGGCGCATCGAGGCGCACAGGCCAGAGGCGATGTCCGGATCGTCTTCTGCGATGAGTACGCGCATGCGCGGGGCTCCTGGGGGCGGATGGGCCGCCCGCTGGACAGGGCGGGCCTCTCGGCTGCCGAGGGTAGCGGCAAACGGGGGGGAGGTGGCAGGCGTGAGGGGGCCAGGCGCACCCGGCGCTGGCCCTTCGTTCAGTCCTGCAGGCCAGGCTGGCCCTTGGCCAGCGGCACCCGCGATCCGTCCAGCAGGCCGCGGCTGAGCTTGCCGTCCTCGATGAACAGCAGTTCGCCGTTCTCGCCATTCTTGATGCTGCTGTCGATGGCAATCACGCGGCCGTCGTGGAAGCTGCTGACGTGTGGCATCGAGGTGTGGCCGACCACGATGCGCTTGAGCTGGAGACGGTCGAGCACCGCCTGTACGCCCTGGCTGTCCAGGCGCCCGTCGAAGTAGCCGCGGTACCAGATCGGGCTGGTCTTGCCGTCGTACAACGGTGCGGTGACGGGGTCTGCCTTCACCTCGGCCTTGGGAATGCCCAGCGAGGCCTGGTAGGCGGCATTGGTGTGGGCCGGGTCCAATGCCATCTGCACCGCTTCGGGCGAGATGCCGCCATGCAGGAACAGGGTATCGCCGATCTGCAGCAGCACCGGCCACGTGCGCAGCCACTGGCCGATCACCGAGTCGGCAGCATACAGCTGCGGATAGCTGCGACCGAGCAGCTGCGCGCTGCGCAGGTATTTCGGATTGACGTAACGCAGGTCGTCGTACAGCACCATGGTCTCGTGGTTGCCGAGCACGAAATGCACCGCGCCACCGGCGGCGGCCGCCTGCTGCTGCAGGCCATACAGCAGCCAGAACGCTTCGGTCACCTGCGGGCCGCGATCGAACACGTCGCCGGCGATCACCAGCGTATCCGTGCCCAGTGCCCAGCGGTCCTGCGTGTCGATCACCCGGTTGGCGCGCAGCAGGCGGACCAGCAGCGCGTACTGGCCGTGGATGTCGGACACGGCGACGATGCGTGGCACGGCCGGCAGTATCGATGCCGACGGCGCGTTCGGCGGCAGCACATGCACCGCATGCGGGTAGCCGCAGCGCGCGGCAACCTCCGTGCCATCGGTGCCGGCCTGCACGCTGTGGGTTTCCACCTGGTCCTGGCAGATCCACTGCGCTTTCAGCTGCGCGCCTTCACGGAACAGGTAGGGGCCGTCGCTGTCCACGTGCTCTGCAGGTGCTGCCACGTCGCGGGCAGAGGCCAGTGGTGCGGCCAGCAGCAGGACCAGTGGCAGCAGGATCGACAGGGTTCGGGCGTGGTTCGGCATCGGCGGCATCCAGCGGCAGGAGACGAGCGATGCTAACCGTCCACGGACGCCATCGGTGTGCGCGAACGGGCGGATCAGGCCCGGCCGCCTTCCCCCTTGAGCTTGCGCACGCGGGTATCGGCGGCGCGCACGGGCTGGCCGTCACGGCCATGGGGTTGCATGTAGGGCAGTGGCCGGCGGCTGCTGGATTCGATCAGTTGCGAGTGCGCTTCGCCAGCAGCGAAGCAATGCCGTTCTCCCCATTGGCGCAGGGCCACCAGCAGCGGAAACAGGTCCTGGCCGGCCGCGGTCAGCACATAGTCGTGGTAGGCGCTGCCATCGGCGGCGGGCTGCTGCACCAGCAGCCCCGCCTCGACCAGGCGCCGCAGGCGGTCGCTGAGGATGTTGCGCGCCGCGCCCAGGCTGCGCTGGAAATCGCCAAAGCGACTGACGCCATCGAAGGCATCGCGGATGACCAGCAACGCCCAGCGGTCGCCGAGCAGATCGGCGCTGCGGGCCACGGGGCAGGGGCTGTTGGCGTGCATGGCGGACTCCCTCGATTGTGGTTGCAGTTTAAAACCAGTGGCGCTACCGTGCACCTGGTTTCAAAATGCAACCACACTGATGATGCCTTCGCTGTCCCGCCCCGTGTTGGGCCTGCTCGCCATTGCTGCCGGTGCCAGCGTGGCCAATGTCTATTTCGCGCAGCCGTTGCTGGAGCGCCTGGCCCGCGATTTCGCCCTGGATGCCGCCGTGGCCGGTGCAGTGCTGGCTGCCACCCAGGCCGGCAGCGTGCTGGCCCTGCTCGGGCTGCTGCCGTTGGCCGACCGTGGCGACCGCCGTCGACTGCTGCGGGTGCAACTGCTGGCGCTGGTGGTGGCGCTGCTATGGCTGGCCGCCGCCCGCAGTACCGCGTGGTTGCTGTCGGGCATGCTGCTGGCGGGTCTGCTGGGTACCGCGCTCACCCAGGGACTGATCGCCTACGCCGCCAACCTCGCTGCACCGGAGCAACGCGGGCGGGTGGTCGGCATGGTCCAGGGCGGCGTGTTCATCGGCCTGCTGTCGGCACGCGTGGTCTCAGGTGCGGTAGCCGCCGTAGCGGGATGGCGCGCGGTGTACCTGCTGTCGGCATTGCTGATGGCGGCGCTGGCACTGCTGCTGTGGCGGCGCCTGCCGCACGTGCCGGTGCCCGCAATGCCGCCGTCGTGGCGCAACCTGCTGCGTTCGATGGCCGATATGCTGCGGCAGGATCGCGCGCTGCGCGAACGCGGGCCGCTGGCATTGTTCCTGTTTGCCGGTCTCAACGTGTTCTGGGCCGCGGTGCCACTGCCGTTGTCGGCGCCGCCGTTGAACTGGTCGACCGCCGCCATCGGCGCGCTGGGCCTGGCCGGCATCATCGGCGCACTACTGGCAGCGCGGGTCGGGCACTGGATGGATCGTGGCCTTGCCCACCGGGTGAGCCTGGGGGCGCTGCTGCTGATGCTGGTCGCCTGGCTGCCGTTGCTGGGCCTGCCGTACTCGCTGGCCCTGTTGCTGCTGGGCGTAGTGGTGCTGGATCTGGGCGGGCAGGCGTTGCATGTGTCCAACCAGGCCCTGCTGCTGCGTGCACCGGCCGAACAGCATGGACGCCTGGTGGCGCTGTACATGATGTTCTATGCCGTGGGCAGCGGTGTGGGGGCTGCGGCAGGCACCTGGACGCAGGCGCGCCATGGGTGGCCGGCGGTGTGCGCGCTGGGCGCGGGCATCGCGCTGCTGGCACTGACGTGGTGGGCGACGTGGCGCATACCGCGCAAGGACGCTGCGTAGCGTCGAGACCGTCCGGCGCCACGTCACGCGCGCTGCAGGCTCAACGTTGCAGCGCGCGTCGTCCCGGAGCTTCCGGCAGTGCGTCGTCGGCCACCACCACCCGGTTGCGGCCCTGTCGCTTGGCGGCATACATCGCCGCGTCGGCGCGCGCCATCAGCCGCTCGTAATCGGGATGCCCATCGTGTCCGGCCACGCCGATGCTCGCGGTCAGCGCCAGCGTCTGTCCGTTGGGCAGGGTGATCGGCGACTGTGCGATCTGCCGGCGCAGGCTTTCGGCGATCACCTCCGCCTGTGACTCGCTTGCCGCCACCAGCACCACCACGAACTCCTCGCCGCCGTAGCGGAACAGGTAGTCGCTGCCTCGGGTCTGCTGGCCGAGCAGGGCTGCGACGTGCTGCAGCGCGCGGTCGCCGGCGTCATGACCGTGGCCATCGTTGATCGCCTTGAAATGGTCCAGGTCCAGCAGCAACAACGAGAACGGCGTGTGGTTGCGCGTGGACAACTCGATCTCACGACGTAGCACGGTCGGCAGGAAGCGCCGGTTGAGCAGGTTGGTCAACGCATCGCTGCCCGCATCCAGTTCACCGATGCGTTCGAACAGCAAGGTCATCAGGTTGCGGATGGTGGCCAGGTCTTCGCGGATCATCGGCAGGGCGGTCAGCCGCCGTGCCGGATCTTCATCGGTGGCGCGCTGCAGGCGGTTGTCGATGCGGGCCATCAGCTGGCCCACCTGCTGCGTCTCGCTGCTTTCGCCGAAGCTGGGAATGCCCTTGTGGGTGAACCACAGGCCGAATTCCGAGCTCGCCAGACTGGCGTTGTCGGCACCGGTCGCATGGCCGGCGAGGGTGTACAGCAGGCTGTTTTCCCAATCCAGCAGCAGGGCGCGCTGGCGCTCGCGCTCGGTGCTGACGTTCTGCACCAGCGAGAACAGCCGGTACGCCGCATCGGTGCGCGAAGAGCGCTCACGGGCGTGCGTATAGGCCAGCGTCATGCCTTCCATGGCGATGTCCATGATCGCGCTGAGGCAATCGATGGCGGCGAAGGCGGTGTCGTTGTCAGCGGCATCGGCGCGCAGGCGGATGAACAGCTCGTGCTTGAGTACGCGCGCACCGCGGGCCACCAGGTCCACCGGAATACCGACCCGTGCGTGCACATCGCCGATCACCCGTTGTGCGGCGACGGTAGCGGCAATGCCATCCGCATCGGTGGTCAGCAGCTGGGCCAGCCAACGCTGCATCGCCGGTTGCAGGCGCTGCTTGACCTGTTCGTGGGACAGGAAGCGGCGCGCACGCGTGTCCTGCAGCAGCACTTCGTAGAAGCGCTGCGCCAGCGTCGGCGGTGCATCGGCGGCCACGGCATGCAGCAGCGCGGCGGCGGCGGGGCCGGCCAGCAGCAGACACTGCTGCCAGGCCTGAGCCAGCGGTTGGCTGGCTTCGTCCAGTTGGGGTGTATCCACGTCGATCTCTAACGGCGCACAACAGACCACGGTATCGGCCGCAGCTGTCGACGGTTGATGGCAGGGAAGCCGGCCAGTTTAAGCGCCATGCAGGCCGAAAAACGCGGATGAAGCACATGCCGGCCGATGCCGCAATGCGTTGACGCATTTGAGAATCACTCGCATTTATGAAAAAATGATGGCAGGAACCGGCATGCGGGCATCCCGCAGTGATCGTTCCGCCTCCCCCGTCGCCGCCTCGTGCCCTATGCCAGAGGCTTCCGTTGCCCTGCCAGAAGGTTCAGAACATGCCTGCAAACACTCTTTCACCGCGCCCGCTGGCGCTTGCCATCGCTGCGCTGCTGGCCACCGCTGCCGTCACCGCCCATGCGGAAACCGATGCCACCGATATCGACACCGTGCATGTCACTGCCTCGCAGATCGCGCGGCAGGCGCTGGGCACTTCCACCATTACCGCCGAGGACATCGCCAAGCGGCCGCCGGTCAACGACATCGCCGAACTGCTGCGGACGATGCCCGGTGTCAATCTGACCGGCAACAGTGCATCGGGCCAGTACGGCAACAACCGGCAGATCGATCTGCGCGGCATGGGGCCGGAAAACACCCTGATCCTGATCGACGGCAAGCGCGTGGGTGCACGCGACGCGGTGCGCATGGGCCGCAGTGGCGAGCGCAACACGCGCGGCGATACCAACTGGGTGCCGGCGGAAATGATCGAACGCATCGAAGTGCTGCGCGGCCCGGCAGCGGCACGCTATGGCTCGGGTGCCTCCGGTGGCGTGGTCAACATCATCACCAAGCGCCCGACCGGCGACCTGACCGGTGCGGTTGACCTGTACGGCCTGGTACCCGAACACAGTGCCGAGGGCGGCAGCGAACGCCTCGGCCTGCAGCTGAGCGGGCCGATGACCGACACGCTGTCGTTCCGGTTGTACGGCAACCTCAACAAGACCGATGCCGATTCGCTGGATCTCAACCGCGACTTCGCCACCGGTGCCAATGCGGTACCGCCAGCGGGCCGCGAAGGCGTCAAGAACCGCGACGTCAACGCGCTGCTGCGTTGGGACGTGACCGCCAACCAGGTGGTCGAGTTCGAGGCCGGTACCAGCCGCCAGGGCAACATCTATGCCGGCGATCGTGCGGTCAGTACCACTGGTACCTCCACCGGTGTCGACCTGGCCGCGCTGGCCGAGCAGCAGGCCGAGACCAACCGCATGTATCGCACCACCGGCGCGATCACCCATCGCGGACGCTGGGGCGATGTCAGCTCGCGGCTGACGGCAGCGGTGGAAGGGGTGAACAATTCGCGCATCAACGAAGGCCTGGCCGGCGGTCCGGAAGGCAGCTTCAATGGCGCCGACTGGTCGACCTCGCGCCTGCGCAACTACCAGCTGGACGGCGAGGTCAGCTTCCCGACCACCCTCGGCGGCGCGGAGAACGTGTGGACGCTGGGCTTCGAGTACCTCGACAGCCGACTGACCGATCCCTATTCGATGAGCCAGTCCAGCAGCAGCGGTGGCGGCATTCCGGGCCTTTCGGCCGATCGTGCACGCGGCAAGTCCGATGCACAGACCACCGCCGTCTACGTGGAAGACAACATCTATCTCGGTGAACGCTGGATCGTGACCCCGGGCCTGCGTTTCGACCATCACAGCCAGTTCGGCAACAACACCAGTCCGAGCCTCAACGCGCAGTTCCGGCTCAACAGTGACTGGGTGGTCAAGGGCGGCATCGCACGCGCGTTCAAGGCGCCGAACCTGTACCAGTCCAACCCGGACTATCTGTATTACACCCGTGGCAACGGCTGCCCGAACGCGTTGCCGAGCCTGGGCGCCGGCTGCTACATGCAGGGCAATGCGGATCTCAGGGCAGAGACCAGCCTGAACAAGGAACTGGGCGTGGAGTGGGCACCGCAGAGCGGCTGGCAGGCCTCGTTGACCTATTTCCACAATGACTACAAGGACAAGATCCAGGCCGGTTACACCCAGATCGGCCTGACGGCCGACCGCAAGGGCCGCATCTTCCGCTGGGAGAACGCACCCAAGGCCATCGTGCAGGGGCTCGAGGGCAACCTGGTGATCCCGCTGCTGGGCGAGCAGGGTGACCGCCTGAAGTGGAGCAACAACTTCACCTACATGGTGGAGAACGAAAACAAGAGCACCGGCCAGCCGCTGTCGGTGATTCCCAAGTACACCGTCAACACCATGCTGGACTGGCAGGCCACCGAGCAGCTGTCGCTGCTGCTGACCGGCACCTTCTACGGCAAGCAGGAACCGGCCACGGCCAACATCAACAACGATCCGCGCTGCACCGCCAACTGCGATGCGTCCACCGTGCTGCAGACCCGCGGCGCGTACAACGTCTGGGGCGTGAGCGCGCGCTACAAGGTGACCGACACGGTCAGCGTGGGCTTCGGCGTCAACAACCTGGCCGACAAGCGCCTGTTCCGCGAGGCCAACAGCAGTGACGCCGGTGCGGCGACCTACAACGAACCCGGCCGCGCGTACTGGGCCAGTCTGCGTTTCGGCTTCTGATCCGATGAGCGCTGCGCCGGGAGGGTTCCGGCGCAGCCTGATGGCTTACTTTACCTGGCGGCAATCGCGAAGGTGGACACCACCGGTGTCCATCTTGTCGACCACGCCGTCCAGCTTCACCCAGTCGTTCTCGCGCAGGGTGGCGCCCAGCGCCATCTGATCCGGGGCCAACGCACAGTGAACGGTGAAATTGGCATTGTTGTTGTCGTTCGACTGGCGCCCGCCGATGCCACCGATGCCCTTCATCTTGGTGACCAGATAGCCCACCTCGATGGTGTTTGTAAAGCGGTTGGGCTGGGCGGTGTAGACCTGGCCATCGATGATGAAACGACGGCCGAAATACTTGACCAGCAACGGCTGGTACATTGCTTCCGTGTCGGGCGGGGTGCTGGAGCCGGAGAACAGCGCCTTGAGCGGTGCGGTATTGATTTCCCGCTGCAGCCGCTTGGAGTCCTTGCCCATTTCGGTGGACATGCCGACCGCGGTGGCCTGGATCGGCTTGTCGAAGCCACTGGAGACACGCACGGCTTCGGCGATCGCCTCGCCCTCGGGGCCGGTCTTGAGCTTGTCCAGCCAGCCACACAGCGCGCTGCGTGCGTCCTCTTCCTTGGCGGTCTGCCCCCGTGACAGTTTGGTGCCGACCGCCACGTTGCCGCCATTGGAGGCGGTGATGACGCTGACCAGCGGCACCTTCGTGTCGGTCTGCAGCACGTACATCTGGCCTTCCGTCTCGGTGATGACGTCACCGCTGACGAAATTGTTGCCCTCATCAAGTGCCGCCTTGCGCAGCTGGCCCAGCGCACTGCGCGGCTTCAGGCCGGGAAGAGTGACCTCGGAGGTAAAGAACTGGCCATTGCGGGGGTCACCTACCGAGCGGAAATTCTGCTGGCAGGTCTTGGCCGAGGCGCTTGCGGCCATGCCCAGCGTACAGGCCACGGCGACGGCGACCCAGGGAGTCTTGGTAGTCCACATGTTCCGAATTCCTTGTGCTTGTGTGTCCATTGCGGGCAGCCACGCCGAGGCGATACGGCTGCCCGTCCCCGTCCAGAGGGGATGCGGCCATCATAGTGTGGCCCGGCACGGGCGCAAGCCGCAGCGACCCGCGTCGCGGATTCTGCAATGTTATAAACACCGTGATAGTTTCCCGACACCCGCCGGCGTAGCCTGACTCCCATCGCCAAGGAGCTGTTGCCATGGGTCACGACCACGATCACCTGCCATCCGAGATCCGCCACGAGAAACCCTTGTGGTGGGCGCTCGGCCTGACCTCCACCTTCCTTGTCGTGGAGGTGGTCGGTGCGTTCTGGACCAACAGTCTGGCACTGCTGTCCGATGCCGCGCACATGGCTACCGACACCCTGGCGCTGATGATCGCGCTGGTGGCCGTGCGGCTGAGCCGGCGCCCGCCGGATGCGCGCCGCACCTACGGTTATGCACGTCTTGAAGCACTGGGCGCGATGATCAACGGCGCAATGCTGTTCGTGGTTGCCGGCTACATCCTGTGGGAAGCCATCGGTCGCTTCCGCCAACCGCAGGAGATCGCCTCCACCGGCATGCTGGTGATTGCAGCGGTCGGCCTGGTGATCAACATGATCTCCATGCGCCTGCTGCAGGCCGGCAGCGGCGAGAGCCTCAACGTGAAGGGCGCCTACCTGGAAGTGTGGGCCGACATGCTCGGCTCGGTGGCGGTGATCGCCGGCGCGCTGTTGATCCAATGGACCGGATGGAAGCCGATCGACCCGATCCTGGCCGTTCTGATCGGTTTGTGGGTGCTGCCGCGCACGTATGTGCTGATGCGCGAGGCCATCAACGTGCTGCTGGAAGGCGTGCCCAAGGGCATGGACGTGGCCAGGGTCCGCGACCGCCTGTCCGACCACGACGCAGTGCTGGACGTGCATGACCTGCACGTGTGGGCGCTGGCGTCCAGCACGCCGGCACTGACCGCGCACATCGTGATGCGCGAAGGCGACGACGCCGACCGCCTGCGGCGCGAACTCGGTGATCGCCTGCACGATGATTTCGGTATCGAACACGTGACCCTGCAGATCGAAGCCGACCACTGCGGCGAAGCCTGTGGCCAGCCGTCGGCGACGAGGGACGACGATCACGCCGGGCACGATCATGCAGCTGCCGATGCGCAGGGCCATCGCGGTCACGTGCATCGCTGAAGCGGGTGTGGCGGCCGGTGCCCGGCGCTACCTCTGTTCGTCGCGCCGCGAGGCCAGCCGATCCGCCAGCCGGGTCGGCTCGGGCAGGCGATAGCCGCGCAGCGTGCGCTGTACCCAGGCCAGCGCGGTATCGGCACTGACCCGATGCCCGCCGGCGACGAACAGCGGCTTGCAGCGAAGCTTGCTGCGCAACACCCAGCCGAGCTGCTCGCCGCCGTCCAGCAACGGCGTGTGCGCGCCGGCCTCAGGGTCGGGCTCGATGAAGCGGCCCACCAGCTTCGATTTGGCCACGCCGATGCTCGGCAGGTCGGTCACCACGCCCAGGTGTGCGGCAATGCCCAGCCGGCGCGGATGGCTGATGCCATGGCCATCGACGAACACCAGGTCCGGTGCGCGCGGCAGCAACGCCAACGCAGCCAGCAGCGCCGGCAGTTCGCGGAAGCTGAGCAGGCCCGGGATATAGGGCATCACGGTGGGGATGCGGGCGATTTCCTGCGCCACCGGCTGCAGGGTGTCCGCGTCGAGCAACACGGCCGCAGCGCGGGTGATCGCGCCGTCTTCCTCGAAGCCGACATCCAGCCCGGCCAGCCAGCGCACGGTAGCGGGCAGCCGGTCCTGCCGCTGCACGCGGGTCGCCAGCTGCTTCTGCTGTTCGCGGGCGGCGCTGACGCTGCCTTCCCAGCGCCCGGGGTCGATCAGTGTATTCATCGGCCACAGGATGACATCCACACCGCCACGGCGCGGTGAGCGGGCGCCGGGGCTACAATGGCCGCCTGCCTTTCCTCGCGTTGGAGACCCTGCAGTGACCCGTAAACTCGTACTGTTGCGCCATGGCCAGAGCCAGTGGAACCTGGACAACCGCTTCACCGGCTGGGTCGATGTCGATCTGACCGAGCAGGGGCGCCGGGAAGCGGCTGCCGCCGGCCGCCTGATGCGCGAGGAAGGCCTGCAGTTCGACGTCGCCCACACCTCCGTGCTCAAGCGCGCCATCCACACCCTGCAGGGTGCGTTGGCCGAGCTGGAGCAGGACTGGCTGCCGGTGAACAAGTCCTGGCGCCTCAACGAGCGCCACTACGGTGGCCTGCAGGGCCTGGACAAGGCCGAGACCGCCGCCAAGCATGGCGAGGACCAGGTCAAGGTGTGGCGCCGTTCGTACGACATCCCGCCGCCGGCGATGGACCTGGAAGATCCGGGCCACCCGATCCACGACCGCCGCTATGCCGGGCTGGATCGCAACGCGCTGCCGGGCACCGAATCGCTGGCCACGACGCTCGACCGCGTGCTGCCGTACTGGCACGACGCCATCGCGCCGCAGTTGAAGGATGGCAGGACCGTGCTGGTCACCGCCCACGGCAACTCGCTGCGCGCGCTGTACAAGTACCTCAACAACGTCTCGCGCGAGGAAATCCTCGAGCTGAACATCCCGACCGGCATTCCGCTGCTGTTCGAGTTGAACGACGACCTCACCGTGAAGTCGTTCCGTTACCTGGGTGACCCGGAAGCGGCACGCAAGGCCGCCGAAGCCGTGGCCAACCAGGGCAAGGCCAAGTAAGAACGAAGGGCCGGCGCAAGCCGGCCTTTCTAAGACTTGGAGTTTCAAGACCGAAGAAGCTAGTCAAAACGGAATATCATCGTCTTCAATGAAGCGGGTGCTGGGACGAATGGGTTCTCTGCGGGTAACAAGAAGATCCTTGTGAAGCTTCATCCATTGGATGCCTTCAGGAGTTATTTGGTAGTGCTTGACGGGGTATGTTTGCCCGTTTGAATCCTCCTCAACAAGGCTCCGGGAAATTAGGAAACTCTTTTCGGTCAGTGTCGCGACGCCGAGGGCGATGCCCACCTCAGTTAAGCCGGCGCTTGAGAGCTTTCTATCCAGTTCCCAGTGGCTGATGCTTCCGATTTCGGTGGGCCAGAATGCAAACGCCAAGGACAAGACCGCGATCTCATTTGCATCAAGGTCTGTGTTGTTCGCGATGTTGGGATTCAACGTTGGCGCAAGCTGTGATCGTTGCTCGTTGCGCAATTCGTGTTGAATGAGTTTGACAAGATTGGCTTCCAGTTCTTCGTAGCCGCTTCTGGAGTCAGTTCGGTAAAAGACAACAGGTCGATGTTGAACATCAAAAGGAAGCCTGGGGCGCTTTCCTTTTTCACAGAGTATGACAACAGGTCGATTGAGGGCTAGTGCGTAACCGAGTTCTAGCCAGACGTTGGGGTTGTCTTCGGAAACTTCGGCGATACAGATGGATGCGCTGGCGATTGCGCTTTCAATTTTTTCAATTATCGGATTTAGACCAAGGATTTCATCTGCTCTTTGAGGCTCCACTTCTGCAAAAAGAAGTGCCGGGCGTATGGTCTCTCTATATCTTCGGTCGTAGACGTTCCCATCGAAAGTCTGAATCACAAAGCAGGTCGGTTTTGCCTGTTGCATGTGAGGTTCTCTTGGGTGATCCAATTTATTGACCGGTCGCCGCTAGCTCTTCCGTCTGTGGCGATGTCGTCTTCGGTTTGTTCGTTATTCCGAAGGGAATGTGTACAGATGGTGCGGCTTGGCTTGCTGCGGCAAGGTGCAGTGATTGATCGTCGAAAAATATATGAGGCTTGAGGACTTCGAGGATCAAGCGTTTTTCAATTCCACCCAAGAAGAATGCGTCGTTTACAATTACGCCCCAACTCTTCAGTGTGTTGATTGCGCGCTCATGCGATGGAGCATTTCGGGCGGTGACGATGGAGACACGAAGCCTATTTTTGTATGTTGGGTCCGACTTCCTTTTCAGCTCCTCGGCCTTCTGGATTGTTGAGATCTTGAGGAGGAACTGCTTTAGTGGGCCGCCACCGTGAGGTTCCATGACATTGGCTGTCTCGTGAGTGTGGAATTGCGCAAGGTTTCCATTCTGCATCACGGTTTCGGATGAGTCGTCAGCAAGAACTCCATCGAAGTCGAAGGCAATGCGAAGTGTTGTGTCGCTTGGGTCGTCAATTTTCTTTGAATCCATTACATATCCGGCCGGCAGTCCAAGTGCAATCGCTTCGAGAACATCGCTCTGATTGCCTGATAGGAATAGGGATATGTTGAGCGCAGGCACATATGCGTAGGGCGAAAGGCCTTGCTGAAAAATTGCGCGAGAGATGCTCAAGTTGTGGTGGGCAATTGAATTCATCACCCGAAGTCCCGTATCTGGATCATTACGAGATAGAAGGACGACTTCGACCAGCGGAGCGTGGGGGGCGGGACTTAGGTCATTGAGAGAGAGAAGGCGTCGGATGAAGGAGAAAGCCATTCCCGGCTGGAGTGCATCGTTCCTGTGCTGCTCTTGATATGTGCGATAGGCTTCCTCCCCCTCGTTTCGAAAGACCCTATCCGACTCGCTCAAGTCGAACATTGCACTAGATGCGACACCTACCACCAAACGATCCTTTAGTTCGTAAGGCATATCTTCTCCATTTTTTATGATTTTTGCGGTAGATCCGATTGGGGCGATGTTAGCAAGCACGATAGCGGAAAACCCCAAAGGCGAAATCCAACAGCTGTGGAGCCTGCGGCGTGACCTTTGGCCGGTCCCCACCATCGCCGCAGCGGCTACGCTGGACGATTCGCCGTTGGAGACACGCCATGAACGTCCGTAATCTGGTCCCGCTGGGCCTGACCATCGCCATCGCCGCTTCGCTCGCCGCCTGTGGCAAGAACGAGACCGCGCCCGCTGCCGACGCCGCCAAGCCGGCGTTCGACCAGTCGCAGATCAAGACCGCGCTGATCAGCCTCAACAGCGCCGATCTGGATCCGTCCATCGCCGCGTGTACCGACCTCAACGGCTTCGTCAACAGCAAGTGGCTGAAGGCCAACCCGGTGCCGGGCGACCAGACCACCTGGGGCAGCTTCGAAATCCTGCGCGAGCGCTCGCTGGAAGTGCAGCACGCGCTGGTGCAGCAGGCCGCCGCCAGCCAGGCCAAGGCCGGCTCGGTGGAAGCCAAGATCGGTGACATCTGGAAGACCGGCAACGACGAAGCGAAGATCGAGGCCGCCGGCCTGGCGCCGCTGCAGCCGACGCTGGACAAGATCACTGCGCTGAACGACACCGCCGCCATCACCCAGTACCTGCGCGACAGCCAGGCGCAGGGCCAGGGCGTGCTGTTCTCGCTGTTCGCCAATGCCGATTACAAGGATTCGGCCAACGTCATTGCGTACGTCGGCCAGGGCGGCCTGGGCCTGCCGGAGAAGGGCTATTACTTCGACGACGCGCAGGCCAAGATCCGCGACGCCTACGTGGCCTACATCGCGCAGGTGCTGACGCTGTCCGGCGTGGACGCGGCGCAGGCTGCCGAACAGGCCAAGGCGGTGATGGCGTTCGAGACCCGCCTGGCCAAGGCCTCGATGTCGCGCATCGAAATGCGTGACCCGGCCAAGCGCTACAACCCGCTCAGCGCCGCCGACGCGGACAAGCTGACCCCGAACTTCAGCTGGACCGCGCTGTTTGACACCCTGAAGGTGCCGGCCGCGCAGAAGTTCTCGCTGGCCCAGCCGGGCTTCTTCAGCGAAATGGACAAGATGCTGGCCGACGTGCCGGCCGCCACCTGGCAGTCCTACCTGCGCTTCCACACCATCGACGACGCCTCGCCGTACCTGAGCAGCCAGTTCGAGAAGGCCAACTTCGAGTTCTACGGCAAGACCCTGCGCGGCCAGCAGGAAATGCAGCCGCGCTGGAAGCGCGTGCTGGAGTCGGTGAACGGCGGCATGGGCGAAGCCCTCGGCCAGCTGTACGTGGACGCGGTGTTCCCGGCCGAATCGAAGGAGGCCATGCAGCACCTGGTGCAGAACCTGTCGGTGGCGCTGAAGGCGCGCCTGGAGCAGCTGCCGTGGATGGGCGAGGAAACCAGGAAGAAGGCACTGGAAAAGTGGGCCAGCTTCACCCCGAAGATCGGTTACCCGGACAAGTGGCGTGAGTGGACGGGCCTGCAGACCAACGGTGACAGCTACCTGGGCAACATGCAGGCAGCGCGTGCGTTCAACTACCGCTACATGCTGGACAAGATCGGCAAGCCGGTGGACAAGACCGAGTGGGGCATGACCCCGCAGACCGTCAATGCCTACTACAACGCCACCAAGAACGAGATCGTGTTCCCGGCGGCGATCCTGCAGGCACCGTTCTTCGATGCCAAGGCCGATCCGGCATTGAACTATGGCGGCATCGGGGCGGTCATCGGCCACGAGATGATGCACGGCTACGACGACTCGGGCAGCCAGTTCGCCGCCAACGGCAACTTCGACAACTGGTGGACCGACAGCGACCGCAAGGCCTTCACCGAACGCACCGACCAGCTGGTCGCGCAGTTCGACGGCTATGAATCGGTGCCGGGCGTGTTCGTGAAGGGCAAGCTGACCCTGGGCGAGAACATCGGTGATCTGGGTGGCCTGACCGTGGCCTACGATGCCCTGCAGATGGCGCTGAAGGAGAACCCGAAGGCGAACGTCGAGGTGGACGGTCACAGCCAGGACCAGCGCTTCTTCATGAACTGGGCCACCGTGTGGCGTCGCAACTTCACCGACGGTGAGCTGCGCGTGCGCCTGAACACCGATCCGCATGCACCGGCGAACTTCCGTGCCAACGGCGCGCCGTCGAACATGCCGTCCTATGCCGCCGCGTTCCAGTGCAAGGCCGGCGATGCGATGGTGCGTGCGGACGACAAGCGCGTGGTGATCTGGTAAGCGATCGCCGGTAACGCGTGAAGCAGAAGGCCCGGCGAATGCCGGGCCTTCTCGTTGCAGTCGGCTAGAACAGGCGGCAGATCAGCCCGGGCATTTCAGGTACTGAGACAATGTGGCCTGCCATGCGCTGGCCGGGTCGAAGCCTGGCACCAGGCCACCGCCCTTGCCGGTGAAATTGGACATGCCATGGGCCAGCATGTAGGTCGGGGTGTACGAGGGCGGCCCCATGCGCTTGCTGAAGGTGCAGATGCCAGCGACGTAGGCTGGCGCCTTGTCGGGGCTCAGCTGCGCCTTCAATGCGCTGTCGAAGCGACCGAGATTCTCCTCGCCCATGGCCGAACCGGCCATCGCCTTGAGCGCGTTGTAGGCAGCGTGTCCCGTCTCGTCTGCGACGCGCTGGCGATCGAAATGAGCGAACACGCCGGCGATGTTGTAGAGATCGATGGCGTCCTGCATGCGTCCATCCTGCACGCAGCGCGGCAGGGCATTCATCAGGGTGGCAGGTGAGGTGCCAGCGGTGACCTGGTTGCGCGACAGGCATGCGGCGGCTGGCGCGGTGCCATCCTGCTGGGCCTGCGCGAACGGCGCCAGGGCCAACAGCAACAAGCCCAGCGGTGCGGCGATACGGGTGTTTCCTTTCATGGGTGATGCTCCTCGTAAGCAGGGCCGTCTGCGGCCGACCCTCAGCTTGCGGGGATCGGCGCGGCTGCGCAAGCGAGGCGCCGTCCAGCCGGTGAAGGCTCAGGCCAGCGCCGGCTCGTTCCTGAGCATGCCGTGGAAACGCTGCAGCACGTAGGGATCGATCAGGCCACCGGCCTGCTCATCGAGGATCCGCAGCACCGTCTCGTGCTCCATCGCCGCGCGGTAAGGGCGCACGCTGGTCATTGCATCGTAGGCATCGGCAATGGTGACGATGCGGGCGCCGAGCGGAATGGCCTCGCCGTGCAGGCCATCGGGATAGCCGCTGCCATCGAACGCTTCATGATGGGCACGGATCAGTCGCGCGACCGGCGCGGCATCACTGCGGCCGGTGGCCAGGAAAATGTGCTCGCCGCGCACCGGGTGCTCGCGCATGATCGCGCGCTCTTCGTCGCTGTGCCGGCGCGGGCTCAGCAGTACCTCGTCGGGGATGCCGATCTTGCCGATGTCGTGGAAGCGTGCGGCCAGGCCGACCTGCGCACAGGCGTCCTCATCCAGGTCGCAGTGCAGGGCAAGGTGCTGCGCAAGAAGGCCCACGCGGTCACAGTGGTGGCGGGTATAGGCATCACGCATCTGCAGTGACATCGACAGGGCGTCGATCAGGCAGGCCTGCGCGTGCAGGAGGTCGGGAGGTCTGGGCTGGGGCATCGGAACTGGCGGCGCGGCGAAGCTGCGCAGAAAACGGAAAGGCCCGCGAGAGCGGGCCGGGGCGGCGCATAGGGTACCCGCATCGGTGTCACGCGGGGGGCATCGACGGTCCCGCGTGGGGCTGTGCGTTCAGTCGCATGCAGCATTTGGCCCCGGCCGCATCGCAACCGGGGCTGCGCGGATCAGCCGGTGGTCTGCAGGTGGATGCGATGGGCTTTGGCGAAGGCGTCCTGCGCGTCGCTCAGGGTCTGCATGTCTTCGTCCATCCTGGTCACGGCCTCATCCAGCGTCTGCAGCAGCGGGGTGACCTGTTCTTCGCTGTAGCCATCGGGCAGGGCGGCCAGCTGTTCCATCACGGCGAACATGTGTTCGGTGCTCTTCAGGGAATCGAGCAGGTTCTGGTGCAGTGCGTCGGCGTCCTTGCCATGGGTGAACTGCTGGACGAAGACCAGCCGGTCGGCGATTTCCTTGTGCGCGTTCTTCAGGCCGAAGCGATGCTGCTGCATGCTCTTGCCGTCCTGCAGCGACGCATGGAAGGACTCGCCGTTCGGGCCGTTGGTCCATTGCTCGACCACGCTGACCGTGCCGTTCCAGCTGGCGACATTCTCATGCAGGTAATCGCGGTTGCTCATGCCGCTGTGGCAGGCCGCAAGCAGGCCCAGGCTGGTGGCGAGCAGAAGGGGGGCGAAACGATTCACGGCAACACTCCTTGTCGCGGGCGCAGGAAACGGAAAGGGCGCCGGTCTGCCGCCCGCGGCGGACCGGCACCCTGCAGATCGATCAGCGCAGGGCCAGGGTCAACAGCAGTGCCCGCGCGGCATTGAAGCGGTCTTCGGGCAGCGGCAGCGGATGCTTGACGCGCAGCTTGTCCGGACCGTCCATGGCATAGAGGTTCGGTTGTTTCTGGATCAGCTGGATCACCGCCATCGGATCGATGTTCGGCTTGGATTCGAACACGATGCGGCCACCGTTCTCGCCCAGGTCCAGCTTGCGGATGCCCAGCGAGCTGGCCTGCAGCTTCAGCTCGGCAATGGCGAACAGGTTCTTGGCCGCATCCGGCAGCAGGCCGAAGCGGTCGATCATCTCCACCTGCAGTTCGCGCAGCGCATCGCTGTCGCGCGCGCTGGAAATGCGCTTGTACAGCGTCAGGCGGGTGTGCACGTCCGGCAGGTAGTCGTCCGGAATCAGCGCCGGCACGTGCAGCTCGACCTCGGCGCCCCGCGCTTCTTCGCCGGCATCGATGTCGGGCAGATGGCCCTGCTTGATGCTGCGCACTGCGCGTTCCAGCAGCTCGGTGTACAGGCTGAAGCCCACTTCGGCCATCTGCCCGCTCTGGTCCTCGCCCAGCAGTTCGCCGGCGCCGCGGATTTCCAGATCGTGGGTGGCCAGGGTGAAGCCGGCGCCCAGTTCGTCCATCGAGGCGATCGCTTCCAGGCGCTTTTCCGCATCCGGCGTGATCGAACGACGGTCGGGCACGACCAGGTAGGCATAGGCGCGGTGGTGCGATCGACCGACGCGGCCACGCAGCTGGTGCAGCTGGGCCAGGCCGAAGCGGTCGGCACGGTTGATGATGATGGTGTTGGCGTTGGGGATGTCGATGCCCGATTCGATGATCGTGGTCGACAGCAGCACGTTGAAGCGCTGCTTCTGGAAGTCCAGCATCACCTTTTCCAGCTCGCGCTCGGGCATCTGCCCATGGGCGATGCCGATGCGCGCTTCGGGCACCAGCTCGGACAGCTCGCGCTGCATGCGGCCGATGCTTTCCACGTCGTTGTGCAGGAAATACAGCTGGCCACCGCGTGCCAGCTCGCGCTGGAAGGCTTCGCGCAGCAGCGCGTTGTCCCACTGGGTGATGAAGGTCTGCACCGCCAACCGGTTCGGCGGCGGGGTGGCGATGATCGACAGGTCGCGCAGGCCGGCCATGGCCATGTTCAGCGTACGCGGAATCGGCGTGGCGGTCAGGGTCAGCAGGTGCACGTTGGCGCGCAGTGCCTTCAGCGCCTCCTTCTGGCGCACGCCGAAGCGCTGCTCCTCGTCGACGACGACCATGCCCAGGTCCTTGAACTTCACGTCCGGCTGCAGCAGGCGATGGGTACCGACGATGACGTCGATGGTGCCGGCGGCGACCTTTTCCAGCTCGGCCTTGATCTCCTTGGTGCTCTTGAAGCGCGACAGCACCTCGACCTTCATCGGATAGTCGGCGAAGCGGTCGCGGAAATTGCGGTAATGCTGTTCGGCCAGCAGCGTGGTCGGCACCAGCACCGCCACCTGCTTGCCAGCGCTGGCGGCAGCAAATGCGGCACGCACGGCAACTTCGGTCTTGCCGAAGCCCACGTCGCCGCAGACCACGCGGTCCATCGGCTGGCTGCTGGCCAGGTCACGCAGGGTGGCGTCGATGGCGGCCAGCTGGTCCGGGGTTTCCTCGAACGGGAAACCGGCGGCGAACGGCTCGTACATCGCGCGGTCCACCTGCAGTGCCAGTCCGGCACGCGCCTGGCGGCGGGCCTGGATCTCCAGCAGTTCGGCGGCCACATCGCGCACCTTCTCGGCGGCCTTGCGCTTGGCCTTGCTCCACTGTTCGCCACCCAGCGAATGCAGTGGCGCGGTTTCGGCGGACGCGCCGGAATAGCGGCTGATCAGGTGCAGCTGTGCGACCGGCACGTACAGGCGGTCGCCCTTGGCGTACTCGATTTCGAGGAACTCGCCGGGCATGCCGCCGACGTCCATCGCGATCAGTCCGCGGTAGCGGCCGACGCCATGGTCCTCGTGCACGATCGGCGCGCCTTCGGTCAGTTCGCCCAGATCGCGGATGATCGCTTCCGGCTCTCGTCCGGCGCGGCGCGTGCGACGGGTGCTGCCGGCGCGCTCGGGGAACAGCTGGCGTTCGGTCAGCACCGCGATGTGCGGCGCATCCAGGGCGAAGCCGTCTTCCAGCGGCGCCACGGCAATGGCGAAGCGTTCGTCGCTGGCCAGGAAGGACAGCAGGTCGGCCACCACCGGTGGCTTCAGCTCGGCGGCCTGCAGCACTTCCAGCAGGGCCTCGCGACGGCCCGGCGAATCGGCGGCGATCAGCACCCGGCCAGGGTAATGGCCAAGGAAGGATTTCAGCGCGTCACCGGCCGGTGCTTCACGCGCGGCCACCGGCAGCGGCGGCAACGGCTGGTCGCCCAGCGCATGCGCCTCGGCGATGCGGGCGTGATCGGCAGCCCATACTTCGATGCGCGGTGCGTCGTTCAAACGCTCGCGCAGCAGGTCCGGCGACAGGTACAGCGCCGACGGTGGCAGCAGCGGCCGTTCAACGTCATGGCGGCGTTGCTCGTAGCGCTCGCCGGTCTGCGTCCAGAACGTCTCTGCCGCTTGAGCGGCGCCCACGCAGACGACCGGCAGGCTGCCGGCAGGCAGGTAGTCGAACAGGGTGGCGGTGCGCTCGAAGAACAGCGGCAGGTAATACTCGATGCCGGCCGGGGCCAGGCCCGATTTCAGGTCCTGGTACAGCGAACTGCGTCGGGTATCGACGTCGAAGCGCTCGCGCAGGGTCGCCAGCACCCGGGCGATGCTGGCGTCGTCCATCGGTACTTCGCGGCCGGGCAGCATGTGCACCGCCTCGACCTTGTCCAGCGAGCGCTGGCTTTCCGGATCGAACGCACGGATCGAATCGATGTCCTCGTCCAGCAGTTCCACCCGCAGCGGCTCGTCGGCGCCCATCGGGTAGACGTCAAGCAGGCCGCCACGCACGGCGAAATCACCCGGGTCCATCACCTGCGGCACGTTGCGGTAGCCGGCGCTTTCGAGGCGACGCTTCTCCGCTTCCAGGTCCAGGCGCTGGCCGACTTCAAGATTGAAGCTGCCGCCGATGACATAGCTGCGGGGAGCCAGATGCTGCAGCAGGGTCTGCACCGGCACCACCACCAGGCCGCGCTTCAGCGTGGGCAGGCGGTGCAGGGCCGACAGGCGCTGCGAAATGATGTCCGGGTGCGGGCTGAAGCGATCGTAGGGCAGCGTCTCCCAGTCCGGGAACGCCACCACCGGCAGGCTCGGGTCGCCTCCCAGCAGGGTATGCAGATCCGCTTCGATCTGGTTGGCACCGTGGTTGTCACGGGCCACCACCAGCAGCGGTGCGTCATGCGTGCGCGCTGCCTGGGCCAGATACCAGGCCAGGGCAGTGGGCGAGGCGGGGGCGCGCCACCAGGCGCGAAGCTGGCCGGCACGTGGCAGCGGCGGGGCGGGGTATTGAGTACGCGACATGAACCGCGGATTTTAGCAGAAGCCCCCGCCTGGCCCATGATCGTTACGTGACCGGGGTAGCGCCGGGCCATGCCCGGCGAGCGCAGCGGTCGGATCAACATCGCCGGGCAGGGCCCGGCGCTGCCGTCAGTTGTCCAGTTCCAGCACCATCCGCACCAGGCCTTCGGCCCCGTTCGGATGGGGGACCGGCTTGAAGCCCAGCGAGGCGGCCAGCTGCTTCATCGGCTCGTTCTCGGCGGCGACATCGCCATACAGGCGGTCCAGGTACTTGCCGCGGCCCCATTTCACCAGCTTGCGCATCAGCTGGCGGCCGAGGCCCTGGCCGATCAGGAAGCGGCTGATCAGGATCGCGTACTCGGCTTCCCGGGTACCGGGGATGATCGAGGCACGGGCCACCGCGCCGACCACGGCCTCACCGGCCGGCAGCGACTCGGCGGCGACCAGGGTGATCTCGGTCTTCGGGTTGGGATGGGTCAGGCGCTGGGTGGTTTCCGGTGACAGCTCGGTCACCGATTGCAGGAAACGGTCGCGGATTTCTTCCGGCCCGAACAGGCTGAAGGCGGCCTGCAGCGGCGCGCCATCTTCGGGGCGGATGGGGCGGATCAGCAGCTCGTGGCCGCTGGGAGCCTTGAAGATCTCATGCCAGGGCGGCATGCGGTTGCGAGTGGCCATACCGGGTGATTCCTTGGTGGTCCATCGATTGTGTCATCACCGGGGCTGCATTCCGTGAACGAAAGGCTCACGGTCGTACAGCCTCGTGAAGGCCCCTATTCGGCCGTCTTCAGCCAGTCCAGGCGGGTGCTGGCACCGGGCTCGCCCAGATGCTGGCGCAGGGCCGGCAGGGCCGGGCCGACCACGCGGTCGAACTGCCAGGGGGCATTGAGCACCAGCATGCCGCTGCCGTTGAGGCGCAGCGGGGAGTCGTCCGGGCGGACCAGGAACTCGATGGTCATCGCCGACTTCACCGGCAGTGCGGTGGCCTTGCGCAGGAAATGCAGGATGGTGCGGCGCTGCTTGATCGGGAACCAGACCGCACAGGTGGCCTGCGGCCAGCGCGCCAGGGTCTCGGCCAGCGCGGCAAGGATCGCCTGGTACTCGGCGTCCTGGGCTTCGTAGGGCGGGTCGATCAGGACCAGGCCGCGGCCGATCTTGGCACCGTTGGACTTGGGCGGCAGCAGCGAGCGCAGCAGCGCATAGCCGTCACCGGGGTGCACGCCGACGCGGCTGTCATGGGCGAACAGGGTCTTCAGCGAAGCGGCCTCATCCTCCTGCAGCTCGCACACCGCCATGCGGTCCTGCGGGCGCATGGCCTGCGCGCTGAGCAGCGGCGAGCCGGGGTAGGCGATCATCGCGCCGACCGGATTGTCGGCCTGCACCGCCTTGAGGTAGCGCTCGACCACCTCCGGCAGCTTGGGCTGGGCCATCAGCCGCATGACCCCGGATTCGACTTCCAGGGTCTTGCGGCTTTCTTCGCTGGCCAGCAGGTAACGGCCGGCACCGCCGTGGGTGTCGAGCACGAAGAACGGGCTGTCCTTGCGCTTGAAGCTGTCGATCAGGGCCAGCTGCACGATGTGCTTGAGGACATCGGCGTGGTTGCCGGCGTGGAAGGCGTGGCGATAGTTCATGGGCGGCAGTGTACGGGGCAAGGGCCGCAGCGGCTATGCTGCGCGCCATGACAGCCCCTGTTACCCATGTCCTGGTGGTCGAAGACGAAGCGGCCATCGCCGAAACCGTGCTCTATGCGCTGCGCAGCGAAGGCTACGCTGCCAGCCATTGCCTGCTGGGCGGGCAGGCGCTGCAGCAGCTGCAGGCCGGCGATATCGACCTGGTGGTGCTGGATGTCGGCCTGCCGGACCTCAGTGGTTTCGAGGTCTGCCGCCGGCTGCGGGCCCTGACGGGGCCGGTGGCGCAGGTGCCGGTGATCTTCCTGACCGCCCGCAACGACGAACTCGACCGCGTACTGGGCCTGGAGCTGGGGGCGGACGACTACATGGCCAAGCCGTTCTCGCCGCGCGAGCTGGTGGCGCGGGTGCGTGCCCGGCTGCGGCGTGCCACGCCCGCTGCGGTGGCCCCGTCCGTCGAGAGCGGCTGGCAGGAACACGGTGCCTTCGCCATCGATCGCGATGGCCGCCGCATCCGCTTCCAGGGCCATGCGCTGGACCTGACCCGCTACGAATATGCGTTGCTGGAGGCGCTGCTGCAGCGCCCCGGCGCGATCCTCAGCCGTGCCCAGTTGATGGACCGTGGCTGGGACAGCGCCGCCGACAGCGCCGACCGCACCGTCGACACCCACGTCAAGACACTGCGCGCCAAGCTGCGTGCGGCCGGCGCCAGCGGTGAACCGATCCGCACCCATCGCGGCCTCGGCTACGCCCTGGAGGTCTGACGCGTGCGTCTGGTCCTGAAACTGTTCCTGGGCTTCTTCCTGATCGTTGGCATCGCCGCGTTCTTCGTGATGCGTGTGTTCGTCAACGAAGTGAAGCCGGGTGTGCGCCAGGCGATGGAATCGACCCTGGTGGATGCGGCCAACGTGCTGGCGGAAATGGCCGCCGCCGACGTCAAGGCCGGCACCATCCGCAACGGCACCTTCACCCGCAACCTGGCCAAGGCCCGGCAGCGCGACCTGAAGGCGATGGTCTGGCGCTTCCCCAAGCGTGCGCTGGACTACCGGGTGACGATCACCGACGCCAAGGGCATCGTGATCTACGATTCGCTGGGCCGCGACGTGGGCCGCGACAATTCGCGCTGGAACGATGTCTATCGCACCCTGCGCGGCGAATACGGTGCGCGCTCCAGCCCGGAAACGCCGGGCGATGACAGCAACACGGTGATGCACGTGGCCGCGCCGGTGTATGACCCGGCCGATGGCAGCACACTGATCGGCGTGCTCAGCCTGGCCCAGCCCAACCGCAGCATCGATCCGTTCATCGCCGCCAGCCAGCGCGCCATCATCGAGCGCGGTGCGTGGCTGATCGGCCTGTCGGCGCTGGTGGGCGTGCTGGTGACGATGTGGCTGACCAACGGCCTGGGCCAGCTCAGCCGCTATGCGCGTGCGGTCAGCGCCGGTGAACCGGTGCCGCCGCCGAAGCGGCGCAGCGACGAGATCGGCGATCTTGGCCAGGCGCTGGAGACCATGCGGCGCAAGCTGGAAGGCAAGGCGTACGTCGAGCAGTACGTGCAATCGCTGACCCACGAGATGAAAAGCCCGTTGGCGGCGATCCGCGGTGCCGCCGAACTGCTGCAGGAGCCGATGGCCGACGCCGACCGTGCGCATTTCGCACGCAGCATCGTCGACCAGCAGGAACGGCTGACTGAAACCATCGACAAGCTGCTGGCGCTGGCCGAGGTCGAGCAGCACGGGTGGTTGCAGACCCGTGATCCGATCGCCTTGCCGGTGCTGCTGCAGGAAGCCGCGGCGGCGGCGCAGGTACGCGCGCAGGCCGCAGGTGTCCAGCTGCATATCGAGCAGGTGCCCGACCTGCGCGTGCAGGGCGATGGCTATCTGCTGCGGCAAGCGCTGCACAACTTGATCGACAACGCCATTGCGTTCTCGCCGCCCGGGGCACAGGTGCAACTGGATGCCCAACTGGACGGGCAGGGCGTACGCCTGCAGGTTGCCGACCGTGGCGCGGGCATTCCCGACTACGCACGCGAGCGCGTGTTCGAGCGCTTCTATTCGCTGGCCCGACCCGGCACCGGCCGCCGCAGTTCCGGCCTCGGCCTGCCCTTCGTGCAGGAAGTTGTGCGCCTGCATGACGGCCGCGCCAGCCTGCAGCCGCGCGAAGGCGGCGGCAC
This sequence comes from Stenotrophomonas sp. RIT309, assembly GCF_000632045.1. Taxonomy (NCBI): domain Bacteria; kingdom Pseudomonadati; phylum Pseudomonadota; class Gammaproteobacteria; order Lysobacterales; family Lysobacteraceae; genus Stenotrophomonas; species Stenotrophomonas sp. RIT309. The sequence goes on from NZ_JFYS01000012.1 coordinate 284,501, forward strand.
CGTGGCCAGCCTGTGGCTGCCGCTGGCGATACCGGGCCAACGTCTGCGGCGCTGACTTCACACCCACTTCAAATTCGCCACAAACCCTGCTCACCGCAGCCGTCCATCCTGCAGTCCTCTCCAACGAGGACGGACGATGAAATCCCTGAAGATGCTGCTGCGGTTCGCCATTGTCGGCGGCCTGATCCTGCTGCTGCTGATCCCGCTTTTCCTGATCCGCAGCGTCATCACCGAGCGCAGCGCCTATCGCGAAGAGGCCTACTCGCGGGTGGCCGAAAGCCGTGCCGGTACCCAGCGCGTGGTCGGGCCGGTGCGCGTGGTGCCGTGGTCCAAGCGCGAGCAGGTGGAAGTGGTCGATGCGCAGGGCAACAAGAAGACCGAGCTGCAGACCACCGAGGGTTACTGGTTGCAGCCGCCGGCCACCCTGCAGATCAGTGGCGAGCTGCTGCCCAGCCAGCGCTCGGTCGGCCTGTTCAAGGTGCCGGTGTACAGCTGGAATGGCCAGCTCAAGGCGACCTTCAGCGAGGACGACTACCCGGAGCACGATGGCATGACCTATGGCGAGGCCTACATCGCGCTGGGCGTGTCCGATGCGCGTGGCCTGGTTGGTACGCCGAACCTGCGGGTTGATGGACAGCAGGTCAAGCTGCTGCCGGGCGTGGCCGGCGCATCCGCACTGGGCCGTGGGCTGCATGCACCGATCGCCGGCATCGCCCGCACCGGAGGCACCCTGGCGGCCAGCAGCGTGGAACTGGAACTGCAGCTCGATGGCAGCCGCTCGCTGTCGGTGGTGCCGGTGGGCGATGACAACCAGATCGCGCTGCGGTCCAGCTGGCCGCACCCGTCGTTTGCCGGTGCGTTCCTGCCGAACGAGCGGCGTGTGGATGCACAGGGCTTCGATGCACGCTGGGCCGTGTCCTCGCTGGCATCGGACGCACAGCAGCGACTGCGCGAGGGCGATGACCTGGATGCGCAGGCGGTGCAGGTTTCGCTGGTCGACCCGGTCGATACCTATACCCAGGCCGACCGCGCGTCCAAGTACGGCGTGCTGTTCGTGGTGCTGACGTTCGTTGGTTTCATCCTGTTCGAACTGATCAAGTCGCTGCGCATCCATCCGCTGCAGTACCTGATGGTCGGCCTGGCGCTGGCGATCTTCTTCCTGCTGCTGATCAGCCTGTCCGAGCACATCGCCTTCTGGCAGGCCTACCTGGTTTCCGCGCTGGCCTGCATCAGCCTGCAGGCGGTGTACCTGGCCAATGTGCTGGGTCACTGGAAGCGGGGCCTGGGCTTCGCCGCGATGCTGACGGTGCTGTACGGCGCGCTGTATGGCCTGCTGGTCTCGGAAAACAATGCACTGCTGATGGGCTCGCTGCTGCTGTTCGTGATCCTCGCGCTGGCGATGTGGGTGACCCGTCGGGTTGACTGGTACGCCCTGGCCGAACAGAAGTAAGGAGCACGCCATGGGCTGGCGCCAAGGATTGCAGCAACGGGCACGACAGGGCATTCCCGCGCTGTTGGAGGTGGATGCACTGCTGCAGGCCCATGGGGTACTGGCGGCCTTGCCAGGGGCACGGATCGCGCCCGGCCTGGTCCGCTTCCAGCTGGCCGCCGTCACCTGCGAAGGATTGCAGCGGCGCGGGCTGGACTGGTTGCGGGAGGCGCGGCACGGACGCGGCGCGCTCGCCGGCAAGGTGCCCCGTTACCGGCCATGGAAGGCCGGGGCGGGGGCATTGTCGGAGATCGGCATCGATGGGCTGCCGGCAGACTGGCCGGAACATGCGACGGTGTTTGGTTGCAGCAGCATCGACCAGCGGCACTGGCTGCTGCTGTTGCCCGAACGCGCGCAGCTGTGGCTGGGGTGGAAGGGGTGACAGCGGAAGGCCCATCCACGCGTGGCGTGGTTCTACGGGGCCTCTGCTGGGTGCGAACCTTGGTCCGCACCGCTCTTCGGTGGGAAGGCGCCATCCACGCACGGCGTGGATCTACCAGATGCCCATGACCGATGGGACGGGGGCCGGGCGCCCCGGCTGGCTAGACTCGAGCGGATGATGATCGAGCCGAAGGGCAGGGGTGCGGCGTGTTGACGTGGAGCGGGCTGAAGTGGGGCGTGCTGGCAGTAGCGCTGGCGATGGGTGGCAATGCGGTGGCGCAGCAGCGCGAGCCGGTGGACCTGGACATGGTCGGCAAGATCCGCCAGCAGGCGTTCCACAAGTCGCAGGTGATGGATACCTTCAGCTACCTCACCGAACGCATCGGGCCGCGCCTGACCAATTCGCCGGCGATGGGGCGTGCCAACGCCTGGACCCGCGGCAAGTTCAGCGAATGGAAGCTGGACAATGTCCATGACGAAGCCTTCGACGAATTCGGCCGTGGCTGGGAATTCACCTCGGCCAGCGTGGAGATGCTGGGCGATCGCGTGCAGCCACTGCATGCGCTGCCCAAGGCGTGGACGCCGGGCACCAACGGCCCGGTCGAGGGCGACCTGCTGCAGGTGGACATCAAGAAGCCCGAGGACATCGAGAAATATCGCGGCAAGCTGCGTGGAAAGATCCTGCTGCTGGGCGAGGCACGCGAATACAAGCGCGGCACCGACGCCGATTCGCACCGGCACGACGCCACCTCGCTGGAAGGCCTGCAGCAATTCACCCTGCCCAAGGACAAGGACGTGGCCGCCGACCGCGCCAAGCGGGTCAAGGAATACCAGGAGAAGCAGGCGCTGGCGGCGAAGGTCAACGCATTCTTCGTTGAAGAAGGCGCGCTGGCCTCGATCAGCATCAGCAGCTGGGACAACGGCATCATCCGCGTGGCCGGTGGCGGCTCGCGCAAGGCCGGTGAAGCGGCCGGCATTCCCGAACTGGCGATGATCGCCGAGCACTTCAATCCGCTGGTACGCGCGCTGGAAGCCAAGCAAAGCGTGCGCCTGCGCGTGGATGTGGCCGCACGCTTCACCGACGAGGCCGACCAGCCCGGCTACAACACCCTGGCCGAGATCCGTGGCAGCAGCAGGCCGGACGAGGTGGTGATGATCGGCGCGCACCTGGATTCCTGGCACAGCGGCACCGGCGCGGCCGACAACGCCGCCGGCGTGGCGGTGATGATGGAGGCCATGCGCATCCTCAAGGCCGGCGGCGCCAAGCCCAAGCGCACCATCCGGGTTGCGCTGTGGAGTGGCGAGGAACAGGGACTGATCGGTTCGCAGGCGTACGTGGCCAAGCACTTCGGTCGATTCCCCGAGCCCACCGACCCGGCGCAGAAGGCGCTGCCGGCCTCGCTGCGTGAACCGACCGGTGCCCTGCAGAAGACCCGCGACTACGGCAAGTTCCAGGTCTACTTCAACATGGACAACGGCTCGGGCCGCTTCCGTGGCATCTACGCACAGGAAAACCTGGCGGCGATGCCGATCTTCGAAGCCTGGCTCGCCCCGTTCCATGACGTGGGTGCAACCACCGTGGCCACCCGCAACACCGGCAGCACCGACCACATCAGCTTCGACCGCATCGGCCTGCCGGGCTTCCAGTTCATCCAGGACAAGCTGGACTATTTCAGCAACGTCCACCACAGCCACCTGGACACCTGGGACCACGCCGAACCGGAAGACCTGAAGCAGGCCGCCGCCATCGTCGCCTCCTTCGCCTACCACGCTGCCATGCGCGAGCAGCCGTTCCCGCGCAAGCCCGAGCCCTGAAAAAGGGACGGAGGGGATCAAGTCGTGTTTCCCCTCCGCTGCATCGGCGTTCTCCCGGGAGCGCGGCAATAGTGACTTGCCCCCCTCCGTCCCCTTTTTCCGCAGGGGGCGGAGGGCTGGTAAAATCGGGGGATACCCGTTCCTCGAGCCCTCCATGACCTGCCGCACCCGCTTCGCCCCCAGTCCCACCGGCTACCTGCATATCGGTGGCGCCCGCACCGCGCTGTACTGCTGGCTGGAGGCCCGCCATCGTGGCGGCGAGTTCGTGCTGCGCATCGAGGACACCGACCGTGAACGCAGCACCCAGGGTGCGATCGATGCGATCCTGGAGGCGATGGAGTGGCTGGGCCTGGACTACGACGAAGGCCCGTTCTACCAGACCGAGCGCGTCGCCCGGTACAAGGAAGTGGCCGAGCAGCTGATCGCCGACGGCAAGGCGTACTACGCCTACGAAACCCGCGAAGAGCTGGACGCCATGCGCGAGGCCGCGATGGCCAGGCAGGAAAAGCCGCGTTACAACGGCGCTGCCCGCGAGCAGGGCCTGCCGTACAGGGACGACCCGAACCGCGTCATCCGCTTCAAGAACCCGCTTGAAGGCACGGTGGTGTTCGATGATCTGATCAAGGGCCGCATCGAGATCGCCAACAGCGAGCTGGATGACATGGTCATCTTCCGTCCGGACGGCTACCCCACCTACAACTTCGCGGTGGTGGTGGACGACTGGGACATGAAGATCTCCGAAGTCATCCGTGGCGACGACCACATCAACAACACCCCGCGCCAGATCAACCTGTACGAAGGCATCGGCGCACCGGTGCCGAAGTTCGGCCACATGCCGATGATCCTGGACGAGCAGGGCGCCAAGCTGTCCAAGCGCACCGGCGCGGCCGACGTGATGCAGTACAGGGACGCCGGCTACCTGCCTGATGCGCTGCTGAGCTACCTGGCCCGGCTGGGCTGGTCGCACGGCGACCAGGAACTGTTCAGCCGCCAGGAACTGATCGACCTGTTCGATGTGAAGGACTGCAATTCCAAGGCCTCGCGCCTGGACATGGCCAAGCTGGGCTGGGTCAACCAGCACTTCCTGAAGACCGAGGAGCCGGCCGCGATCGTGCCGCACCTGGTCTACCAGCTGCAGAAGCTGGGCCTGGATGTGGCCGCTGGCCCGGCGCCGGTGGACGTGGTGATCGCCCTGCGCGAGCGCGTGCAGACCCTGAAGGAAATGGCCGAGAAGGCCGTGGTCTGGTACCAGCCGCTGAACGAATACGATGAAGCGGCCGTGGCCAAGCACTTCAAGGCCGGTGCGGAACTGCCGCTGGGCAAGGCCCGCGAGCTGCTGGCAGCCCTGCCGGAGTGGACCGCCGAGGCCGTTGGCGTGGCCCTGCACGATGCAGCCGCCGCGCTGGAAATGGGCATGGGCAAGGTCGCCCAGCCGCTGCGCGTGGCCATCACCGGCACCCAGGTCAGCCCTGACATTTCCCATACCGTGTACCTGGCCGGCCGCGTGCAGGCCTTGAAACGCATCGATGTGGCCATCACCAAGGTAGCAACGGCCTGAGCCCTGCGGCCCACGCCCGAACTGGAGAACGCGCATGTCCGCCAAAACCGCCTGTACGGCCCCGCACCACCATGTCCACGACGCTTCGGATTTCGTGGCGGTGGTCGAGCGTGTCTCGCGCGAGCGCGGGCTGCGCCTTACCCCCATCCGCGCCAACGTGCTCAAGCTGATCGCCGAGGCTGGCAAGCCGGTCAAGGCCTACGAGCTGCTGGAGTGGGTGCGCAACGGCAAGGGTGTGGGCGCTGACGCCCCGCCCACCGTGTACCGCGCGCTCGACTTCCTCATGGCCAATGGCTTCGTGCACAAGCTGGAATCGGTCAATGCCTTCGTGGCCTGCCACCACCCCAGCAGTGCGGCCCATTCGGTGCCGTTCCTGATCTGCAACAGCTGCCACAGCGCGGTGGAACTGGAAGACCGCGAGATCGTGACCCAGCTGGAAAAGCGGGCCAAGGAGCTCGGCTTCCAACCGCAGGCACAGACATTGGAAGTACACGGACTCTGCGCCCGCTGCGCAGGCTGATGCGAGGGCAGTGCCGGCCGCTGGCCGGCTTCCTCGGGATTGGGGTCAGATCCCTTTGCCAGTGGCAAAGGGATCTGACCCCATTTCATAACAATGCAGCCGAGCATGGAGCATGGCTCGACTCCACCGGGCCGGCGCCCTAGTCCATCGGCTTGGTCGCGGTATCCACCCGCACGATCACCGACATGCCCGGCCGCAACCGCGCCGCCAGTTCCTGGTCCCCGTTGATCGAGATACGCACCGGCAGCCGCTGCACCACCTTGGTGAAATTGCCGCTGGCATTGTCCGGGCGCAGCACGCTGAACTCCGATCCGGTGGCCGGCGCGATCTGCTCCACCCGTCCGCGCAGCACCTGGCCCTGGAACGCATCCACCGAGAACGAGGCGGGCTGCCCGATCTTCATCTGCCAGGTCTGGCCTTCCTTGTAGTTGGCCACCACCCACAATGCATCGGGCACCAGGAACAGCAGCTGCGAACCGGCGGCTACGTACTGTCCCACGCGCACGCTCGCCTCGCTGATCTGCCCATCGCGCGGCGCATGGATCACCGTATTGGCCAGGTCGATGCGGGCCAGCTCAAGCTGTGCCTGCGCACTTTCCACCTGCGCTTCCAGGCTCTTGCGCGAGACCTGGGTCGAGACCAGGGTTTCTTCGGCGATGCGGATCTGCGCCTGCGACTGCTGCACGCTGGCCTGCGCCGAGGCCTGGCTGGTGCGGAACTTGTCGCGGTCGTTGATGGACACCAGCTGCTGCGCCGCCAGTTCCTCGTAACGCTTGGCCTCGTTGCGCGAGCGCTGCAGTTCGGCCTGGCCGGCCGACAGCGTGGCCCGCGCCGCAGCGATCTGCGCGCGGTTCTGCGCCTGCGACTGGTCCGAATTGGCCAGGGCCGCGCGCGCGCTGTCCAACGTGGCCTGCGCCTGCGCCACCCGCTGCGCGTAGATGCGGTCGTCGATGCGCAGCAGCGGCTCGCCCTGCTTCACGTGCTGGAAGTCCTTCACCAGCACGTCGGTCACATAGCCGTTCACCTGCGGCGCCATCACCGTGATCTGACCGCGCACGTAGGCGTTGTCGGTCACCATCACGGTGCTGGTGAACGGCCACAGGTGCCAGGCGCGCAGGATCAGCGCGATGCCCAGCAGGGCCACCACCACCATCACCACCACGCTGCGCGAACTCGGCTTGAGGTACTTCGGCGCGGCGGCGGGCGCGGCAGGCGTCGCCGCCGGTGCCGCATCGGTGGGCGGCGGCGGGGTGACGTTCTCGGCAGCGTCGGTGTCGTCTGGACGGGGCGGGACGGGAGGCATGACGGTGGACTCAGCGCGGTGCCGCGGTCGCAGCCGCAGCGGGGGAGGAAGGATGGCGCTTGCGCCATTGTTTGCGTACGGCGGTACGCAGCGACAGCAGCAGCAACCAGCACAGGAAACCGATTGCCAGCCAACCGCTCAGGGTGAACACATCGTTGAAGCCTCGCACGTTGGCTTCGCGGCGGGTGGTCTGCGCCAGCTGCGCGCTGCCCTGGGCACTGCGCAGCACCGGGTCGGTGATCTGCGCTGCGTACAGCTGTTGCTGGATGCGCAGGCGCTGTGCCACCACCGGGTAGGCTGGATCGAGCTGGCTGGTCAGCGCGCTGGAATACAGCTGCTCGCGATGCAGCTGGAATGTTCCCAGCACGGCTGAGCCGGCCAGTCCGCCCAGCGTCTGCGTGATCGACAATGTCACCAGGAAGGTGATCATGTGGTCCACGCCCTGTTTCAACGCGGCGGAAATGCCAAGCATGATCAGCGGGCCCATGAACATGCCGGCGCCAACCGACGCCAGGAACTGGCTGATGTAGAAGTCGTGCGGGCGATCCAGGCTGGTGCGGTGCTGGTCGAAGAACGCGGCGGCACCCAGCAGCAGGATCGCCATCAACAGCTGCGCAATCAGGCGCTTCGGGCCGAAGGTCAGTGACGCACCGGCGATGCCGGTGACCACGCCGGCCAGGATCACCACGAACAGCGGCCGCATCTGGTCCGGTCCCATGCCCAGCGTGCGCATCAGGTTGACCACGCCGTAGGACTGTTCAGTGGTCAGGAAGCGGATCAGGAAGGCGCCGACGATGAAGTGCATCACCGGCAGGGTCGACAGCCAACGGATCTGCAGCAGCGGGTTGCGCCGGTAGTGTTCGATGATCAGTGCGGTGGTGGTCAGCACGATGGAGGCGATCAGCGCCCAGCCCAGCCACGGCGTGTTCAACCACCAGCGCGTGTAGCCCTGGGCCAGCACCACCACCAGCAGGGCGACGGCAGGCGCGAGCAGGGCGAAGGTGAGGAAATCCAGCGGTTCGAAGGCCTTGACCTGGATTCCCGGCGGCAGCTTCAGCACGACCACGGCGGCAAACGCGCACAGCGCCAGCCCCGCTTCGAACGAATACAGCTGGTGCCATTGGCCGGTATCGACCAGGCCGGGTGAGACGATCCAGGCAATCGGCACCGCCAGCTGCGACAGGCCGACGCCGATCACCAGCAGGTTGCCGGTGAATCGCCGCGGCAGCGCCTGCAGCATGTACAGCGTCCCCAGCGTCGAACAGGCCGCGCCGGCGAAACCGCTGGCGGCGCGGGTCAGCATGGTGGTCTCGAAACTGCCGACGAACAGGTGCAGCACCGCCAGCGCCGCGTACAGCCCCAGGCCGATCTCGGCAAACAGGCGGATGCCGTATTGCTGGCGGAACTTGAAGGCCAGCAGGTTGGCGGTCACGTTGACCATGGCGTAGGCAGCCACCAGCCAGCTGCCCTGGGTGGGAGTGAGTGCCAGTTGCCCCTGCAGGAAGGGCAGGTTGGCCGTTACCAGCGCGTTGCCAAGGCCGCCGGTGATGGCCACCAGCAGCGACACCAGTGCATAGGCTGCACGCCGATAAGGCGGGTGCCAGGGCATCGATGCCGAACCGGGCATGGTCGGCTTCTCGTGCTCCTCCCAATCCGGAACCGGCTTGAGGTACGGCTGCACCATCAGCGTTCCCCGCTGGCTGCTCCCTGGAGTCCCCCGCGCAGCAGCTGCAGGGCACGCCCGGCCAGCTGGGCGCGCTCATCGCGGGTCTTGCCGCGCAGGGCCGCCCCCAGCATGCCCGAGATCAGTGAAATATCCGTCTTCTCCAGGTCGGGCCGGCACAGGCCAGCAGCCTTGGCGCGGGCGATGGGGGCTTCCAGCAGGTCGCGCACGGTCTCGCGTGCGGTGCGCATGGCCGGCACGTCCGAATCGACCGCGCGCCAGTAATCGGCCAGTGCCGGCGAATCGACGATGCGCTGGGCCATGCCTTCAAACACCTCGAACAGGGCGTCGTCGCGGTCGCCAAGCTGCTCGACCTGGCGGCGGATGCGGTCGACCGTGCGCTGCAGCAGCGCCTGGATCAGCGCGGTGCGGTCAGGGAAATTCCGATACAGGGTGGCGCGGCCGACTTCGGCACGCTCGACCACCAGGTCCAGCGGCGCGGTGACGCCGTGTTGGCCGAACACATGGTCGGCAGCATCGAGGATGAGGGCTCGGCGGGCAGCGGCATCGGCACGTTGGGTGGTCATGGCTTCATTTTCGGACACAAATGTCCGGATGGCGAGAGACAGATGGCGACGGGATTGTCCGCTTGTTGTCGTACGCACATCTTTGTGACGGATGCGTGAGGGTCGATCGAGGTCATCAAAAAAGACGGGGGGCCAACCTGGCCCCCCGGGAGAGAACGACAGCATGCCGCCGTCAAAGTCAGTAGATCCACACCACGCGCGGATGCACTTCAGTAGATCCACGCGATGCGTGGATGCACGTCAGTAGATCCACGCCATGCGTGGATGCACGTCAGTAGATCCACGCCATGCGTGGATGCCTCATCAGAAGAACGCGCGGATCCCGAAGGCGACGCCACGACCCGGCAGCGGCGAGTAATCCTTCAGCAGCGAGGTATGCGGACGCACTTCGCGGTTGGTCAGGTTGCTGCCATCCAGGAACAACTCGTAGCTGTTGCTGTCGCTGCGGTCCCAGCGGTAGGCCAGGTGCGCATCGACCAGGGTGTAGCCGTTGCTCGGCTCCTCGTTCTGCGCAACGTCCTTCTGCCGGCTGTAACGCACCGCGCCCACCGAGGCACGCCAGCCATCCTTCGCCCAGCGCAGGTCGGCGCCGACACGGGCCGGGGCGATGCGCGGCAGGTAACCGGTGTTGGCCAGTTCCACGCTGTAGTTGTGGTTGTGGTCACCGTGCGGCACGGCGATGTCCAGGGTACGGCTGCCGTTGCCGTCCAGCTTGGCCTGCACGTAGTCGCCGAACACGCGCAGGTCCCAATCGCCGGCGCCGCCTTCGAACAGATGCACCAGCGCTTCGGCTTCGGCGCCCTTGAACACCGCGTCCTGCTGGGTCCAGGTGCGCACCGGCAGGCTCTCGGTGATGCCGGTGTCGGCCAGGTAGATGAAGTCCTTGAACCTGGTCTGGTAGATCGCGGCAGAGAAGTCCAGGCGCTCGCTGTGGGTGTGGATGCCCAGTTCAATGCGTTGGCCGCGCTCGGTCTTCAGGTTGGCATCACCGATTTCCAGCGAACGGGTGGCGATGTGCGCACCGGCGGCGTACAGCTCCTCATTGGTCGGTGCACGCTCGGAGCTGTCCACGCCGATGCGCAGGTCGACCGCATCGTTGAGCTTCCAGATACCGGCGGCCGACAGGTTGGTGGCGTCGAACTTGCGGCGGCGGTAGTCGCCGGTCGGGTCCAGCTTGACCTGGTCGTGGCGACCGCCCAGTTCCAGCTTGAACGGGCCGAACTGCTTTTCCTGCAGAACGAACAGGCCGATGTTCTTGGTTCCGGTATCGGGCACGAACGCTTCTTCGCCCTTTGCGCCGAAATCGCTGTTGCCGAACTGCAGGCCGAAGGCGCCGTCCCAGCCGCCGATCTGCTGCTGCACCGCTTCCAGGCGGCCTTCGATGCCGCGGTTGGTGAAGCGGGTGGACGGCGTGCCGGCTTCCAGCTCCACGTGTTCGTAGTCGGTGTAGGCCACGCGCGCGTTGACGTTCTTCAGGAACGATACCGGGTTGTAGATGCCGGCCTTGGTCTCGAAACGGTTCTGCACCATGTCGATGCGCACGTCGTGCTCTTCACCTTCCTCCTCCTCGCCATGGTCGTGGTCGTGACCATGGTCGTGGCCATCGCCGTCGGCATGCACGTGGGCGCCGTTGGGGATGCCGTAGTTGGTGCGGTAGGTGCTGGCCGAGGCGCCGAAGTAGCCGCCTTCGCCCAGCCAGGTGGCGCCGACGCCACCGGCGCGGGTGCGGATGGAACTGTTGTCCAGGCGGCCGCGACGCGGCTCTTCGCCTTCCTCGCCCGCGTGGTCGTGGTCATCGTGGTGGTCTTCCAGGCCCTCGATCACCGCGTAGCCGGGAATGCGGAAATCATCGCCATTGCGCACCAGGCCATCCACGTGCAGCACGACATTGCCGCTCACGCCGTCCAGGCGGAACATGCCGCTGCGTTCGTCGTTGACCGAATTGCCACGCAGCTCGGCACGGCCGCTGAGCGGGCGATCCGGCAGTTCGCGCGCAATGCGCCCATCGACCACGTTCACCGCACCGCCGATCGCGCCGCTGCCGAACAGCAGGGTAGCCGGGCCTTTCAGTACTTCGATCTGGTCGGCCAGGAACGGCTCGATGCTGGTGGCATGGTCGGCGCTGACGGTGGAGGCGTCCATGTTGCCCATGCCGTTGGACAGCACGGCCACGCGCGGACCTTCCTGGCCACGGATGATCGGGCGGCCGACGCCGGGGCCGAAGAAGGTGCTCTGCACGCCGGGCAGCTTGGCGACGGTGTCACCGAGGGTGCCGGCCTTCTGCTCATCGAGGCGCTCACCGGCCAGCACTTCAACCGGCCGCGCCAGCGATTCGGCATCACCCTGCAGCGGCGATGCCGTGACCTGCACCGAGGACAGCTCGGTCAGGTGGCGGTCACGATGCGAATCATCGTCGGAGGCCGCAAAGGCGACGGAGGGCAGCAGCGCAGCAAGCGCCAGGGCCAGGGAATGCGGCTTGAGGCGAGGGTGACGGGAGGGCATGGGCGGTCCTTTGTTACATTGTATCAATCGGGTGGCGCACGAATCCCGTCGGCGGGACAGGGGGAGGGGAACCGTGCGGGTCGGGAAACGATGTTATATTATTCCATAACGATTCGCCGCCCTGCTGGAAGTCATGCCTTTGCCCTCACGCCTGCGCCACCTGCTCGATCGCTTCGGCGCCACCGGTTCGATGCTGTGCGCGGTGCACTGCGCGGTCATTCCGCTGCTGCTGGCCGCTGCCCCCTCGCTTGGCCTGTCCTTCTGGCTCAGCGATGGCGTGGAGAAGGCGCTGGTGGTGTTCGTGACCCTGCTGGGCTTGTTCAGCCTGGTCTGGGGCTATCGGCGGCACGGTGCGCTGCGTGCGCTGGCGTTCCTGATTCCCGGCCTGGTCGCGTTGTGGGCCGGCGTGCTGTACGACCCGCTGCACCACAACGCGGTGCCGCATGCGGTAGTGATGACCCTGGGCGGCCTGCTGGTCGGCATCGCGCACCTGGTCAACCTGCGCCTGAACCACGGCCACGTGCATGACGCCAGCTGCGCGCACTAGGCGCTCCGTGGTAGGCTTTCCGATCGTGCGCGGGGGCGCCCAGCAAGGCGGCCCCGCCGAACCCGTGTCAGTACGGGGTAACCAGATTTCACATTTGAGGAGTTGAAGACATGGGTAAGGGTGACCGCAAGACCGCCAAGGGCAAGCGCTACAACGCCAGCTACGGCAACGCCCGTTCGCACACCGCGAGCAAGGTCGCCGTAGGCGCCGCCGCCCCGGTTGCCAAGAAGACCGTGGCCAAGGCTCCGGCGAAGAAGGCTGTGGCCAAGAAGGCAGTGGCCAAGGCCGGCTGATCCGCCGACCGACCGCTCCAAAAAAAAACGCGGCGCTCGGCGCCGCGTTTTTTTTGGCCGTGGCCAGGGCATGGCGCCGCGATCAGCGCAGGGTTTTCTGCAGCGTCTGCGCGTTGCCATCGTTGGCCGCTTCCGGCACCTGCAGCAGGTGCACCAGCAGCGGGTAGACGTCGACATTGTCGAAACCGTCGATCACCAGGCCTTGCCGGAATGAAGGGCCACGGGCGACGAACACCGCGCGCATCGACGGCAACGCGTTGTCGTAGCCATGTGAGCCGCGATCGGCGTGCTCGCGCTTGGCGATCTTCTCGCGCGTCAGCGCGTCCCAGCCTTCATCCATCTGGCAGACGATGGCCGGCACGCGCGGATGGGTGCCGTAATGCCAGCGGGCCGGCAGATTCTCCTTCTTCCAGCATTCGTAGTGTGCGTGGCGACCGAGCAGGGCACGCTCGGCCTCTGCTTCGCGTCCCACCTCCGGCGTGAAGCCGACCGACTGGCCTGCGCTGACGTTGCGCGCGATGGCAGGGTCAACCATTGATTCGAGGGCGATCACCTGGCCCTCCGGCACCGACGCCATGCCGTGATCGGAGACCACGATCACGTTGGTGCTGTCGGCCAGGCCGTGCTGCTGCAGGCCATCGAGCACCTGGCCGATGACCTGGTCGGCATGCACGATGGCCTCGGTGTACTGCCTGGATTCGGGGCCAAAGTTGTGGCCGGCCTTGTCCACGTGCTCCATGTACAGCGTGGTCAGGCGCGGCGCATCGGCATCGGTCTGCGACAGCCAGTCGAGCACTGTCTGCGCACGCTGTTCCAGCGGTTCCTTGGCGTCGTAAATGCGCCATTGGCTGGGCCGTGTGCCTTGGATCTCGGCTTCGCTGCCCGGCCATGAGGTGGTGGCGGTGCGCACACCGACCTTCTCGGCACCGACCCAGATCGGTTCGCCGCCCCACCATCCGCTGGTGGTCACCGCAGCGCGGTCGTGCAGCGCGAAGCGACCGAGCGCAGCATCGTCCATGCTGTTGTTGATGATGCCGTGGTGGTCCGGACGCAGGCCGGTGACCAGTGTGTAGTGGTTGGGGAAGGTGAGCGAGGGATAGGAGGGCGTCATCCAGCGCGCACGCACGCCCCCATCGATGATCCGCTGAAGGTTCGGGGTGAGGCCGCGATCCAACGCATCGGCGCGCAGGCCGTCGATGGAGATCAACAGCAGCTTCGGCGGGCTGGCGGGCGGCGTATTCGCCTCCGCAGCAGGTGCAGCGATGGTTGTCGAAGGCGAAGGCGTGGTGGTGCATGCGGCCAGGGGCAGCAGCAGCGCCAGCGTGCAGGTCAGGCGTACGGAAGTCATCCGCCCATGATAATCCGCAGCAATGACGTACCCAAGACACGCCATCGCGCCTGTGGCGCGCTGGCGTGTCCACGCATTTCACCTTCCCCGCCCCCTTGAACAACAAGGGGGCTCTTCTCCAGACAGATTACGGATGCTTCCATCCACGCATGGCGTGGATCTACCGGAACGAATCAAGCCGTCACCGGGAACCTGTCGAAGGCGGGGCGGTGTCGGATTGCGGGGTGTCCGCGGCATGGATGCCGCGGCCAAGCCTTATCTGATTGGAATCTGGCACCGTAGGTGTCGAGAGCCGGCGTGGGCCGCCGTGTAAGCCTGGATCTCGACGATCGCCATGTAGTTTGGCGCCCACGCCGGAATCTCCCTTGATCCGCCCGAACAGTTGCTGGAGCTGACACTCGCAGTGATAAGACTGGGCAAGCGGGGGAGCTCTCGACCCTTCCAGACTATACGGAGT